>DFYG01000110.1:11784-13956 GCA_002382605.1 Synergistaceae bacterium UBA4088 | reverse complement strand
CACCCCAACGCGGACATCCTCGAACAGACAGTCTCGGCTCTTGAGGGGACCGAATCAGCTCTTGTCTTCTCCTCCGGGATGTCGGCTATAACGACCGCACTCCTTGCTGTTCTGAAGCCAGGGGACCACATCATCGCCGACAGGATCCTCTACGGGGGGACATTCTCCTTCATTGACGGCTTCCTCAGGGACTGGGGGGTTTCAGTCGATCTTGTCGACACCCTTGATACCGATTCTGTCAGGATGGCCTTAAAGGTCAACACAAAGGTCATCTACCTTGAGACGATATCAAATCCGATGATGGGAGTAGCGGATATTCCCGTTCTTGCTGAAATAGCCGCGGCCAATGGCACGATGCTTTTTGTCGACAATACCTTCGCCACCCCGGTTCTCTGTCGGCCGGCAAGGATGGGAGCCGACGTCGTGCTTCACAGCCTCACAAAATATCTCAACGGCCACAGTGATGTTACGGGCGGAGTACTGGCAGCAAGCCGTTCGTTCGTGGAGNNAAGAGCCTGAAATTCAGATCAATGCTTGGAGGAAGCATGAGCCCGTTCGACGCATGGCTTGTCCAGCGCGGGATAAGGACACTGCACCTCCGCATGGCAGCGCACTCAGCCAACGGCATCTTCCTTGCAAGGGCTCTTGAGAAACATCCTGCAGTGATAAGGGTCGAGTACCCGGGGCTTGAGCGGCACGCAAGTTATGGCACCGCCAGAAAGATCCTCAATGATGGTTTTGGAGGTATGCTCAGCTTCGAGATCAGGGGAGGCGAAAAAGCGGCATCTGAATTTATCGAAAGACTAGAGATCGTGGAATTGGTCCCAAGCCTGGCTTCACCGTCTACCACGATCTCTCACCCGGCAAAAACCTCCCATAGATCTCTTACCGAGGAGCAGAGACAGAGTGTGGGTATTTCGGGAGGGTTGATAAGGCTCTCTGCCGGGATCGAGCCTGTCGAACCAGTTTGGTCCGATATTTCGAATGCACTTGGATCTCTGGATCAGTCGAATTGAATTTTATCAAGGGAGGAACAAGGATGGAGACCAGGAGAGTCATTGTTACCTTCCCTCCTGAAGCACAGGGGGACGAAGCTGTAGAAAAAGCTTTAGGAAAAACCGCTTCAATTTTGCGTATACCAGAGCGCGGTGATCCGGAACGCCCCTCTATGCTGAGGCAGGCTGACGCGGTCATCTCCTTTATGATGCACAACGAACTGGATAAAGAAGATTACTATCTCCTTAAAGATGGGTGCCTTCTTCAGACTCTTCTGGCGGGAGTCGATGCACTCCCCTTTTCAGACATACCGGAGAGAGTTATCATCTGCGCCAATACCGGAGCGTGGGCGGATCCCATGGCCGAGCAGATTCTCGGGATGATCCTCTCGCTCGGAAAGCATCTCCAGAAGGGGCACAAACGTCTTGAGAAGGGGCAGTTCGACAGAAGCCTGGTCAGCACCTGGTTTCGAGGCAAAACGTGCGGATTTGTAGGTTATGGAGGGATCGCAAAAGCAGTTGCCAGACTTGTCCGTCCCATGGGAATGAAGATAATCGCTGTCAACAACAGCGGGAAGACAGATGATCAGGTTGATTTTATCGGGGATATGGGAAATCTTCAAAAGATACTGAGGGGATCGGATGTACTGGTTTTGGCTCTCCCGCTGACGAAAAAAACAAAGGGGCTCATCGGTAAAGCTGAACTCTCCATGATGAAAAAAGATGCCATTTTCATCAATCCTGCCCGTGGCCCCATAATTGACCAGAAGGCTCTTTATGAACACATGAAGGCAAACCCCGATTTCAGGGTTGGCATTGATGCATGGTGGGTGGAGCCTCTTACACACGGTGAGTTTCTTCTTGATCACCCCTTCTTTGAACTTGACAACCTTCTGGGTTCCCCCCACAACACAAACCTTGTCGATGGTATCTTCCCGATAGCGGCCAGGCTGGGTGCAGAGAATGTAAAAGCTTTTCTGGAGGGACTGCCTCCGAGAGGGGTAGTCGACAGATCCGATTACGAGTTTTAGGATAGCCGGGAAAAGAATGTTGTATTAAATGATTAAAAGTCTGGGAGGTTGTTTTTGTGGGAGTCCTGAAACCGTTCAGTTTTGAACTGCCGACACGAATAGAGTTCGGCGCGGGAGTATCTTCATCGGTTGCGGATGTTTTGAAG
>DFYG01000110.1:0-11762 GCA_002382605.1 Synergistaceae bacterium UBA4088 | reverse complement strand
GTCATGGAAGGCGCTTCTGCCGCCAGGGAATTCGGGGCGGACTGCCTCATAGCTCTCGGAGGAGGGAGCCCGATCGACTGCGCCAAAGGAATAGGGATCCTAGCCACTCATGGAGGAAAGATAAGAGAATATGAAGGAAGAAATGCCGTCCGAAAAGATACGCTTCCCATGGTGGCGATACCAACCACATCCGGAACGGGAAGCGAAGTAACTTTCAGCTCTGTGATCACGGATACGGCCGAGAAGTATAAATTCAGCATAAGGCACCCGAGGATCGCCGCAAGAGTCGCACTCTGTGATCCGGAACTTACGGCTTCCATGCCGCCAATGCTTACAGCCGCGACCGGAATGGACGCTCTGGTTCACGCGATCGAGGGTTTCACGGCAATTCCCGCCGAGCCTATAGCCGATGCCTGCGCCATCCACGCGATAGAGATGATAGTCAAATTCCTTCCAAGGGCGGTACGTTCAGGTAAAGACATGGAGGCGAGAGCCGGGATGCTGATGGGAAGCGTTCTTGCAGGGATCTCGTTTTCTCACTCCGATGTAGCCGCGGTCCACTGCATCGCCGAGGCTCTTGGAGGTATGTACGATGCTCCCCACGGGATGTGCAATGCAGTGGCTCTTGCTTCCGTGATGGAGTTCAACCTGCCCTTTTGCGTCGAAAGGTACGCACGGGTTGCCGCTGCTATGGGGTACTCCTTCCAAACCGCTGAGGAAGGCGCGAAAAAAGCCGTTGAACACGTAGCGGAACTCACGCGGGAAGTGGGGCTTCCCGGCTTCAGTTCGCTTGGTGTCAAGGAAGAGGACATGGAGACTATCGCCGAAAACTCAGCCAGGAATGGGAGCAACTCCAGCAATCCGAGACCTATGGAGAAAGAGGATTATCTGGAACTGTTACGAAAGATGTGTTGAGATAGATGGCGTGACCCGAAAACAGTCAATGGTGAGCAGTAAAACCAGCATCCCGACTGATCTTTGCCTGTCTGGTCCTGTTGTGCTCTTGCTATTGACTGTTCAAGGGTCGCTGTTCTTCCCTTTTGAGGCTCCCCATGCTCCCTCGTTGTCGGCTATCTCGTACAGGTGGTCCAGGATCTCGGCAAAGACAGGGTCAGTTTCCCTGGCAGGGTCGGTCCTGAAGAATGTCCTTTCCCTTTTGATCCCGTTTTCTTTCCAGGACTTCCCTTTCGAGATGCAATTCTGGGCAAACCCCTGTATGTGGTCTAGAGCTTTGGCGAAGCGCGCTTCCGGAGTTTTGCCTTCCTCAAACTCGTCCCAAAGGTCGCGGAACTCCTTTCCGAGATCGTCCGGCAGGATCGCGAAGAGTTTTTCCGCACCCATAACCTCACGCTCTCGCTGGCCCTTGATCCCCGCATCATCGTAGGCGTAGGTATCGCCGGCGTAGATCTCGACAAGATCGTGGGTAAGGACAAGCAAAAGCGTCCTGGGCAGATCTGCCTCGAAATTTATCTCCTTATGGAGCAGCATCGCCCATATTGACAGGTGCCACATGTGTTCAGCGGTGCTTTCACGGCGGCTTCCGTCACCCAGGTAGCCCATCCTGATGACGTTCTTTGCCCGGTCAGTCTTTTCCAGAAATTCAAGTATCTGCTCAGTGCGGGTTTTCATTTAATCTCCTCCTCTTTGAGCATGAATATCCTATTTCCTGAAAATGGGTTTTGCAATTGCAAATTGAATGCAATATATTATATCTGATGGTGTATTTTTAGCGTTGATGTGAGTTAATTCAACATTTGATCCCCTGTTCAAATCTGAATCAACGGGAGGTATCTTTTCAATGAGGATCGAACAGAAGTACCTTGATATTCCAGCACGCAGAAATGAATTTCCTGCCCTTTCAAGAGAGCATATGGGTTTTCCCCTGGCATATTTCGACGGCCCGGGGGGAACTCAGGTTCCGCAGTCGGTCATCGACGCAATAGTTTCATATTATTGCACATGCAATTCGAATACCCACGGGTTCTTCATCACGACCAACGAATCGGACAGGATCATTGAAGAGACCAGGGAAGCGGTAGCCGTATTTCTTGGAGCAACCGGCGGAAAAAACATATCTTTCGGACACAACATGACTACCCTGAACTACTCCCTGAGCAGGGCAATAGGCAAGACCCTTTTACCCGGCGACGAGATCCTGATAACACAGCTCGACCATGAAGCAAACAGAGGGCCATGGCTGGCGCTTCGGGACGAAGGTGTCGTTGTCAGAGAAGTTCGCCTTCTTCCGGACGGCATCCTCGATTATGAGGATTTTGATGAAAAAATAGGAGAGAATACCAGGCTTGTCGCCATGGGCTTTTCCTCCAACGCCATCGGAACTGTCAACGACGTAAAGAAGGTAAGAGCAATGACCCACAGGGTCGGGGCTTTGCTGCTGGTCGATGCTGTTCATTATGCTCCACATTTTCCGATAGACGTCAACGAGCTCGGTCTGGATTTCCTGCTCTGCTCGGCTTACAAATTCTACGGTCCTCATATAGGGTTGCTCTATTCAAGAGAAGGGCTGCTTGACAGGCTTCCCGTGTTCACCCTCAGGACCCAGGAACAGCACGCTCCCTACAGTATAGAGACCGGAACGCTCAATCATGCCGCTATCGCGGGTGTGAAGGCTGCAGTAGAGTTTATTGCGACTTTTGGAAGCGGTGGGTCTTACAGGGAGAAGATATTTAGTGGCATGAACCGCATAGGGGAGTATGAGCACATCCTTGGCAAGGAGATCTATGATGGGCTAAAAAAGATACCGGGAGTTGAGATAGTCGGAACGCCGTTCGGATCAGGGAGAGTTCCCACGGTATCATTCACTATGGAGGGAATGGATCCGATAGATGTATGCAAACTCCTCGACACCCGTGGTATCTGTGCCTGGGACGGTCATTTTTACGGGATACGCCCGATAGAGGTTCTGGGCCTTCTTGAGAAAGGCGGGGTCACAAGAGTCGGGGTATCTCTTTATAACACGACCGAAGAGGTTCAGCGGCTTCTGGATGCCGTCTCGGATATTTCATCCGGAATTCTTAAACTGGAGAAATTGCAATGAGGGCGCTTTTCATAGGTTTTGGAAACGTCGGGAGGACAATTGCCAGGATCCTCACACTGGAGAGATCCCGTTTTCCTGGAATGTCTCCGCTTGATGATCTTGTTCCCGTTGCCATCGTGACCAGAAGAGGAGGTTCACTTGTTGACACGAAGGGAATTGACCTCGGCCTGGCACTGGAAGAGATGGATTCAAGGGGACGGTTTCCTGAAGGACACCCCGGTTATACAGATATTACCGGGGTGGAGGCGGCAGGAAGTCTGGATTATGACGTGATAGTCGAACTGTCGACCCTCTCCATTGAGAACCGGGGGGAACCGGCGGCCACCCATATAAGGACCGCATTGAGCCGGGGCCGCAATGCCATCTCTGCTAACAAGGGCCCCATAGCCTTTTCCTACAGGGAACTCTCCAGTCTGGCCAAGTCGGTGGGCAAAAAATTCCTCTTTGAGACCACTGTAATGGATGGTGCTCCTGTCTTCAATCTCCGGGAGTCCTGCCTTAAAGGGTGTGTCGTCACAGCGGTGGATGGTATTCTTAATTCAACTACCAACTACATCCTTTCCAGGATGGAAGAGGGTGTGGGTTTCGCGGAAGCAGTAAAGGAAGCCCAGGACATGGGTGTTGCCGAAGCAGATCCCGGGAACGATGTCGATGGATGGGATGCTTCCGCCAAGATCTCTGCTCTTGCCAATGTTCTTCTTGACGCCGATATGACCCCTCTTGACGTTGACAGGCATGGCATTGCAGGAGTTACCCCCGCTGATATCAGAAAAGCCGCAGAGTCCGGGAAAAAGCTCAAACTTGTCTGCAAAGCCTGGAAAGAAAAGGGGAAGGTCTTTGGCAAGGTTGGAGTTGAAGAGATTTCACACTCTCACCACTTTTCTCTCGTCTCCGGCGGTGGTGCCGTTCTGAGGATCCATACCGATCTGATGGGGCCGATCCTTATCACCCAGGAGAACCCGGATCTTTATGACACGGCCTACGGAGTTCTTGGTGATCTGATTACCCTGCGTCAACTCTGTTATTAAATATCGTTCACTGGATTGTCCGAAGTGGAGAACCGTGTTATATTTGGAAAGATTTTAAATAACCTTTCAAGGAGTGATGAACATGACAAAAGAGAGGACCATGAAGAACCTTGAGGCAGCGTTTTCAGGTGAGTCCCAGGCCAACAGAAAATATCTTGCTTTTGCCAGTAAGGCTGACGAAGAGGGTTTCCACCAGGCTGCCAAACTTTTCAGGGCAGCCGCAGAGGCCGAGACCATCCACGCGCATACCCACATGAGATCAATGGGAATGATCAAATCAACTGCCGAGAACCTTGATTCAGCAATAGCCGGCGAAACGTATGAGTTCGAGACCATGTATCCTGGTTTCATCGAAGATGCCAAAACAGAGGGTGCGACCCAGGCAGAAAGATCATTCCGCCTCGCCAACGAGGCCGAGAAGGTCCACGCAGAACTCTACGTTAAGGCCAAGGCGGCACTTGGCGCGGAAAAGAAACTTGATTATTTCCTCTGTACCGTATGCGGCCATATTGCGGAGGGAGGAGCTCCGGAATCCTGTCCACTCTGCGGAGCAAAAAAACAGGCCTATAGGCAGGTTCAGTAGTTGGGCCGGTTCGGGATACAAAAGGAGGTGCGATGATGGAAAGATCGAAAGCAGTTACTATGAAGGGTAATCCGATGACCCTTGTCGGTCCGGAACTGACGGTCGGAGAGAAGGTTCCTGGTTTTGCGGTTCTAGACCAGACCTTGAAGGTTGTTACGCTGGATGATTTCAAGGGAAAGATCAAGGTGATATCGGTTACTCCTTCCCTGGACACCCCGGTCTGCGATCTGCAGGCGCACTGGTTTAACGAAGAGGCGGCATCCCTGCCGGAAGATGTCGCAGTTATGAATATAAGCATGGATCTTCCGTTTGCTATCGAGAGATTTTGTGTCGCGGGCGGTATCGATGCTGTCAAAGTATTTTCAGACCACCGGGACGCTTCTTTCGGAACGGGCTGGGGAGTCCTGATAAAGGACCTCAGGCTTCTTGCCAGGGCGGTTTTCGTCGTGGATAAGGAAGATATACTCCGTTACGTGGAGATAGTCCCCGAGGCCACCGATCCGCCTGATTATGATTCCGCTCTTTCGGCTCTGAAAAAAATTCTTTAGGTTGTTCGTCCACAGCAGGATCAAGGGGCTTCTTCGGGGCCCCTTTTTTTGATCCTCTTTCCCTGAATGATGTATAGTATTTTCAGCAAATCAGCCGCCTGACAGGAGGTGAAGCCATGTACAGGATAAGGGTTTTACACAGCGAGGATCTTGCAAAACTACTGACAATGAATGATGTTGTTGAGGCAGTGGAAACAGCCTACGAGCAGTATTCAGGCAAAGAGGCTGGACTCTTTCCAGTCGTATCTCACGAATTCGAACCTGGCCTGCGCGAAATGGACATCAAATCGGGCTATCTTTCAAGAACGGGTTTTGCGGGCCTGAAGATCGTCGGTTATGTAGCCGATAATCCCGACAAGAGAAGAATTCCGGCTCTTTCAGGCCTTGTGATCGTTATGAGCATCGAGACGGGGCGTCCTGTTGGGATCCTTGACGGAATGACGATAACGAACATCAGGACAGGTGCAGCCGGAGCCATTGGAGCCAAATACCTTGCGAGAAAGGATTCCGAGACCGTTCTGGTAGTGGGTGCCGGAGCACAGGGAAGAGCCCAGGTACAGGGACTGATGAGCGTGCTCCCGGGTATTCGCCGAATATATGTTGCGGGCCGGGAACCGGGAAAACTTGCCATGTACGTCGAAGAGATGTCCGCCGGGTACGCAAATGTTTCTTTTGAGGCGGTTCCAATGAATGATATTGAGCGAAAAGCTTTTGAATCGGACATAATCGTAACATGTACTCCCGCCCATGAGCCATTTATCCGCAAAGAGTGGGTAAGGCCCGGTACCCACATCAATGCTATCGGGGCCGATTTTCCGGGGAAGCAGGAGATCGACGAGAAACTTTTACCCGACATTAGACTGGTGGCCGACTGCAGGTCGCAGACCCTCGAACTGGGAGAGATGCAGACGGCCTTCAGGCAGGGACTGATCAGCGAGAGCGACGTTGACGAGATCGGAGAGATAATAGCAGGATCGGCCCCCGGGAGGCGATCCTCAGAGGAGATCACCCTCTTCGATGCTACTGGAATGGCGCTTCAGGACATAGCCACAGCCAAACTGGCTCTTGTAAGGGCAATAGAGCAGGGGATAGGTTCACTGGTAATGATGTAGAAGATCTCAGGGAGGTCCTCCAATGCTGAAAATAGAACCGACTATCACAGAAATACTTAAGGCCAGAAAATTTCTCGAAGGCAGGATCCGCCAGACCCCTGTGGAAACATCCCCGGAACTGTCGGATATTGCTGGAGCCGATGTCCTTTTGAAGTGGGAGAATCTTCAGATCTGCGGATCCTTCAAGGTAAGGGGAGCCCTCAACAAGATGTATGCCCTGAGCGAACATGAACGGAAGAGGGGAGTAATAACAGCCTCTTCAGGGAACCACGCCCAGGGAGTAGCCATGGCTGCCAGCCTTCTCGGGATAGGAGCAGTAATATGTGTCCCTGGTTCCTGCCCTGATACCAAAAGAGAGGCGATCGTTTCCAGAGGGAATGGAATGGTCGATCTCAGGGTGATCGGTCGCTTCTACGATGAAGCGGAGTTCGAGGCAAAGTCCATCTCGAAGAAGGAAGGGCTTGTATATGTCTCTGCCTATGAGGACCACCACGTGGTTTGCGGCCAGGGAACCCTCGGGGTGGAGTTCGTTATGGAAGTTCCTGATATGGATCTTCTTATTGTGCCTATCAGCGGCGGCGGACTGATATCCGGTGTTGCTACTGCTGCAAAAGCCCTCTGCCCCGGGATCGAGGTCATTGGAGTTCATGCAGACACGAATCCTACATGGAAGGTAGCCTGGGATAGGGGAGAGGTTGTTCCTGTAGATGAACAGGATACCTACGCGGATGCGCTCTCTGGAGCAGCCTCCCAGGTGCTGTTCCCTTTAATCAGAAAGGTCGTAGCCGGCCTGACTTCGGTCTCGGAGGTCGAGATAGCAAGAGGAATAGCCTTTCTGCACTCGCGTCACCACCAGATCGTCGAAGGGGCCGGCGCCATTGGGGTTGCAGCACTCCTTGCAGGAAAAATAAAGACCAACGGAAGGAAAACCGGAATTGTGATCAGCGGTGGAAATATCGGTGAAAAAACCTTACTGAGAGCCATCGCTGAAGCGGGGAATATCTCATGAATGTCGAGATCCGGAATAATGAAAGCAAGGATGAGAAAAACCGGAGGTCGCCAATAACCACTCTTCTATTCATTACCGTGACTCTTGCTCTGGCGGTAAAAATGGCCATCCGGATACCAGCCGCAAGGGAATTCTTTTCGGGCTACGGCAAATTCATCTTTCTTCCGGTTCTGGTTTTTCTGGGCTACATAGGCACTCAGAGGAAAAAGTAGAAAGGTCTCCCTGGAAGGCCTCCAGCTCATTGAGGCGATCCCGGATAAGAGTTATTACTCTGGCTTTGCCCTCGATCCATCCGGGCGCAACAAGCTGGGGAGGGGAGGCATCCGCTGAAAGGCGCTGGATCAGGACATCGGGTGGTAAAACTCTTATTGCCTGTACAACTTCTGATACGTAATCATCGATCGTGATCGGGACGAAAGATCCATCATGCAACATCACTTCGAGAAAAGTCCCGGCCAGTACGTGAAGCGGATGAAATTTCAACGCGTGGACGCCCATCCCGGCAAGCAGGAGGGCGGATCGTGCCAGTTGACCGGGCGCCTCTCCCGGGATCCCGGATATCAGGTGAGCGCAGGTGAAGATCTTTCTGCCGGTGCTCCTGGAAAATGCGTCTTCGATCTCCTCAAGACCGTGGCCCCGTCTCAGCCACTTCAGACCGGAAGGATCAGTTGTCTGAACTCCCAGTTCCAGCCAGACGTCGATACTGTTCCCCACCCCGATCGACTCCATGATGTCCAGGATCTCATCCGGGACCTGATCGGGTCTGGCTCCTACCGCTATGCCGGCCACTCTGCCTGTGTTGATCGAAAGAGAAATCGCCTTTTCAAGAGTTTTCCTGAACTTTACAGGAGAAGTGTTGGTAGGGGAGTAGCTCTGGAAATACAGGATAGCCATGGTGTTTCCGCTGGTGCGGTGAAGCCTTTCAAAACCCTGGCGGATCTGACTTTCGAGGTTTTCTCCCCTCAGGAAAGCACCTGAGCCCCCACCGTACGCGTCACAGAATNNGGGAGATCTTTCGCACATTTCCCCCCCAGCGCTCTCTGAGCCAGCGCGTCCAGCTGCTGTATCTGCAAGTAGATCCGGGCAACTTCTATTTTTCCTCGAATGCTGATTCGGGCGCTTGAGTGAGGCTTCCAAGCTCGGATCTCGAAGCGGCAACTTTCTGCATTCCCGCAGCGGTGTTGTTCCACAGGTTTTCATGGATCTTTTCATCTGAAAGGGCGATTATTCGAGCGGTGAAAATAGCTGCATTCCTGGCGGAATCGATGCCCATAGCTGCAACAGGAACGCCGGGAGGCATCTGTGCCATAGCGAGAAGAGCATCCAGGCCTCCCAGGGTTCCGGCGCTCACTGGTACGCCAATGACGGGAAGTGTTGTGTGCGCGGCGATAACACCCGGAAGAGCCGCGGATAGCCCGGCAATGGCAATTATGACCCGGATCCCCCTGGACTTGGCATTTTTGGCGTAATTTACAGCATCAGAAGGGGTCCGGTGGGCCGAGGCTACGGTTATCTCGAAAGGAATTCCGAGAGACTCCAACGCTTCGGCTGCCTTGCGGCCTAATTCGAGGTCAGATCGCGATCCTATTATTATTCCTGCAAGCGGTTCACTCAAGATGATCCACACCCTTTCCAAGAGCTATATCACGTCTGAAAAAGGATCCTTCAAACCGGATATCCTCAAGAGCGGAATACGCCCTGTTTCGGGCCGCAGCAATATCGCATCCGGTTCCAACTACTGTAAGGACCCTTCCTCCTGATGTTACGGTCTTTCCAGCGCTGTCGACAGCGGTCCCCGAATGGAAAACGATCACGCCGTCTTTCGCCGCTGTCTTTTCGAGTCCGAAGATGGGGAAACCTTTCTCGTAATCAGCGGGATACCCTCCCGAGGCCATGACGACCCCAACAGAAAATTGTGTTGAGGAGTGCGGGGAAATATCATCGAGTCTACCGTTCGCGCTGGACATGGCAAGAGCAGCAAAATCTCCCCCGAAGGCAGGGAGGACCACTTGCGTTTCGGGATCTCCCATTCTGACATTGTATTCCAGAACCCTCATGCCGCCGCTTTTATCTACCATCAGTCCGCAGTAAAGAACGCCCCTGAAAGGGATGGAGTCTGAGGCAAGACCACGAACCGTTGGGCCAACCACCTGTTCTGACACCCTTTGAAGGAAGGTTTCGTCAGCCCAGGTAACCGGGGAATAGGCTCCCATGCCTCCTGTGTTCGGGCCCCTGTCTCCGTCAAATGCTCTCTTGTGATCCTGGCTTGAAGGCAGAAGACGGAAAGTGCTTCCATCCGTCACCGCTAGAACTGTCAGCTCCTCCCCGGGTAGAAAATCTTCGATGATGACTTTTCGTCCTGATTCCCCGAGGAACTTTTTCTCAAGCAGGTTTATGCAGATATCTCTTGCTTCAAGAAGAGATCCCAGAATGAAGGCGCCCTTCCCTGCGGCAAGCCCGTCGGCCTTGACGATATACGGGGGAGATCTTTTTGCGAGAGCGGCCTCGGATTGCCCGACAGTCTCGCAGATGTCGAAATCCGCGGTAGGTATGCCGTGCCTGGTCATGAAAAGTTTGGAAAAGGCCTTGCTTCCTTCAAGGCGGGCTCCCGAAGCCCCGGGACCGAAAACGGGGAATCCCCTCTCCCTTAGAGAGTCTGCCATTCCTGCAACGAGAGGAGCCTCAGGTCCGACGACAACAAGATCAGGCGAAAGTCTGATTGCCAGATCAACGCCATTTTTCTGATCAGTGAGGTCAATATCGTGAACAATGGCAAGACCTGCTATTCCGGCATTCCCTGGCGCGCAGTGGATCTCTTCTACAAGCGGAGATCTGGAGAGAGCCCAGGCAATGGCGTGCTCCCTGCCACCTCCTCCCAAGAGAAGGATTCTCATGGTTTTGCCCCCTTCCTTCAGTGCCGGAAAGTTCTCCAGCCGGTGGTAAACATGCTTATCCCGAGTTTCAGCGCAGCCTCAGCGATCTCTGGGTCGCGGACAGATCCTCCCGGCTGGATCACGGCGGAAACACCGGCTTTCGCAGCGGTCTCGATACTGTCGGGGAACGGGAAAAACGCGTCAGAACCCATTGCCGATCCCAAAGCTTTATCTCCTGCCTGGCGGCATGCCCAATAAACTGCGTCGATCCGGCTTGTGAAGCCTCTCCCCAATCCTACGGTCGCGCCATTCTTTACGATTGAAATGGAATTGCTCTTTCCAAGGGCTGCAGCTTTCCATGCGACGATCATATCATTCCAGAGATCAGGTCTTGGCGATCCGGTCCAATTTCCTTCATCCGGGCGGGGGAGCGGCGGTAGCATATCGTCCTGAATAAGGGTCCCGCCCCACGTGGTGACCCGGGAAGGTTCCAGAGCCATATTCCCACTCCATTTTACGACGCGAAGGTTCGGTTTTTCTTCCGCAAAGAGACTTGCGGCGCCTTCTTCAAAGGAAGGAGCGACAATGACCTCCGCGAACTGCTGCATTACACTCCGGGCCACAGCTATGTCTACCTCACGGGTAAATGCGATGATCCCACCGAAAGCGGACAGCGGGTCACACTCAAATGCCTTTGAGTAAGCTGCGGCGGGGTCAGAAGCGACGGCAATCCCGCAAGGTGTCGTGTGTTTGATGACTATGCAGGCGCAATCAGACTGGAAGAGCGCCATGCTTCTCATGGCGCAGTCCATGTCCATTATGTTGTTGTACGAGAGGGGCTTTCCTGAAATCTGTCTCCATGAGGCGGTATCCAGAGGGCTCGAGTAAAGCGCCGCTTTCTGGTGAGGGTTCTCGCCATAACGCAATTCCATTCTCCTTTGAAGAGGAAAAACCGCCATAGCCGGTGTGTGGTCTCTTTCGGCACCGCAAGAGCGGGAAAGCCCTTCGTGAATTGTTGCGTCATAGCAGGCTGTGCGAAGGAAAACCTTAAGTGCAAGGGCCTCCCTCGTCGGAAGGGTTACGTCCCCCTCGGAGCTGATCTCTGAGATGATGGTTTCGTAATCGTCGGGATCCGTCAAGGGGACAACATATCTGAAATTCTTTGCGGCCGCGCGGAGAAGCGTGACTCCGCCGATATCGATGTTCTCCAGGAGATCATCGAGTGATGCTCCGGTCAAGAACGTTTCCTCAAACGGGTAGAGGTTGCAGACGACCATATCTATCATTGGTATCCCGAACTTTTTCAGGTCCCCAAGGTCCGTATCGAAGTCCCGGCGGGCGAGAATGCCCCCGAAGACCGCCGGGTGAAGCGTCTTGACCCTTCCGCCGAGTATGTGAGGGTATCCGGTCAAGTCCTCCACTTCTCTTACTTCGACGCCTGCTTCCCTGATGTGTCTTGCTGTTCCTGAACTGGAGACAATGTCCCACCCCAGATCCTTCAGTCCTTTTGCCAATTCCCTTACTCCCCGTTTATCGAAAACGGATACAAGA
>DFYG01000004.1:3125-4093 GCA_002382605.1 Synergistaceae bacterium UBA4088 | reverse complement strand
CTTCATCTGTGACTTCAACTTCACCGGCGCTCGCGTCAAGAACCATCCTCTGCGCGAGCTGCATGCCTATCTGCGCACGGAGTTCCTTCATCTTGATGCCCCTGTTTTCCATGTACTGCTGGAAGGCTTCCTTGGTCGGGAACTGGTTTTCTATACGCTTTACAGCAATGTCTATTTCGCTCTCGGGAACTTTGATATTCTGCTTTGCTGCTTCTTTCTGAAGCATCGACTGAATGGCGATATTGTTGAGGACGTTTTTCCGCATCTGATTGATCGACTCAGGGGAGAGGTCGGACTGCCCTGACTGCTCGGCAAAGTTGCGGACCCCGGTGACTATCTGCGATGCCATTATCTTCTCCCCGCCGACGGAAGCGACCGGGAAATCACCTTCGGGGGTCTGGTTCGAAGACCGGCTTCCCCTGGAGATGTACATGCTGAAAATGGATACCACGAAAACGATCACGACTATGATCATTATGGCCCTGGTTCTGGTCCTTAGTGCCTGCATTATCACGATATATCTTCCTCCTTATGCTTTCGGCGGAGCTGTTCTCTCAGAATTTTTTTCAGCGTGTCCAATAATACGTTTCAACGGAAGCGGTGTCAAAGGGGAAATGTCAAATTTCGTCGAATGAGAAACCGCTTTTTATCTGTATCTCGAGAGGGATGGACAACGAGGCGGCGCCCTCCATGGAACTCCGGAGAAGGACCGATACATCATCACAAATACCGGGTGAGCACTCACAGACGAGAGAGTCGTGAACCTGAAGGACGAGCGGCGCATCGAGTCCCGCGTCTTTGATGGATCTGGAATAGCGGATCATGGCCAGGCGGGCGATGTCGGCTGCGCTTCCCTGCAGAGGAGTGTTGACAGCAACTCTTCCGATGGCACCGGCCCCCCTCCCCTCCACTGTGGAGACCTCGGCCAGGGGCCGCCGCCTTCCGAACAGTGTAAGAGTGTAGCCTCG
>DFYG01000004.1:0-2946 GCA_002382605.1 Synergistaceae bacterium UBA4088 | reverse complement strand
ATGTGCGCAAGGATCCTTAGTTCCACCTGGGAGTAATCCCCTGCAAGGAAGATGTTTCCTTCCTTGCGGGGCTTGAGAGCCTTACGGAGCCTGCTTGCCCAAGTACCGAAAGCGGGGAGGTTCTGCAGGTTCGGGTCCCTGCTGCTGAGTCGCCCCGTACCTGTGAAGGCCTGCTCCAGCGTGGTGTGGACACACCCTGTATCGTTGTCGGTTCCCCTGGCGAGTGGATGAATGAAGCCTGTTATGATCTTGGTGATCTCCCGGTACTCGAGAAGCATCTTCGGGACGGAGACATCGCCCAGGGGCAGGGAGGCGAGCTCTTCGAGTACCGAGACATCCGTCGAGTATCCGGTTTTGATCTTCTTCACCGGAGGGAATTTAAGTTTTTCAAAGAGCAGCCACGCAACCTGCTTCGGGGAGTTCAGGTTGACGTGTGGGCCGACCTGGCGGTCTATGCGGGCGGATATCTCCCCGGCCCGGAGGTCAAGCTCCTCTTGTAGTTCCCGTAGAAGCGGAAGGTCTACCCTGATCCCGTGAACCTCAATGGCGGCAAGGACAGGACACAGGGGGGTGTCTATCTCCTTCATTATCCTCTCAAGGCCCATCGAGAGTATGAGAGGTTCCCACTCTTCCATGACTCTCCAGAGCCGTGCGCAGTTCTCTGGCGATGCTTCTTTCGTTTCGCTGTTCGGGATTTCCGGGTGAAGCGCGTAGTGTGCCAGATCAGCATCCCAGACTTTTTGAGGATCGGGAAACAGGGAAGACACCGCGGCGCATATCTCCTTGTACCCATGGGTAATGATGCGTCCGTTCTTTGCCCACTTTTCTATCTTGCCAAGCACTTCGGGTGAAGCGCTTTCTCTCCAGAAATCCCCTTCCCTGGAGCCCAGACAGATCTCGTCCAGCGAGAATTTCTGCGGATAGTGTCCGCTGCCTGACCAGCTGATCGCAAGCTCCTTTTTTTTCAGTATTTCTTCGAGCGGTTTTTCTCTGAAAACGACCGGCTGGCCCGGAGTCGCGTCCCGGTCTTCGGCCGGGTGAATATCTTCTCTTCCAAGAACGCGTTCGGCAAGTTTTCGAAGGGCAAAGCGCTCGAAGAACGCAGTCAGGGTATTTCTTTTCATTTTTCCGATGACCAGTGCTTCCGGTTCGAGCGGATCATCGAAGCGGAGTCTTGTGAGTTCCCGACTCTGGAAGGCGGTCTCTTTCCCCTCCTCCAGTTTCTGTCTCAGGCCCTGTTTCATGCCTTCCAGGTGGTCGTATATACCCTCCAGCGCCCCATACTCGGCAAGGAGGGCGCGAGCTGTCTTGTCTCCCACTCCCTTGATCCCAGGGACATTGTCGATAGTGTCGCCGACCATGGCAAGATAGTCTGCCATCGCGCCGGGGGGGAAACCGTACTCTTCGGTGAAGCTCTGCGGGTCGTAAAGGCGGAACTCGCTGACGCCCTTGACAGGGCGCATGACCGTGAGATCCGGCGCCAGAACCTGGAGTATGTCCTTGTCCGCGGTAAGTATGATCACCCGGAACCCTTTCCCGGCCGCAAGACGCGCTGTTGAAGCAATGACATCGTCGGCCTCAATCCCGGGCTTTTCGATCACAGGGAAACCCATGTCCCTTGAAAAATCCTTTATGAAGGGCATCTGGACCTTGAGATCCTCAGGGGTTGGACGGCGCCCCTCCTTGTAGGCCTTGAAGGCTTCGTGCCTGAATGTGGGTCCGGGGGCATCGAAGACGACCGCGGCAAGTTCTGGTCTGACATCATCGATCGTTTTAAGGAGCATGTTCGCAAAGCCCAGAAGAGCATTGGTCGGGGTGCCATCCGGGGCACTGAGTTCCGGAAGCGCGTAGAAGGCCCTGAATGCAAGTCCGTGTCCATCCACAAGGAGAACGGTTTTTCGGGACAAAGGTGCCATCTCCTTTGACCGGCAGTTTTAGGGTATACTGCGTTCGGCATTTTTTACACTCGAATAGCATACCACCAGGGAAGGATGAACAAAATGACAGAAAAAACCCGCGTGCGTTTCGCGCCCAGCCCTACCGGTGCCCTGCATATCGGCGGAGCCCACACAGCGCTCTTCAACTGGCTTTGGGCACGCAGGAACGGGGGCTCTTTCGTCCTCCGCATAGAGGACACGGACCTCGTCCGGTCTACCGGGGAATACGAGCAGACCATCCTGCAGGGAATGCGCTGGATGGGACTGGATTGGGACGAGGGGCCCGATGTGGGAGGAAGTTTCGGACCATACAGGCAGTCTGAGAGAAAAGAGATATACCTTGATCACGCCCGCGAACTTGTCGGATCGGGGCAGGCCTACCACGAGGGAGACGCGATCATCTTCTCTGTTCCTCAGGGTAAAACTCTGGCATTCGACGATGTTGTCTACGGGAACATAGAGATGGCCAGCGAGACCCTGAAGGATATCGTCCTGATAAAGAGCGACGGTTTTCCCGCATACAACTACGCGGCGGTCGTCGACGACCACACCATGAAGATAACTCACGTCATCCGCGGAGAGGACCATATCTCCAATACGCCGAAGCAGATCCTTCTTTACGCGGCCCTGGGATGGGATGTCCCCAAATTCGCCCACCTGCCGATGATACTGGGCAAGGACAAGAAAAAACTGTCCAAGAGGCACGGTGCCACCAGCGTATATGAGTTTCGCGATATGGGGTATCACCCGGACGCGCTATTCAACTATTTCGCACTGCTTGGCTGGAACCCGGGGGACGACAGAGAGATCTTCACCCGGGAAGAGGCAGTCGGAATGTTCGACCTCGCCAGGGTCACGAAAAAGGCTGCCGTGTTCGATATTGACAAACTGAACTTCGTGAACCAGGCCCACATATCAAAAATGGCCCCAGCCGAGCGTGCCAGGCTCACCCGCCCCTTCTGGGATGAGGCGGGGCTGAAACCGGGAGAAAGAAGCGACGAATGGCTGG
>DFYG01000008.1:3089-16221 GCA_002382605.1 Synergistaceae bacterium UBA4088 | reverse complement strand
GCTGCCGGCGGCCTCACTATTGACGAGCTGGCCGACGCCGACGTAGCCTATGCGCCGCCATACTCGACAGCTCTTGACCCGGTTACGCATGCCGCCAACACATTGAAGAACAAGATAGATGGCCTGATGAGGTCATGGAGCCCCACGGAACTGGTGAAAAAATTCGAAAGCGGAGAAAAACCGCTGCTTCTGGATGTCCGCACGCCAGCGGAGCTGGAGTCACAGGGTTCGCTCCCCTACGAAACAGTTCACATTCCACTGGGACAGTTGTGGGAAAAAGCCGTTGATCTGCCGAAAGACAGGGAGATCGTTGCTTTCTGCAAGATCTCGGTGCGCGGGTGGGACGCCTACTCCATCCTCAGGCGGTTGGGCTTTACCAACCTGTCGGTTCTTGAAGGCGGAGTCGCCGGCTGGCCATTCGATCTGAAATAGCACAAACAGGCGATGGATCAAAGCAGATGGGCCGGACTTTTATTTTCGGCCCATCTGCTTTTGCGTAAAGGCAAAGAAAGCGGGGGAACAGCCTTCATAGTATTATGTAGCCGCAAGTACAGCTTGCGGAGGAGCCAACGATGACAGAAATGACCTTCTATCCCTGGCAACAAGACGCCTTTGAGCATATCCGCGGCAAAGACGCTGTTCTCGCCGCGCCGACTGGTTCCGGCAAGACCTGGGTCGCCTTTCTCTGGTCAGGTCTCATGGACCTGGATGGAAAGATATGGCCCCCCGGAAGGGGACGCATAATCTTCACTGCGCCGATAAAGGCACTGAGCAACGAGCGCTACATGGAGCTTCGAAGAATGGGCCTGGATGTCGGGATAGAGACCGGCGACTTCAAAAAGAACGTGGGCGCCCCGGTCATCTGCTGCACCCAGGAGATATACACGCTGAAATATGCCGGGACCGGCGGCCTGCGAGTGATAATCGATGAATTCCACTACATCTTCGACGACCCTGACAGGGCCAGAACATACATAGAGGGTATCAAGGGGACCAACCCGGACTCCCCGATCCTTGTCATGTCAGCCACTTTCGGCGGAGCTCAGTCGGTGGGGAATTACCTCAACAGGATCACAGGAAGGAATTTCGAGGTCTACGAGGGGCACGAGCGGGTCACCAGGCTGGTCTTCACCCCGAAAAAACCTGCGAGATTCGACAGGCTCCACGACGCCCTGGTCTTTGTTTTCTCCCAGAAGGGCGCCGTGGACCTGGCCTACAAGATAGCCCGCAAAAGAGACAGGAAGAGCAAGGCACACAGGGAGCGCCTCTACGAACTGGCACGCATACTTGATGTCCCGACCGTTCACATGCCGCTGCTCAGGGGAGTCGGGGTTTATCACGGGGGGATGCTCCCAAAGGAGAAGCTGCTGGTGGAGTCCGCCTTCCGCGAGCGCATCCTCGACGTGGTCTGCGGAACAAACGCCCTGGCCCTGGGAGTCAACCTTCCCGCCGAATACGTCATATTTGCCCAACTCGTGCGATATCACGACAGGGAACCGATCTCCAGGAACGAATTTCTCCAGATGGCCGGAAGGGCCGGAAGGAAGGGGCTCTTCGAAACCGGTTTCGTTACCTGGCTGAAAGGATCACATCTTGAATCCAGGGGAGTTGACACGGGTATCGTATTCCGGCATCTTGTCGGAGCCCAGCCGGAGAGAGCAACGGTAACCCTGAGGCCGGACTACGGCAAACTTCTCAGGAAACGGCGGACCGTCAGCGACGAGGCGGAGTACATCGCTTCGTTCTCACTCCCCTCCTCGGACCCGAAGATCGTGGAAGGAGAGCTTCTATCCGGGCTCAAGTTCATAGAGAGAGCCATTCGCGAGATGGTCGATCCTTCTCTGCGAAAGCGTTTCAGGGAGACCCTGGCGGACCTGTGGTACGGCGAAATGGAGATAGGGGAAAACCTTGAGATGGCACAGCTCTTTCTGCTCGACGGAAAGGCGGATGCGCTCACTGCAGCCCAGGTGATAAGTCTCTTTGAGAAAAGTTATCTTAAGTCTCTGCTGAAGGTGAAGCGCTTCTCCAACCATATCCCGTCCGGCTACGAGATCACCGGCATGCAGTACCTCGACCGCACGGTGGAGGAGATAGACGGCACCATCTACGGCTTCGAGGAGAAGATCCAGGAGATAGAGGAGAGCGCCGGGTAGGCCCCCCGGGGTCACTGGCTAGGCTGTTCGCCGGGGCAGATCTCCTCAATCTCACCCGTTCCGGGGTTCACCGAATAGATCCTGAACGGATAGGGCTCGCTGATATTTGCATCCCGATATCCACTGAAGAAGATCAGATCCCCGCTCTTCGACCAGTGTATATCAGTCGCCAGCATGTCCTCCGGTGTAAGGCGTTTTTTTACGTCCGTCTTCAGATCGATGACGAAAAGCGCCTGGTTCGGCTCGTTGAAAGCCTTTTCGAATAGCGGAGTCCCGGGAACGGACATCGTGAAGGCCATGAGATCCGCCCGGACAGGGTGCGGGATGAAGCGGTCTGTTGAAGTCGACGAATCCTTTTTGCCCGTGAAGCGTTCCAGCGGCGTTCGTTCTATCTCCCTGCCCTCAAGATCATACCTGTAGAGGAACTGGATATCGTGAGTGAGAAGGCTCTTTCCGTCCGGCCACCAGACCGCGGGACCGGAGAGGAACGGCCCGTTCCCGCCAGGAGCGTGACCTGCTATTCTTCGAAAACCGGAACCATCCGGCCTTACGACGTGAAGGCTCCACGAGTAGTTTTCGTCGAACATCAGAAAGGCGATATGGCTTCCGTCGGGCGACCAGGACGGATCCATGACGCGCCCGACCGCCTTGAGCACCGATCGAACACTCCCGGTACGGGTATTTTTGATCCATATCATCGAAGCCTCAGATCCGCCGGTGGCTTCCCCTTCTGTGAGATATACCATGGAATACCCGTCGGGGCCCATGTCGGGTTGAAGCCCACGGGCTATCTCAAGCGGGGGAAGCCCCTTCTTCGGGATGAGATAGATCACCCCGCCGCTCCTTGAAAAAAGAAGCGGCGCCTCCTGGGCAAAAGCACTGCTCCCGGCAAGGACCGCAGAAATTATAATCAGCAGCATGAACGGCATGATCAAACAAATGGCAGGATAAGATCTCCGGGCGATCTTGACGTACAGCATCAATTAAAACCTCCCCGGCGCTCACGATGTGGTTGATCGCGCCGGTTCCATTCTACCCTGCTGACGTCCTGTCCGCCATACTATTGAAAACGGTACCTCACGCTCTCCTCCGCGATAGTTTTGCCCCGAACATCCAGCGTCGCCTGACTGAGAGTCAGCGGAACCTTTGCCTCGTCGACAGCCGCCTCAGCAAGACGGACAAGTCCACCACAGCATGGGACCTCCATCCTGACCACCATCATCGAGGGTGTGCCGTTCATTCGTATTATCCTTGCAAGCTTTTCCCGGTAATGATCGGCATCATCGAGCTTCGGACACCCCATCAGCAGCACGCGGCCGCGGACGAAACGCGCGTGGAAATCCGGACAGGCAGCTGCCGTGCAGTCCGCGGCGAGCAGAATGTCCGCCCCTTTGAGGTACGGCGCGTTCTCAGGAACAAGGCTCAGCTGGATGGGCCAGTTCGAAAGCTCCGAAGAACCCGCCGGCGCTTCTGGGATATTCTTTCCGGAACAGGCACACTCTGCGGAAGGCTTATCCTTTTCTTCCGGCATCGCCTTCAGTGAACGGGCCATGGAACCGGGACATCCGCACGGCAGCGGTTTTACAGCTTTTCTGGCCTCCATGTTGCGCCTGACAGCCTCTTCATCGTAGGGCTCTGCCTCCCTCTCTACGAAGGAGATCGCCCCCCGAGGGCATTCACCAATGCAGTCGCCCAGACCGTCGCAGTATGAATCACTTGCAAGTTTCGCCTTGCCGTCTATCATACTGATCGCACCCTCGTGGCATGCCTCCGCGCACTGTCCGCAGCCGTCGCACTTCTCTTCGTTGATCTGGATCACTTTCCTCATTATTTTTCCGGACATGGGATTCACCTCTGGGATCATATTTTGGTATTATAGTACCAGAATACATTTCCTTGTCAATACGCCCAGGCCGGGATCGTCCACTGGGCGCTGCGGAGTTCCCGGCGGTGAGTGAGGCAGAAGGGGTCCAGGTCTCTCAGGGACGTCCAGAAACGCGTCGAATGATCGCGGTGTTCGATATGGCAGAGTTCGTGAAGTATCACGTAGCGGACAAGATAAGGTTCCAGAAAGAGGAGTTTCTGGTTGAGATTGATCATGTTCTTTGAAGAACAGCTACCCCACAGGCTCTTCTGGTTCCGGATGGAGAATTTTCCCGGGCGTCGGCCGGTCTCATCCGCAATATTCCATCCCATGGGGACAATATACTCTTCGGCAAGCGCGCGAATTCGAGGGAGAACATTGCTTTCTTCCAGTACGAATGATCTGCCGATCGAGGGAAGGAAGAATCCGGCCGCGGGCATAACATCCTCTTTTGTTGCCCAGGAAGTGAGCACTTTTGAAAACGCCTTCTCTATCCAGGTTCGCCTCTCCTCGATCAACGCGGCGATCCTCTCTTTTTTAAATCCGCGCGGGATGACGACAACCAACTCTCCGGGCGGGGAGAACTTCAAAGTGACCCGTTTTGCGCGCGGGCTGATCCGGACAGAGTATTCGATCCGTGCCGGTTTTCCTGTCATAGGATCACACTGAGGACAAAGATCGCCCGGGGTCCATTTTACCATCCTGACTCCGGGCGAACATTCGTCACCTGTCAGCGGGAGTGCAGACGAGAAGCCGCGATGAAGGATAGTCCTTCGCGCGTCAGCACTTCGGCGGTCCGGTTGGTTGCGTTGTGCTTGCCCAGGTAGTTGTTCTGGAGATTTTCCATATCCCCCGAAGCGATGACCTCCTCCTTGTCGCGGAAGTAGTCCAGGATGTCGGAGGGGTGGTCCATCGTCTCCTCCACCTCGGGGTCTCCGCCCTCGTGCTTGGCGGATATGTTGGGGTAGAGGCTCGCCACCTTCAGCAGGTCGTCCCTCCTGTTGTAGGGTTGGCGGACTATGCTCTTGTACGTTTCGGTGATGTGATGCTCGATGCGGACCTTGTCCTCAAGACCGAGCTGTTTCCGGATCTCGGCGCTTGCAATGAGTGTAGCTGCATCGACGGAGTTGGAGAGGTTGAACCCTATGAGCGGCGTCGACCCATCCTCCCTGGCGAACATTTTTGCCATCATCAGCATCCAGAGTACAGTATAGGGGTTGTCGTTGCCCATGAATACGGAGATCTTGAAGCGTACATCCACCCCAAGTCTGTAAAGAAGGTAACCCAGGAGTACCGTCCCGGAGTTGATGTTCAGCACCTCGTTGATCCCGTAGTTCGTGTAGTAGTGAAGGAGCTCGTCGACCCATGCCAGGGCGTGTCCGTTAGGCTGGCCGATCCCTCCGAAGTAGCCGGTGATCGTTGCGGGGCCTCCGAGATGGACATTGGATCCATCAGTGCCCTTCGTATCGAGCGTCTCGACGTAACTGGCCCCGATTATCTGCATCGCAGCCGCAACCGCCAGGATGTCCCCCTGGTCGCGCTCCTGCTCCTTCATCTTGCGGACCCGGATGTACCTTCCCGGCATGATCTCTCCCCTGTCGATCGCCTGCTTTGCCTCGGCGATCAGGAACGGGAAGTACTGGAGCGCGCTGATCTCCAGCGTCACAGAAGTGGACTCGCTGAAGGTTCTGGCGCCCGGGTCATCCCCCAGTATCTTTTTGCGGTACTGCGATATGGTCGTGAATGCACCCCTGTCCCTCTCGGCCGCCAGCCATTCGAGGTCTTTGAGGTAGGGTGATCCCATACCCCCGAGGCGCTGCATGATGTTCGGGAGACTCCGGGCCTCCATGGCCCTGGCGTTGATCTCGGCTGGAGTTCCGTACTTTGCGACTACCCGCAGCAGTGCCTGGACATCGGTATTCCCCGGGTCGAGCAGAAATCTGTTGATGTCTTCCAGAGTTTCCTTTCCGATACGGAACATGTCGCTTCCCACGAATATCCCCTCCGTTTTTTTGTGTCCGTGCGGCTAAAGGCCGCACAGGTTCCCAGGTCATTGTTCAATTCTATAATATCATGCAGACAATATGGGGGCTAAGGAAATATCTTACGGCATTAGTTGCTTTTTACAAATGTTGTGTTATACAATTCTTTCGAGGATGGTGTCCAATGAATTCAAAGAAACAGGCGATCGACCTCAGAGAGATGACCCGGGAGCTTGTCAAAAACCTTTCGCTCCTCGACAGGGACCGCGCTTCCTGCTGCGGAGTCACACTGGCCCAGTGCCACGCCATTGTCGAGATAGGTCGCATGGGGAAGACCTCTCCCAGCGTCCTTGCTGTACTCCTCCGGCTGGACAGAAGCACGGTGACCAGGGTTGTCGACAACCTCGTCGCCCGTGGCTTCGTACAAAGGGAAACGGATCCAGGGAACCGCAGGTCCCTTGTTCTGACCCTGACGAAAAAGGGGAAGAAGTTCTTCGAATCGACGGAAGAGACCATGGGAGCGTTTTACCTGTCCATCCTTCAAAAGATCCCCGAAGGGGAGCGAGAAGTATTTTTGTCGAGTATTCGTGTGATCGCGGAAGCTTTCGCGGCGGACCAGTTCAAATGTTTTCAGCAGGGCAGCCCCGATGCGGGGCATACGAAAGGAGCATGAGAATATTGAGCGACATCAGGGAAAAGATCCGTGAAAAATACGCTGAGGCGATCAGGAACAAAAATTCCTGCTGCGGCTCGGGGTCATCCTGTTGCGGAGGCGCAGAGGATCCGATCACCAGGGGCAACTACGACGGAGCTGTTATGGATCGGATACCGAAAGGTGTTGTAAGCCAGTCATTCGGCTGCGGAAGTCCCGTCGAGATGGCTGGGCTGAATGAAGGCGAAACGGTGCTGGACCTCGGCAGCGGGGCAGGACTCGATGCTTTTCTCGCGGGGGGGGAGGTTGAGCCGACAGGAAAGGTATTCGGCCTGGACATGACCGATGAAATGATAGCAACTGCAGAGGCGAACAGGATCAAATGGGGGCTGCAGAATGTGGAGTTCCTGAAAGGGTTCATAGAGGATATCCCGCTCCCCGACGGGAGCGTAGACGTAGTGGTGTCAAACTGCGTGATCAACCTCTCTCCCGACAAGGAGGCAGTTTTCCGGGAAATTTACAGAGTTCTCAAGCCTGGAGGGAGGATATCCGTTTCCGATGTAGTCTTCCTTCGACCGATCCCCGAGGAGATCCGCACCAGTATCGACGCCTGGGCAGGATGTGTCGCAGGAGCCCTGGGCAGGGATGAATACGCAGAAAAACTCGAAAAGACAGGGTTTTGCGATGTAAAAGTCTCTCCCACCAGGGTCTACGAGTTCACTTCCAGCCAGCTTGAAGAGATGGTCCCCAACCTTCCCGGGGCCGGATCGCTTGATGCTTCAGGAGTGGCTGCAGGCGCCTGGATCTCCGCCAGGAAACCTCTAGCCGTTTGAGGGGTCTAAGCCGCCTGTGTCCAGATCCAGAAGTGAGCGGATGTGATCGATACTCCCGCTCAGGATCTGCCCCTGGTGCTCGAGCGCCTGCGTGCAGGCTTCCAGGATCTCTTCCCTGTGGGAGAGAATGTAGACCCGGGTGGCTGTTTCAATATCGAGGAAGAGGTCCGAGGTGAATTTTTTGATCTCATCGACCTCTTCTTCGAGGCGGCAGTTACATGATGCCCCGTTGCTCCCCTTGCGGATCACGCAACTCAGCGCGCCAAGAGAGAATCCCAGCGGTCTCCCTCCCGCAGCCATGGCGACCGACGAAAGGAAGCGCTCCACATCCCTTGCAAGACTTTGCTGGAGGTTTTGCAACTCCTCGATCGGATCGTTCAGAAGTTCTGCCTGTCGACTTAGCTTTCCAAGGGCTTCCTGAAAAGATTTTTCCAAGATATGCTCCCTCCCCAGCTTCCGAAAACGGATCTTTTCACGCCTTTCGGCCGGGATCCCTTTCATGGTGGCTCGGCCCGTTCTCGCGGCCGTTATGTCCGTCATCGAAAGGAATGCTGTCCGGTATCTCCTCCGCCCGAGGCTCTACGTGAACGGAAATAAATGACTCTTCTCCGTGGATGACCCGGACCGCGTCCTCCGTCACGGTGGCAATGTCATGAGCATCGGATATCCTGAGATCGCGGTGAACCAGAATGTGAACCTCTACAGCAACGTTGGCCCCTATGCGCCTGGTTCTGAGGTGGTGCGCTCCCTCGACCCCCGGAACTCCAAGTATTGCTCCCAGTATCTCCTCTTCCTGCTCAGGGGTTAACGACTCCTCAAGCAGTTCGCTCAGACTGCTTATCGTTATCGGAAGCGCCACCCTCACAATGACTCCAGCTACGATAAGGGCTGCGACGGGATCCAGGATCCTGGCCTTTGGACCAAGGAAGATCGCACCCCCGATGCCCAGCAGAGTACCGACGGACGAAAGAGCGTCCGAGCGGTGATCCCAGGCTTTTGCCATGAGAGCGTCGCTGGAAAGCTGTATGGCTGCTTTTCTGGTATAGAAGTAAAGCCATTCCTTGATGGCAATGGACAGACTCGCCGCAATGAGCGCTATCATCCCGGGCCGTGGAATGATCTCCCCCTGAAGCACCAACAGAACTCTCTTCCCGTCGCTGTAGAAGATCCCCGCCGCCACGGCAAGAAGCGTGACTCCCACGATCACCGTCGTGAGCGTCTCGAATTTGCCATGCCCGTAGTCGTGGGATCTGTCTACAGGACGGCCCGTAACCTTGAAGCCTATGACGGCTACGATATCGGTCGCGAAATCGGAAAGCGAGTGGACCGCGTCGGCGACCATTGCCGCACTGTTCCCCGCGAAACCGGCTACGAATTTGAAGGACGTCAGGACAACGTTGATCCACAGACCAATCCACGATACAAAAAGGGCGCGTTCCGTTCTTCCGTTTTTCATTATTTAAAAGATCTCCCCATGGGGCGCAGTGTCGATCCCGACTATTTTACCCCAACAGGTGATGTGCAAACACGTCATCCTCGACTTCGAGGAGATCAGATCTTGACGGAAAGACCCAGGTCGAACGCCTTCAGGTTGTCGCTTCGGAAGCGTTCCGGGGCCAGTTCTTCGATGGCTCCACGAACCTCCTCAGCGGTCACGCCCCCTGCACCAGTGGCGCAGAGCGCGCCGAGCATCAGGGCGTTCAAAAAAAGGAACCGTCTCTCCATCGAATCGCGAAGCGCCGCATATCCGGGGATCGGGAAGAGCCTGATGCGCCTTTCGTTGAAATATTGCTGCAGATCTGGATCGTTCAGCTGTTCCGGCTGATCCGCATTGACTACTGCACAGCCGCCCTCCTTGAGAAAATGATAGTTCCTGAGAGCTTCTCCCTGCTCGAACGCCAGCAGTATGTCGGCTTCTCCCGCGCGGACCAGGGGATTGCTGTAAGCACCGATCTTGAAATGACTGATCACCGACCCGCCCCTCTGGGACATGCCATGCACCTCGCTGCCCATAACATGCTCCCCTCGCGAAAGGGCGATATGTCCCAGGACTTTGGTCGCAAAGAGGATCCCCTGGCCTCCTATGCCGCAGATAATGTACTGCATTCTATTTCGCCTCCCCGATACGCTGAATGGCTCCTTTTGGGCAAATCTCGGTACAGACGCCGCAGTCGATGCAGAAACGTCCGTCGATGCCCGCCTTCCCTGTTTTTTCATCCCACACCAGTCCCGGGCAGTTGAAACAGTCTATGCACAAACGGCACCCAACGCACTGTTCCGCAAACACCTGCACCGGCCGTTTTTCGGGACGCGCCTTGAGCATGGTGACGCAGGGGTGGCGGAAGATCAGAACTGCCGGTTCGCTGTTCGTCTTCGCATGTTCCCATGCCTCGCGGATGGTTTCCTGGTTTCCGCTGATATCGTAAGGCTCGAGGACCTTGATGTACTTCACCCCGCAGCCGCGGACGGCCCCCTCAAGATCCACCTCCACCCCGATGTCGCCTTCCCGCAGCTTGCCGCCAGTCGAAGGATTGTCCTGTCCGCCCGTCATGGCGGTGATCCGGTTGTCCAGGATCGCCAGCACGAAAGCATGACGATTGTAGACGGCGGTCGCAAGTCCCGTCATCCCGTTGTGAAAGAATGTCGAATCCCCGAGCGTCGCGACGATGGGGCGGGTGATCTCTTCCCCGTCGCTCTTGTAGGCATCGTACAGTCCGGAGGCCACGGTAATGGAAGCGCCCATGCAGATGATGCTGTCCACACCCCTCTGCTGGACGGCCAGGCCGTAGCACCCTATATCGCTGGCGATGATGACGTTTGGAAGAGCCTTCCGCAGAGAAAAATATGCGGGCCTGTGCGAGCATCCGGCACACAGCAGAGGTTTGCGTACCTTCAAATCCGCGGTTTCGCGGGCTTTTTGCAGGCTCCCGTCTTTTTTCTCCACCGGTTTTCCTCCGAGCGCCTTGAGGAGCACTTCCTCGATCACCTCGGGGAGCAGTTCCCAGTCCTTGGGAACAAAATCGTTCCAGCGCCCCAGAATTCGGGATTTGTCGTTGATCTGCATTTCGATGACAGGGAAGGTCTCTTCCAGAACCAGCACCCGTTCGTGCCGTTCGATGAAACTCTCCGCCATTTTCAGCGGGAGTGGAACCGGCGTGCCTATCTTGAGCAGGTCGATGTCGTCGCGTCCCCATGAATCGATAAGGTCCTTAACGATTGAAAAGCTGACGCCTGAGGCGATGATCCCAAGGCGTGCGGCTCCGGAAGCAGAAAGTTCATAATTGAAGCGGTCGTACTTCGTTTCAAATTCTTTCCTGATCGCCTCGAACCTTTCATTGTGCCGGATCACGAAATTCCTGAGCCTCCCCGGGAGGATCACCTTGTGGCCGACTGGAGCGACCTTGAAATCAGCGGGGGCGGAATGATGCGCAACACCGCGGATCTCTATGTCCTGCCTGCAGTGGTCGATGCGCACTGCCGGACGAAGCATGGTCATAACCTTGTGGCGCTCGGAAAGTTCGAAGGCTTCGATAACCATCTCCCGCGCCTCCGCGGCGGAGGCTGGGTCGAAGCACGGTATTTTGGCGAAAAGGGCAAAGTAGCGGCTGTCCTGATCATCCTGGGAGGCGTGGCAGCCAGGGTCATCGGAGACCACCACCACCATTCCGCCCTCCATTTCGAAGTGAGCCGCGCTCATGAAGGGATCGGCAGCGACATTGAGCCCCACCTGCTTCATTACCGCGCAGGCGCGTTTTCCTGCATAGGTTGCGCCCAGGGCTGTTTCCAGGGCCACCTTCTCGTTGGCGCCCCATTCGACCACTGTCGAGGTCTTCAGTTCATCCGCCCACCGGGCCACCGAGGGAAGGATCTCCGAGGATGGCGTCCCGGGGTAGGCCGTGGCCACATCGCAGCCGGCCTCCACAATACCGAGGGCGATCGCCTCGTTGCCCAGAAGCACACTACGTCTTTCTTTCATTTGCTTTCCCACCTTTTTAAAGAATTAAAGCCGTTTACTTCAGGGGCTCTTTATTTTCCGGGGCCTCACCGCGCACTGTCCTCAAGTATCCGTAGACCGTATATACCGAGTTGCCCGATTCCTGGGCAAAAGCCTCAACAGAGCCCTTGAGGAGAAAAAACCCTTCTTCCTCAAGTTTCCTGACTGCCTGCATTTTTTCCTGGCGGCTGGAGATATGGAGTGGCTTTCCCAGGAATTCCCTGATCAGCTTCAGGTTTCTCTCAAGGATGTCCTCGCTTCGCGAGGGGCCCCCCTCGATAAAATGTTCCGAGTAGAACGATGATCCGATCGACGTCAGATGATCGATCATGCCTTTCATCATTTCGGCTTTGGTCATATCGTAATTTATGCACAGGTATCCGATTATGCTTCCGTCTTCGTCACGAAGGAACAGGGTATTGGCACGGATCCTTCCGCCGTCCGCCGAGCGGGCAAGAAAATTGGACGCGAATTCGGCGCCGTTTTCTCCGGCCTTTTTCAGGGTGAAGAGACCGAAATCCGTCATGGGGTCTCCAATGGAACGCCCCGAGATGTGACCGTTCTCAATGGCTACGACGGAGTGATCCGTGTCGGTCGCATCGTGCAGGACAACTTCATAGTCAGGACCCAGAGCCAGGGCAAGCCCCTTGACAATGGGCTTCAAACAGCGGATAAGAGGGTGCAAGCTGGCGTCCCTCCCTTCATAACGTTTTTAATCAGAATATCCCTTTACAATATTTTGTCAATATGACAATATTTTTTATATACAAAGGGGGCGGTAAAGAATATGCGGCAGCAGAAACAAACCTTCGGCCTTACCTACCGGTGGGTCATCTGGGGCATCATGGTGCTTTCGTACATGGTGGTATTTTTTCACCGGCTTGCGGCCGGAGTCGTCCGCCCCGATCTTGAATCGGCTTTCGGACTCGGCGCTTCATCGTTCGGACTTCTGGCATCGATGTATTTTTATGCCTACATGCTGATGCAGATCCCCGTCGGTCTTATGGCCGATTCCCTGGGCGCAAGAAAAACCGTCACGGCCGGGATGCTGCTTGCCGGAGCTGGATCGCTTGTTTTCGCCGCGGCCCAGGGGCAGGGAGTTCTCATGTTCGGGCGTTTTCTCGTGGGCATAGGTGTTTCCACCGTCTTTATCTGCATTCTCAAGATACAGTCCCGCTGGTTCCGGGAAAGAGAGTTCGCCACAATATCCGGGTGCACCAATTTCATAGGCAACCTGGGTGGAGTCATGGCACAGGCGCCTCTCGCCATGGCGGTGACCGCATTTTCCTGGCGGACGACATTCGCGGGGATAGGGGGCTTCTCTCTTGCGCTCGGCGTGCTCTGCTACCTTCTGATACGCAATGCTCCTTCGGATATGGGGTTGCCTCCCATCAACGAGACACAAGCCTCGGAAACAGCCGGCAATGCCGACCTCAAAGAGCTTGTCGCAGGATTGATCACTGTCCTCAAGTGCTGGCGCACCTGGCCCAATTTCATATTTCTCGGCTGCCTTTCCGGTATCTACCTGGCGTTCTCGGGGGCATGGGGCGTGTCGTTCCTGCGGGAGGTGTACGGCATGGATGGAACGTCGGCATCAATTCATGTGGCCTGGGTCGTTTACGGGGTCATGGCCGGTGGCTTTTTCACCGGCTGG
>DFYG01000008.1:0-3030 GCA_002382605.1 Synergistaceae bacterium UBA4088 | reverse complement strand
GGTGGCCAAGGAAACACAGTCTCCTCGCTTCACCGGAGTGGCCATGTCGGTCATCAACATGGGCTCTTTCCTCTGGACAGCCTTCATCACCACTACCATGGGTAACATCATCGAAGCCATGCAGGCTCAGCCCGCCCTTGCCCAATACCGCGCCGCGTTCGTGTTCTGTCTGGCGTGTTCGGCCCTGGGCCTTGTCTGCACATTCCTTATGCCGGAAACACGCTGCCGGAACATCACGATGGATCCAGTAAACCGTAACGCGTGAATCGTGTGTGATAAAAACCAGACCCAAGTCTTGCACCACAAAACCAAAATTTTGCACCACAGAGAACGCAGAGGGCCGCAGAGGGAACCCTTTTGTTTGTTAGAACCAAAAAACAAATGAATTAGTTTTGGTGTTAAACATAACAAATTGATTTTCTCTCTTTTGCCTTTCTCTGTGTCCTCATATATTGGTGAGGAGCCANNCTCCCGCAGGAACTCCGGGACCTTGTCTGCGTCCTCATATATTGGTGAGGAGCCATCTGGTTGTAAACTTTTAGGAAACATACATCACAGGAAGGGGAAAGATCGGTTTGCGTCCGAGGTTTTTAAACCTGTCGCAGAGATAGGTCTCCCGTTCCACCTTAAAAACGAACGGTATCCTTAGGCCTTCGAGCCTGCATGAATGAGTCGGTTTTGGTGGAACTTCCCCCCGACCTGTAATACAGCCAGGGTGGTGCTTCTCATGGAAAAGGTAAGGTTCTTTCTTGGTCTTGACGTAGGCAAGTCGGAAATAGTTGCGACCCTTATGGATGATGAAGAAAAGGAACTGTTCCGAGGGTCCTTCAAGAATCAGCTTTCAGGTTTCAGGGAGATGATGAAAGCAGTAGCCGGGGTGACATTGAAGGTCTCAAAGGAATATCACATCTATGCAGGAATGGAGGCCACTGGGACATATTACCTGAAGCTTGTGAAGTTCCTTTACGAGAAGGTAGACGGGGTAACGCCCTACGTCATCAACCCCAACAAGGTCAAGAAATACATGGAGTACAGGGGCAGCAGGACCAAGACAGACCTGCAGGATTCAAGGATCATTGCAATGTGCATCAGGGACGGAGTTGAAAATGATCTATTCAGGTCCTGGTTCCCTTCCCGTAAAGAGCACGAGGAGCTGAAACAGCTTGTGAGACTGAGAGAGAGCCTCTTGACCATGAAGACCATGGAGAAAAACAGGATAGAAGGTCTGAAACAAAACCCGGACCATTCACCCCATGCAATGAAGATCCTTGAAGATCATGTGGCCTATCTGTCCCGGCAGATAAAGGAACTGGAGGCAATACTGAAAGACAATATCAAGCATGGTAATTTTCCGGATATCGAAGAAGACATAGAAAGACTTAAGTCCATACCAGGCATATCGGATTTGACGGCGACGAGCTTTGTTTCAGAGATAGGAGAAATAGAAAGGTTTGATGGAATAAAGCAGATAGTCGCCTATGCTGGACTTTCACCAATGCAAAAACAGTCAGGAACATCCATAAGAGGCAAGGCTCAAATATGCAAAAAAGGGTCGAGCAAACTAAGGCAGATCCTCTACATGCCAACACTCGCAGCAATAAGGTGCAACCCTGTAATAAAAAGCTTTTATGAAAAGCTCCTGGAAAAGGGCAAGAAAAAGATGGTCGCAATAACTGCCTGCATGAGGAAAATGCTCCACATAATGTACGGCATCATGAAGAACAAGGCATATTTCGATCCCGCTCTCTGTATGCCGAAAGTTCGATAAAATAGTCCTGAAAAGCTTACAACCAGATTGTCAAGGTTCAAAAAAATACTTGACTTACAACACGGTATCTCTGTGGTGAAAAGGTTGGTTTTTGTCCCGGCCTTTTTCACGATCCACGGTTTACTGAATCTGACCGTTCACGAACTTTCCCAAGAGCATTTTTACGAGTAGGTTATCAAGGAGTAGTGTCTGGGTGGCAAAGCAACCAGGACGGGTTATCCAACAGCTTTTTCTGGATATTGCCTAATACGGTAGCCGGTTTTGGAGTGGACATCATCCAGCAAAACCCGGAATGCGTCTTTATCCTGATGGAGCCTCATATCCTGATGTCCTCCGCGCTTGCCGTATGCGCAAGTTCCAATACTGTCCTCCGATTGTAATAGTGACCTGCGAGAGACAGCAGAACATCATATCTCAGTTTATGTTTCTCAATATGTCTGGCCACAACAAGATACGGATGTTTTTCATCGACCGGTGTTCGCTTCATCATGTCCAAAACATCCAGTGTTTGCAAATAGGCTTTGTTCCCGGCAGTAACTTCAACTTTTGGAGGGCGGACCAGGACGCCAAGTTTCTGGTCCGTCCGCATACAGTCTTTAGCCACGTTGGTTGCCAGAAGACGGCCTCTGGGCATTTGAGTCGTCAGCCCCATGCGGTGCAATACAGCAGGGCCGGTTTCATATCCGATATCCGGCAAAAGGTATTTATCGGCAATTAGCTGCTCTTTGTCAATTCCCCTCTCACCGAAGGGTGTTTTCACCGTTCGATAATAGATCCCCTTTTGGTAGAACCTGAGATCAGGCATTGCTTCCCCCTCCAGAATGCGCTTAAACGCAACTGCGGAAGCTGCGGCAGCTGCTTTAGGCCCCAGGCTAAAAGCCTTTTCCATTTTTTTAGCAATTTTGCCCGTATATATCGGGACTCCGATCTGTGCTTGGCTCAATTCTTCGCGAACATATTCGACATATGTCCTTTTCACCTGGGTCACCTCCTCTTTGATATATTTTTTACGTAATTAGTTTTATTTATGCGTAATCATTATATCAATTTATCCCGCGCGGTCAATCTTGCGAATTGCCCACCCGTTCACCGTTGACCCACGCAGGAACCCCGGGACCAAGACTAAACCCTTTCTCACCACAGGGGACGCAGAGGGCCGCAGAGGAGGGCAAGAGATAGAAAACCCTAGTTTTTTTTGGGGGTAAAAAACTAGTCACGAGTTACGGTCCTTTCCACCACAGACGAAGTACCCCGAGCGCGAA
>DFYG01000092.1 GCA_002382605.1 Synergistaceae bacterium UBA4088 | reverse complement strand
CACCTGAACCCGGTGAGGGCGAAGATGGTCTCCTCTCCTGAAGAGTACAAGTGGAGCAGTTACCGGTTCTACTCGGAGGGGGCCGGGCCTTCGTGGCTTTCGACCGGTTTTGTCCTGGGGTATTTCGGTACGGATCCAGATGAACGGAGGAGAAATTACATAACCTATACCCTTGAGGATGTGGGGAAAAAGAGCCCTGACCCGCTTGCGGGTTCTGTAGCCTCGACGATCCTCGGGACCGATGATTTTGTCAGGGATATCAGGGAGAAATACCTGGAAGGAAGGGCTTCCGACAGGGATATACCCGCATTGCGCGAGCTGACCGGAAGGCCGGATATCATGATGATAAAGGAAGCGGTGGAGGAAGCGTTTCCCGGTAACGGCAGGCTTGCAAGAGCGGCAGGGATATATCTTTGCCATCGTTTCAGCGGGGCGAAGCTGAAGGATATCGGAGACCTTTACGGGATCTCGGAATCGGGGGTGACTCAGGCCAGTCGAAGGCTTGAGGTGATGATGGAAAGGGATTCATCGGCTGACCTGAGATTGCAGAAGATGATCAGTGGGTTCCGGGAGGGTTTTTGATATGGATCTGGCGAAACTTACCGAAAAGGGAATCCTCGAAGTTGCCGGAGAGAGTATCTTCGGGCGAGGAAAAGCCTATTACGCTCATGGATATGTTCACGAAACTTTCCGTAAAGGTATGGAGATCCGGGCTTTTTGCGAGGGTTCGCGTCCCGCCCCCTACAGGGTTCGGGCGATTCTTGGCGAAGAGGGTATCGAAAGCGCTACGTGTAACTGCCCCATGGACGGGTTTTGCAAGCATATTGTTGCTATGCTTCTCAAATTTGTTAATGAACCTGACGTTTTTCTCGAGATCCCCCCACTTGAAGATCTCCTTTCCTCTCTGGACAGGGGCGAGATGCTCTCTTTGATCTCCGCAATGGTCGAATGTGAACCCCGCCTTTCCACTCTCGTAACGAGAGCGGTAGCTGCAGCCGGGGAATCTTCCGATCTTGGCGAATTGAGGCAGGAGATAAGGGAGGCGATCCAGGTAGATGAGTCGTACGAGATCTTTTCCAGGCTGGAGGATATCCTGGTTCTGGCTCGCAAACTCGCAAAAAACAGGAATTGGCATGGTGCGGGGGCAATATTTAATGAGGTTTTGCGGGAGATAGCATCCATATACGAAGAGGATCTTCTCGCTCTTGATGATGATGGGGATATTTCCTCTGTTGCCTCCGATTGCGTAAAGGGGTTGGAAGAGTGCCTGCAGGAAGGGAAAATTGCACCGGACGCAAGGCGGTGCTGGTTTGAGACGCTTCTTGATGCATTGCTTGTAGATATCAATGCGGGTGGCGTCTCCTTCGCCGAAGAAGGTTTTGATGTGCTGATGGATTTTGCAGGAGAAGATGACTGGCTTTCGCTGGAAGAGGCTGTTCTTGATCTGATACCCGGGTCTGGAGGCTGGAAAAGAGAGAGGTTGCTGAATCTTCTTACGGCGTGGAGGGACAAGTGGGAGAGAACAGAGGAAACCAGCCAAATTATCCGCGATAATGGATCAACAACGCAAAGGGCCTTGCTCCTTGTTAAAGAAGGCAGGTACGGAGAGTCTTTGTCGTTGGCAAGGGACCTTCTCGCCGATAACGATCCTGGAGCAATTCTGGAACTGGCGGAGGCTCTGGTTGAGGCAAAGGCTGGGGAGCATGCTGTCGAACTTCTTCTACCCTATGCTAGCCTGGAAAAACAACACCCCCGCAGGTGTTTCTGCTATCTGCAGTGGCTTTCGGAGTATTTCAGAAAAAGTGAAGATTACCCAAAGGCCCTGCAATGGCAGCGGAAGGTGTTTTTCGAGGCGCCTTCTGTAGAAATGTATTCGGTGCTGCAACAACTTGGCACAAAAATGAAAGTCTGGGAAGAAATTCGGCAGGAGATCCTGGTTTTTCTGGAGAGAGAGGATCAGTCCAGGCTTCTTATCGAAATAGCCCTTTACGAAGAGGATGTGCAGAGGGCCATAAACCTGTTGCCCCGATCGACTGACTGGTATGGTTACCGTCTCAGGCTTGATGTTGCAAGGGCAGCCGAGGACAAGTTCCCACTGGAAGCCATTAAAATTTACCAGAAGGAAACAGAGACTGCCATCGCTTTTAAGGAGCGTTCGTCCTATAAAAAAGCTGCCTTCTATCTGTTGCGGGTTGCAAAATTGTATGAAAAACTGGAATGTGTAGAGGAATGGGAGGAATACCTGGCCTCACTTAAAAAAAGATATATTCATTTTCCGGCTTTCCAGGATGAACTAAAGAAAGCCGGAGTTACAGGGTAATGCAGTGAGTTCGAGAACCGCAAGAGGAGAGGTGACAGCGGGTGTCTTCGAATATCAAACATAAATGGGCCTTTAGCCCCCGTTTCAGGAGAGGATCCTTCGGGTGGCGAAGCCAGCCTGCTATTACACGCATCAAGGAGGCTGTTTCGGAGATCAAAAAAGCTGCTTCCAGAGACCCGAAACTTGGTGGTGAGGGGGCTGTTGTTTTTCTTGAAAAGGTTTCCGGCGCACTTCAGAATATCGACAGCTCTTCGGGCGCGATAGGCAGTGCCGTAAACTGGGCTATAGAATCACTGGTTCCGGTCATAACAAAGGCCCCTGCGGATGATCCTCTTCGGGAGAAATGGCTGGAACGGTTGTGGAGTGCTGTGGAAACGGACGATATTCCCTATATTGAATCCCTTGCCGATTATTGGGGTGAGCTCTGCGCAACCCCTGAGTGTGCCTCCCGCTGGGCGGACCGCTTCATCGAAATTGTCAGAATGGTCTGGGGACCTGGAAGGAAATTGTCAGGTTATTTTAAAGGAATCCCTGCCTGTTTGAGTTCGCTTTTCGAGGCCGGAAGGCACGATGAAATACTTGATCTTCTCAAGCAAGCCCCTTACAGTTCGTGGGACCAGAGGGTTTGGGGAGTTAAAGCTCTTCTTGCAACCGGGAAGAGGAGCGAAGCTCTCAGTTTCGCCGAGGAGTCAAGGGGATTGAATCAACCGGATTATCTGATCAGCGAGGCTTGCGAGGATATACTGCTGGCGAGCGGTATGGCGGAAGAGGCCTATTATCGCTACGCGTTTGCGGCAAATTCGAAAACAACCTATCTTGCGACTTTCAGGGCAATTGTCAAAAAATATCCCCACAAAGAACCCGCAGCGATATTGAATGATCTTGTTGCGGATTCACCTGGAGGTGAAGGCAAGTGGTTTGCTGCGGCCAAATCGGCCGGTTTGTATGACGAAGCTATCAGTCTCGCGAATCGGTCTCCATGTGATCCCGGGACCCTTATGCGCGCGGCCAGGGACATGTGCGAAAAACGGCCATTATTTGCAAAAGATGCCGGGATCGCGGCTTTGCGCTGGCTTGCGGCTGGTTATGGTTATGACNNGAAATTACCGCCTATGATGTGGAGGAGGCTTTCGATCACACGGTAAAAGCGGCTGAAAATGCAGGATGTCTGCAGAAAACCATTGAGATGATCAGAAAAATAGCGGCCCCGGAAAGTTCCTGTGGTAATTCTGTTTCAGGCATTTTGATGAGAAAACTGGAAAGGATAGAAACCAGAGATGTCCAAAAGAGAACCTTAAGGTGCCAGACCTGCCCAATTGATTAAACAGGTTTTT
>DFYG01000014.1:903-7277 GCA_002382605.1 Synergistaceae bacterium UBA4088 | reverse complement strand
TCGACAGATCACGAAACTTGACAACGGAATAAGGAGTGATGTTTACATGTTGCCCGTAATGCTTGCAGCAGCTGTCGCCATCGGCATTCCGATCGGCTTCCTTGTGTATAAGTTTTTAAGCGACAAAAAACTCAAGGGAACCAGGGAGCAGTCGGACCAGTTGCTTAAGGACGCGTTTCAGGAAGCCGACAGGCGCAAAAGGGAAATGCTCGCGGAGGCACGGGAGGAGATATTTCGCCTCCGCCAGGATGCCGAACGAGAGATCAGGGAGCGGCGNNGCAAAGATCGAAGCCATAAGTCAGCGCGAGGAAAATTTCAGGAAGAAACAGGAAGATCTATCGAAACAGGCCGAAGAGATCGAGACGATCCGCCAGAAGCATGTCGAGCGGCTCGAAGAGATCGCAAGGATGTCAAGAGAGCAGGCCAAGGATGTGCTTCTGCAGGAAGTTGAAGAGGAAGCGGCTCACGTTATTGGTCTAAGATTGAAGGAAATGGAAGAGAAGGCGAAAAGGGATTCCGAGCGCAAGTCCAGAGAGGTCGTCGTAAGCGCTATCCAGCGCTGTGCGGTTGACCACACTTCTGAGATGTCCGTAAGTGTGGTCTCACTTCCCTCCGATGAAATGAAGGGTCGTATCATTGGCAGAGAAGGCAGGAACATAAGGGCTTTCGAGACCTTTACAGGCGTCGACCTGATAGTGGACGATACTCCCGAAGCGGTCACCCTCAGCAGTTTCGATCCGGTCCGCAGGGAGGTTGCTCGCCTGTCGCTCGAGCGCCTTGTCCTTGACGGAAGGATCCACCCTGCAAGGATAGAGGAGATCGTTGAGAAGGCCCAGAAGGATGTCGAAGAAAAGATCCTTGAATTCGGGGAGGAAGCTCTTCTGGAAACGGGGATAAAGTCCATGCACCCGGAACTTGTAAAAACGATAGGTCAGCTCAGGTACAGGTCAAGTTACGGACAGAATGCCCTCTCCCACAGCCTGGAGGTATCTCACCTGGCTGGGATAATGGCCGCAGAACTCGGTGTCGACGAACATATTGCCAGAAGGGCCGGGCTGCTTCATGATATCGGCAAGGCGGTGGATCATCAGGTTGAAGGACCTCATGCTCTTATAGGAAGGGACATGGCCAAACGTTTTGGAGAGATCCCTGAGGTAGTGAATGCGATCGCCGCGCACCATGAAGACGAAGAGATGATCTCGGTTTACGATGTCCTGATATCGGCGGCGGACGCGGTCAGCGCATCAAGACCCGGTGCCAGGAGAGAGAGCCTCGAATCATACATCAACAGGCTTGAGAAACTGGAAACCCTCGCAAAGACCTTCAAGGGTGTCACCAAGGCTTACGCCATCCAGGCCGGTCGCGAGATCAGGGTTATGGTCGCTCCCAACAGCCTCGACGACGGAGCTATCCACAAACTGGCATACGACATCGCAAGGAAGATCGAGGGAGAGATGAAATACCCGGGACAGATCAAAGTCATCGTTATAAGGGAAACCCGTTCCGTGGAATTCGCCAAGTAGGTGGAGCCCGTGAAAATTCTTTTCGTGGGCGACGTTGTGGGTAAACCCGGGAGAAAGGCGCTTGCAGCAGCTCTTCCCCGTGCCAGAAGCCTCAAGGGTCCATTTGATTTCGTAGTTGCCAATGCTGAGAACGCAGCCGGAGGTTTTGGCCTCACGCAAAAGGTCATGGAGGAACTTTTCGACCTTGGGGTTGACGCGTTAACCAGCGGAAACCATATCTGGGACAACAGGGAGGCGCTGCCTCTTCTGGACAATGAACGGCGCCTGGTAAGGCCCGCGAACTATCCGCCCTCATCAAGGGGCTGCGGATCGGCAATTATCGAGAAAAAGGGGCTGAAACTGGCGATCCTCAACCTGCAGGGCCGGATTTTTATGCAGGCTATCGATTGCCCCTTTCGAAGGGCCGATGATGAGATCGACACCCTGGAAGGAGTCCCGATCCTGGTAGATGTTCATGCCGAGGCTACATCCGAGAAACGTGCGCTTGGTCTTTACCTCGACGGCAGGGTTTCCGCTGTCCTGGGTACGCATACCCACGTTCAAACTGCGGATGAAGAGATCCTGGACAGAGGTACCGCCTACATCTCGGATGTTGGAATGACGGGAGGCCACGGCGGTGTGATCGGTATGGAAAAGGAAGCCATAATTTCGAAATTTCTGACAGCCATGCCGACAAAGTTCGAGGTCAGCAGCAAAAACCTCAGAATGGACGCGGTTGTGATCGACATCGACGAAAGCAGCGGAAAAAGCGTTTCAATTTCACGTCTGTCAATTGGTATCGAGAAAGAAAAGTAGCAGAGAAAAAATCAGGGCGGAGCCCCTTCAAGGGCTCCGCCCTGATTTTTTTATCGTGGATCGTACCCTGCCGCCGCGCTCGGGGCACCTGGTCGGTGCACTTCGTACCATGCCCGAATGCGCCGGGCACTTTGTAAATCGAATAGGTGAAACAGAAACAGAATAAGGACCTGACTTTGCGGTTCGGTTTATAGCTTTTCCGATTAACGAATCACGATTAGCGATTTACGAGTTTTTGCCCCTCTAACATATCCTGGGGAGTTCTTCCCCCACAGGCTTGTCAACAAGGCGTGTTCCGCCGGAGGCCGTGTGAATGCCTACGTATCCCGGGTGTTCTCCCGTGACGGAGCCTATGACCGAAGCTCTTTTGCCGAGCGGGTGTTTCTTTGCCAGCTCGAGTGCATCTGCGGCTTCTTCCTGAGATATGACAATGGCTGCGCACCCCTCTCCGGCCATGTGAAGGGGATCCAGGCCGAGAAGGTCGCACACTGAAACGGTAGCCTCATCCCATGGTATGAGCGTTTCGTCGATCTCTATCCCGATATCCGCCGACTCGGCCCATTCGCAAAGAACGGTCCCCAGGCCTCCCCGGGTGCAGTCTCTCATGCACCTGAGCCCTTCGAGAGGGAGAAGTTTCTCGATCATGGGCCAGAGTGCTGCACAGTCTGAAGACAGGCCTTCGACTTTCAGCCCGTAACGGCTGGCCGCGATCGTCGCGCCGTGCATCCCCGGGGGAGAGGTCAGCAGGATGACGTCACCAGGCGAGATATTACTTGTTCCGAGGCCGGAATGCGTTCCGATCCTGCCGATGGCGCAGGTTGTCAGGAAAAGGCCGTCAGCCTGTCCCCGGGGAACGATCTTGGTATCTCCGGTAACAAGTTCGATCCCCAATGCACTGCACACCCCGGCAGCGCTTGTCATGAAACGGATGAGGTCCCCAAGAGGGAAACCCTCCTCGGCGATCACTCCCAGGGCAATGTAAAGAGGTTTGGCACCGCGGACGGAAAGATCGTTAGCGCTGCCGCAGATGCAGAGACTGCCAATGTCACCCCCTTCAAAAGTCAGAGGAGTTACAGTATATCCGTCGATAGTAACGGCAATTCCTTCAGGAAGAATTGCGCAGTCTTCTCTGTCGCGAACCGGGTTTCCGGGGAAACGGCCGAGGATCATCGAGACCAGTTCCTGGGTCAGGCTGCCTCCCGCGCCATGTCCGATAGTCAGTGTTTCCATGGGTGATCGCCTCCTCGGGAAAATCTGAAATGAGCGGCGCAACTCCCTTCACTCGAGACCATGCATGGTCCCACCGGATGGGAGGGATTGCACAGCCTTCCAAAAAGAGCGCACTCCCTCGGGAGCATTTTCCCCTTGAGTACCTCTCCGCACGAACATCCAGAGGGCGGGGAAGTGTCATTGATCGATATCTCCAGGCGCTTCAGGGCGTCTATTGAGGAGTACTCTTCCCTCAGTCCATAACCCGAAAGGGGTAGATTCCCCAATCCTCTCCAGGAGGAATCACAAGGCTCGAAAACTCTGTCGATAAGGTCTCTCGCCAGGCAGTTCCCTTCTTCCCGGACCGCCTGGCTGTAGAGCGAAGCCACTCGGGGTCTTCCCTCCCTGATCTGCCTGACCACTTCGACAAGGGCCAGCATTATGTCCTCTGCTCCGAATCCTGCCACGGCACAAGCTATACCGTGATCTTCAGGGAGGAACCTGTAAGGGGACAATCCCAGGATCACACTGACGTGACCGGGAAGCAGGAGCGCGTCCAGGGCGATATTCTTATCCGATGCAAGGGCCTCAAGGACGGGGGGCACCGCCTTGTGGAGGTTCAGCACAGTAAAGTTGCCTCTACCTTCGCGGTGGGCATCCAGGATCACCGAGGCGGTGGAAGGCGCTGTCGTCTCGAAACCGACAGCTACGAATACAACCAGGCGTGTTTTTTCGTTTCGTGCTATTTCCAGAGCCTGGTCTGCCGAGGTTATTACCCTGACGTCGCGTCCGAGGGCGCGTTCGTTCACCAGGGAACTTCCGCTCCCCGGCACTCTCAGCATGTCCCCGTAAGTTGCAACTGTTACCCCTTTGATCCCAGCCAGCGAAACGGCCGCGTCTATCTCCCCCTGATCGGTGACGCAAACCGGGCAGCCCGGACCGGATACCAGCTCCAGAGATGGGGGAAAAAGTGACCTCAGCCCCTGTCTGAAGATGGATACGGTATGAGTTCCGCATACCTCCATAACCCTGATGGGTCTGTCAGTCATCAGGTCCAGAGCTTTTGAAAGAAGCGCTATGCGTTCTCTTGTTTCATTCATGTACGATCCCGGCCATTCTTCTAACTTCTTCCCACAAGGCCTCGATCTCCTGGCCCTGCTCCTCGCGAAGCCGTTCTATTGCGAAGCCGGCATGAACAAGTACAACATCCCCGATCTCCAGACCGGGGACGAGATCGACCCTGATCTCTGTCTCCACCGCTCCGGCCGAAGCCAAAGCTCTCTTGTCGTCAAACAGTCTGATGATCCTGTGCGGAATTGCAAGGCACATGGCTACATCTCCCTGAAAGTGGTTATTAACGCCGACCATTCTACTCTCTACAAAGCGCAGAACAAAGGATATCACTTCCGGTCTTGCCCACTTTCGACTGATTGGTTACTCTTATATTGCATCGGGAGGTGAAAAAGTGGATTCTATTCAAGTTGGAGTTCTTCAGCTCAGGGTTATACGCGACGACGCGGTCCGGAATTCACGATATGTCCTGGGCGAGGTCAGTGACGCAGGCAGAAGCGGATGCGACGTTCTTGTGCTCCCGGAGCTGTGGAACGCGGCTTTCCCACTCCTTGGTCCCCACGTCCTGATCGAGGAGAACTCCCTCCTTGTAGACGAGATCGCAAAAACAGCCTTCAGGAACGAAATATGGATAATAGCGGGGAGTATGGCGATCAGGACCCCCGCGGGACCCCGAAACAGATGCCTGGTATTCTCCCCGGACGGCAAGGTTGCATTCCGGTACGACAAGATACACCTCTATCCCGGTCTTGATGAGCCGAATATCCTCTCCCCGGGGAAAAACCTCGGCCTTTTCAATATGGATGATCTTCTTTGCGGGGTCATGATCTGTTTCGATGCGGAATTTCCTGCGGTCGCAGGAGCCCTGTCCGCAAAGGGCGCCAGAATCCTCTTTGTCCCCGGGGCGTGGAAGAGCCATTACATAAGGCTCTGGAGGGCCATACTTATTTCCAGGGCAATAGAGAACCAGGTGTTCGTGTTAGGTGTCAACAGGTGCGACAGAGGTATGAGTTCCTCTTTCGGGGGTCAGAGCATGATCGTGGATCCTTTCGGGGATGTGCTCCTTCACCTGGACGATTCACCGCGCTTCCAGAAGATCTCCCTGAATCTGGAAATGGTAGACTCGGCCCGGGAGGAGCACAAGGTTGTATCCTCACAGAGGATCGATGTATACAGACGGTGGAGTTGATCTCAGGGCTGCTTTAACAAAGCATCTGAATCGACTTGCGCATTGACTATTGTGCCATTTGTAATATAATTCCCGAAATTTACCTTTGTTTTCCGGTCAATTGGAGGATAATTGCTAAAAACCCAGGGCGGCTTTATAATGGTAAACAAATCATGATGAACAGAAAAGGAGGTGACTGGAAGGAAAAAACAAGAACAGCGCCAGGTTTGGAAGAGTTTTTTGCATCTTATTAGTTCTGTATCAAGAGGAGGGATAGCATGAGCAACGGAACGCAAAGAGAGCAGTGGGGATCCAAACTGGGATTTGTCCTGGCTTGCGCCGGTTCGGCCGTAGGTCTGGGGAACATCTGGCGTTTTCCCTACATCACCGGCCAGTACGGGGGTGGCGCGTTTGTTCTGGTATACGTAGCTCTTGTCTTTGTTATTGGTTTTTCCGTCATGCTCGCGGAGATGGCCATCGGTCNNGCCATGCGCAGCTTAACGCGGTCGGTTCCTTCAGAAAGATCAAGGGCGGTGCCTGGCCGATAGTCGGATGGATGGGGGTCATTGCCGGTTTCATCATTCTCTCCTACTACGGTGTCATCGGGG
>DFYG01000014.1:0-716 GCA_002382605.1 Synergistaceae bacterium UBA4088 | reverse complement strand
ATCCTCATGCCGGCCCTGTTCCTGCTTCTGCTCGTCCTGATAGTCCGTTCGGTGACGCTCCCCGGCGCTGGAGCGGGCATCAACTTCTACCTGAAACCCGACTTCAGCAAACTTACCGGAGGAGCCCTTGGTGCAGCTCTTGGCCAGGCCTTCTTCTCTCTATCGCTTGGTATGGGCTGTATGATAACTTACGGAAGCTACCTCGGAAAAAAAGAACTGCTCCCGGGAGCGGCTATCCAGGTCTGTGTCCTGGACACCCTGGTCGCATTCCTTGCGGGTCTTGTCATCTTTCCGGCGGTCTTTGCTTTCGCTCTTGAACCGGGCGCGGGTCCGGGACTTACCTTCATAACTCTCCCCAATGTCTTCGGTCAGATGCCCGGAGGGGCCGTATGGTCCGGGCTATTCTTCCTCCTTCTCTTCGTTGCCGCCCTGACTTCGGCCATCTCCCTTCTTGAGGTGGTTTCTGCCTACGTTATCGACGAGATTAAGTGGAGCCGCCCGAAAGCCTCGTTGATCATGGGAATATGCATCTTCCTCTTGGGGGTCCCTTCGGCGATGGGTATTGCCGGCATAATCCCCAAGTTCTGGGGTCGTGACTTCCTGGATTCCTTCGACTTCATCGCATCGAACGTCCTGCTGCCTCTGGGCGGTCTTTTCATCGCCCTGTTTGTGGGCTGGTTCTGGACGGAAGGAGCCAGGCAGGAGGTCGAGAACAA
>DFYG01000153.1 GCA_002382605.1 Synergistaceae bacterium UBA4088 | reverse complement strand
CACATGGAAGCCGGGATGAAGGAAATCAGTTGACGGTGCAAAACAAACCTTTCAGTTGATGGCGCAAAAAAACCTCATAGATGCCGTATCGTGTGTCAGGCATTTCCTGATGAATTGTCGTTGCTTGATCTGAACGTTTCTCCCTCCCCACAAGCCTGTAAATGCAATATTAATATATTTGTACAATGAAAGCATTCTGCCAGTATTGGGTATTATTCGCTACAGGGACCAGCGAATTGGGGCAACAAGGACAGCGTCCTCCTCGTACAGTACAATGGTGTTGCTTGCGAGGGTATTGTCAGGGGGCGAATGATCTGGTCTATTTATGGGTTCTCTCGTCACTTCTTTTTGCTCTCTCCTGGTTCTTGGACAGGGAGAGGTCGATTAGGGCCGTGAGGTCGTCATGGGCGCTTTTCAAAGGCATCCTTCCGATGTTCATCCTTGTGCTTGTTCTTACATCAGTAAGCCTGGGCTTCATCAGCGAACAGGTCCTGATGGATATTCTTGTCGGGAGAGGGATCCTGGCGGGTACCGCGATAGCGTCCCTTGCCGGGTCCGTGGCGACCATACCGGGTTTCGTGGCCTTCCCTCTTGCGGGCATCCTTGCCGCCATGGGGGTTCCCTTTACGGTGCTCGGGGCTTTCACGACTACGCTGATGATGGTGGGGTTGGTCACTTTTCCCCTGGAAAAAGAGTTTCTCGGAGTAAAAGTTGCTCTCGTGAGAAACCTGGCCGGATTTGCCACGGCGATCGTTGTCTCGCTGGTCATAGGTCTCTTCTTTGGAGAACTTTCATGAAAAACGGAGGTTCATTTATCCGGAACGGAGCTGTCTGCGGAGCGTTCGCCCTTTTCTACCTGTTTTCCCTCCATTACGGGTATGAGCCCGGGCTGAAGAGCGGAGAGAACCTGCTCTCGTTCCTGAAGACGATGCTCGGTACACTGCCCCCGGCTTTTCTGCTGGTGGGTCTTTTCAACGCATGGGTGAAGCGGGAGGCAGTTGAAAGGCACCTGGGAAAGGAGTCCGGTGTCAGGGGTTATCTCTGGGCCATCCTTCTTTCCGGGACGATGGTCGGGGGACTCTTTGTCGCATTTCCAATCTGCCATGTGCTTCGCCGGAAGGGGGCTTCCCTTGCCGTGGTCTTTACGTTCCTCAACGCTTCGGCCATCTGCCGGGTTCCGATGACGATATTCGAGGCCTCGTTCCTGGGGCTCAGGTTTACGCTGATACGTTTCGCGGTCTCACTGCCCCTGATCATCCTGACGGCCCGGATGATGGCATTGTGGCTCGGTGAAGATTTTGAGATATCGGAGGGGATCCAGAAAGGGGCTTGACGGCAGCCTTGCCTCTCAGCCCCCGGCTCTCTCACCCAGGGGGGCGAACCGACCTTGTGCCGCGCATCTGTGCGCAAGCCGGCAATTGTGATTCCATCTGTCCCAGGCGCGTCTTCATGCTCGTGTTTTATTCCTGAATAATCGCCCATCAAGCGGTTAACGCTAAATGCAACACGAAGAATGCAAAGGGAGAGACATAGTGGTCAAAAACCACATAGGTGTCTAACATTGAATTATTGCATTAGACGGACACCTTGGAGAGAGGAACTTACCTGGATGGAGCGTAACAGACCGTGCCTTTTCTGCAACGTAAACAAAGAGAGCTATATCGCTGAGAACGAACTTGCCTTTGCCGTCCGTGACGTTTTTCCTGTGACGGAACTGCACTCCCTTGTCATCCCGAAGCGGCATGTAAGCGACTATTTCGATCTTACGAAAGAGGAATTGACCGCCTGCAACGAACTGCTGCAAACCGTCAGAGAGGGTATTCTCGCCAAAGACGGATCCGTGAAAGGTTTCAACATTGGAGTGAACGTGGGTTCCGTTGCGGGACAGAGTATTTTTCATTGTCACATCCACCTGATCCCCAGAAGAGAGGGAGATGTTCCCAACCCCAAAGGCGGGGTCCGTCACCTGATCCCACGCAAGGGATTTTACTGACCAAATGNNTGTTCATCTCCGCGATAAGGTCTGCTCCCCATGTCATGCGCTATTGCGTCGCGGAGTTATACTGAAATTCATGGCCGAGAGAACGGCAAGTAGTGTTTTGAGCGTCGGGTTGCCGTTTTCGCTTAAGGATTTATAGAGCTGTTCTCTGGATAATCCGGCTTTTTCGGCAATATCGGTCATGCCTCTGGATTTTGCTACCACGCCAAGGGCATTGGCGATGTGAGGAACATCGTTCGTGGCGAAAGCGTCTTCAAGAAAGATCTCTACATCTGTCTAGGGACATCCAGATTCCCGCACTAAGGGGACACCCACTTTCCCGCAGGTGTACACATTCCCTCTCGACCGCACCAGCGTAAATTCTGAACCTTAATTGTCCTGCTGTTTCGTTTACTCCTCCTTTCGCANNGTTGTTCCATCTCCCAGAGGCGGTAACTGCTTCCGTCGACGTGCACGACGTGGCAGTGGTGAAGAAGCCTGTCCAGGATAGCGGTAGTTAGGGCTTCGTCTCCTGCCAGCATCTCCGGCCATTCCCGTATGCTCTTGTTCGACGTGATGATAGTGCTGGATCGTTCGTACCTTGCGCTGACGACCTTGAAAAACAGATGGGCGTCACTTTTGTCCAGGGTCTGGAATCCGAGTTCATCAATGACAAAAACACCAGAGGAAAGATACTTGCGCCTCCCGTTTCTGCGCGATGGATTTTGCTCATCTCTCCTGAGCCTGTTCAAAAGTTCGTCAGCCGTAAGAAAAGATGCGGAGAACCCGTTACAAACTGCCCTCACGCCAAGGGCAACAGCCCGTGCATATTTGGCAGGTATATACGGAGAGCTTGCGGCGAGGAGGTGGAACCGCTATCCCAGGCGGCACCCGTTGGGGACAGGCCATTCAGGGATCGCAAGGGCCGGTTTTATCCCGTCTGCGTACCCAATATCGTATAACATGCCTTCCGATGTTACGCCGCTTATCTTGCGCGGCTCAAGGTTCAGCACGAAAAGAGCCTGTTTGCCTTCGATCTCGCTCGGATCTTCTCTTTCTTCGCGAAGACTCGACAGAATTGTCCGCTGGCGGTCTCCGAAATCCACTGTAAGGACCGAGACCGTTTTCGACCTGGGAAGGTCCTCTACCTTTAGAATGGTTCCCACTCTGATATCGAGTTTTTCCAGGTCTTCGATGGTGACGGCGGCTTTCACCGGCGCGTGTTCGATGTTTTCCATCATTCCTGAAACCTCCTTATCAAAAAATCCGTTTCGGATATTGCAACGATAGCTTTTTTAGCCCTGATGCGCCTGGTTTTGCCCTTCAGGCAAGCATGAAGTCCAGTATTGCATCGATGTGGATAAGTGTCGTGTCCAGGAGCGGAACGTCCAGATCGCCTTCCTGTATTATCAGCGGCAGCTCCGTGCATCCCAGGATCAGCGCATCCGCTTTTTTCTCCGATATCATTTTCCCGGCGATCTCAAGGATCGTCTTCTTTTCCTCAGGCAGCACTATGCCTTCCTGCAGGTGGGGGAAGATGATGCCGTGGATCTTCTTCTGGTCTTCTTCGGAGGGAACGAAGGCGTCGATGCCGTATTTAGCGAAGGCGTCCGAGTACAGCCCGCTGCTCATGGTGAATGCAGTGCCGAATATCACGGCGCTTCTGCATTTTTTCGATTGCGCGTATTTGCATGTTTCGTCCACGATGCTCACAAGAGGCAGGGGGGACCTGCTTTTGACCCCGTCGAACACTATATGGGCGGTGTTGGCCGCCATTGCCGCAAACTCCGCACCCCCTGCCGCAAGGTTTTTGACCGAATCGGCCAGGCGCTGCGTGAACAGGTCCCAATCCTTGCCTGCCGCCAGGTCGTACATCTCCGTGAGGTTCAGGCTGTCGATTATCATGTGAGGGTAGTTGTCGCTCCCTGTCCTTGTGCGATAGCCTTCGATGGTCCCCTTGTAGTATAAGTGCGTGGATTCCGGCCCGATCCCGCCCACGAGACCCAGTTTCTTCATTATGTGGATATGCCTTCCCGTTCGACATTGACAGCACTCCTTCCATGGATCCATGATAGTAATATCAAAATATACGGGTGACGGTGTTCCTGCAAGAGGGCACTTTTCGATGGAGGGGAACGGAACAGTGAAGAAGTTCCTGATAGAAGAGAAGGTTTTCGAACTTTTTCCCCGGACTCGCGTCTGCGGGCTGGTCATCGAAAACATGGACAACGGCATCCACTGGGATGGAACCGGAGTGCTTGGGCAGGCCTGTCAGGAAGCGGCCCTCAGACTGGGAGAGGCGCATTTCGCTGAGAGTCCGTTTTTTGCTCCCTGGAGGGCGGCGTTCAAGCTGTTCGGCGCTCCCAAAGGGTACCGCTCCTCAGTTGAGGCCCTCGCAAAGCGAGCGGTGAAGGGCAGTTGCCCGTCCTCCATCAACCCGCTTGTGGATCTTTACAACGTAACTTCGCTTAAATTCCTCTTTCCCTGCGGGGCGGAGGATCTCGACGCCGTGGCAGGGGACGTGCGCCTGATGCCGGCAAAGGGCGGCGAACCNNGCCGACAGGACAAAGCTGACGGCCGAGACTAAGCGGGCCCTTCTGTGCATGGAAAGCCTTTCTCCCGAACGGGATGAAGATATGCGGAAGGCGCTGAACTTTATTGACGACGCTATCCGCAAAAGCCTTGGAGCGGCAACCGCGCAATTCTGGCTGGACAGCGGATGCCGACAGGTGGATCTTCCGGAAAGCATGTAGAATGAACTTCCAATTCCGTTGCGGAGAGATCCGGCGAAAGCTCCCTCACTGCAAGGCCAGATCCCACCGTTCTTCCACAACGCCGTCCTTCCAGATGTCGTTGCCTGTTTTCTCCGTGGGCCGGAACCCGTACTCGCGGTAAAGATGGCGCGCGGCATCCAGTTCATCGAACGTCCACAGGAAAACATGCCTGAATCCTTTCTCCCTGCAGAAATCCATAGCTGTCGTCATCAGGCGGCGTCCCAGGCCCAGTCCCCGGAATTCCGGTTCTATCAGGAACCATCGCAACTGGGCGGTTTCGCTGTCCGAAGCGACGACACCGATGAATCCGACGACTTTGCCACCCGATTCGGCGATCCAGATCTCCCCTTCCGCCTGTGACTTTTGAAAGGCAAGAAGCCCATCCATCACATACTGCTCGAATACGGGTTTGAGGCCGTACTCCTCCTCGTACAGGATGGCATGCCGGTAGGCGATGTAGCCAAGATCTCCTGCCCTGCGTGTGCGGATCGTGATGGTGTTGTCCACTTGATGCGAGAGGATCGATCTTATCGTCTGCATGGAGTCGAGCAGTTTCTTCTGGTCTCTTTCGGGGAATTGTTCCAGCATCTGCCTGATCTGAAGGTTCGATGATTCTGACAGATGGCGATAGGCATCGCGGCCCTTGCCGGTCAGGGAGAGGATCTTCGCCCGACCGTCGGCCGATGAGGCGGATTGGGCAACCAGTCCGTTCTTCATAAATCTCGACAGCATCCGGCTTAGATAGCCGGGGTCGATATCGATCCGTCTTGTCAGATCACGGGCAGTGCAGCTTCCCGCCGCGTCGATCTCGAGCAGTACCCGTGCCTCCGCGAGCGAATACGGGCTTTCAAGGATATGCCGGTTCACCAGCCCGATGATGTTCGTATAGAAGCGGTTGAAATCCCTTATCTCTTCAGCCCGATCCCTCATTTTCTCATCCATTTTTGCCACCTCACTCTCTGTCTGCCCATGGAATATCCTCCGGACGACGAAGGACCTGGTGCTTGAAGACGGGAATGCCTGATTTAGCCGCCAGAGCCCGGAAGCGGTCCTTGTAGATCCCCTTCAGGTTGTCGTGAAAAGCGATGCCTTCGATGCCCCCATGAATGGACCTGACGCAGGCCTCGAGTTTCTCCGGGCCGTCGTCGTCCTCGTAATGGCCTGTGACAAGCCACTGATTGGCGAGGATGTGCGAAACGCCAAAGGCGGAGTCGTTCCAGGTCTGGAAGACCGCGCCTGAAAAGGATTGCTCAAAGTGAACTCCTCCGGCGCAGAGCAGATTCCTTATCCTTCGTCCGTCGCTTTCGAAAACGGAGATGAGCGATTCGGCCAGCACTCCGGCGGCAGCTTCGCTGGACCAGCAGACCGGGCTGCTGCCTATCTCGATGTCGAGCATGGGAACGGGGAATCGAGGGATCATGTCCGGGCGCCCTCCACCGTAGACCATGCCCGACCAGTGGGTAGCCTCCGTGGTTACCTGGAAATCCTGCAGTCCCGCCTTGAGCCTGTTTCGCTCCATCGCCAGCAGGAGGTTCCTCAGGTATTCGGGGCGGGCCGGTCCGAAGTTGCCTGAATCCACGTCGCCTGTGGTGTGGGAAGTCAGAATGTTGTCGGGGGCGTTCTGTCCCGCGTGCCAGGTGATGATGCCCGCGAGGTCGAAGTCTGCAAAATGGCTGTTCATGATCGGCAGGTAGTGATCGTAGCCGTGGCTGACAACCCTGCTGGTGCTGACAAAGTAAAAGACGTTGTCCGCCCTGTCTGTGTATTTCCTCACCGCTTTCCCGTCGACGAGAATATCGGTTTCTTCGAGAGGGAGGATCCCGGCGGATGCCCGAAGGACATTTCCCGCTACGTGATCAATGGGATCGATACAGAAAAAAAAGACGGCTTTTTGCCGGGCCACGGTGATCTCCTCCTTTTATATAGGCAGATGAGGCAGTTCCTTGAAAGGGATAGTAGCAAAGTAAGTTGACTCAGTCAAATAAAAAAAGAGAAGGATTACTTGAAAGGATGGTCTATCGCTGTCTTTGTCGATGGGATCATCGCGCGAGGCATTATCCCAGCCAGGCCAGGAGAATGCCTCCGGCGAGGACCGATCCGATCTGACCGGCCACGTTGGCCCCTACGGCATGCATCAGGAGAAAGTTGTTGGGGTCGTACTGTTTCCCCATTCTCTGTATGACCCGGGCCGACATGGGGAAGGCGGAGATCCCGGCCGCTCCCACCATTGGATTGATCTTTCGCTTCAGGAAAAGGTTCAGCGCCTTTGCAGCACCCACACCTGCCGCCGTGTCGAGGATGAACGCCACGAGTCCCATGGCCATGATAAGAAGCGTTGTCGGCTGAACGAACCTCTCTCCGGTCATAGTGGCCGAGATGGAAAGACCCAACAGGAGTGTCACGATATTTGCCAGTTCGTTCTGCGCCGCGCGTGAAAGGCGTTCCAGGACGCCGCATTCCCTGACCAGATTGCCGAACATGAGAAACCCGATGAGGGAAACCGAGGCCGGGGCGATGATCCCAGCCGCGAGGGTCACGGCTATGGGGAAAAGGATCTTCGTCCTTCGGGATATGGGCGTGTCGGAGTAGTCCATGCGGATCTTCCGCTCGTCCCGAGTCGTCAGAAGGCGTATGACCGGGGGCTGGATCAGTGGGACAACGGCCATGTAGGTGTATGCCGCCACTGAAATAGGGCCGAGAAGGTGGGGCGCGAAACGGGCTGATACGTATATGGATGTGGGGCCGTCGGCCGCGCCGATGATGCCGATGGAGGCTGCCTCCCTGATGTCGAAGCCCATAAGCAGGGCCAGGCCCATTGTCAGGAATATCCCTGCCTGGGCGGCCAGTCCGAAGATGAACATGACAGGTCTTGCCAAAAGAGGGGAGAAATCGATCATGGCTCCAACGGCTATGAAGATGAGCAGCGGAAAAAGCTCGGTGGCGATCCCGAGGTCGAAGAGAA
>DFYG01000156.1 GCA_002382605.1 Synergistaceae bacterium UBA4088 | reverse complement strand
CAGAAACTTATCGGATTCCCACTACAGGATTTGTTTGTCCCTTACATAAGGTGGTGGTATAATTTTTCAACCCGATACTATGTCTTGCGCATAGTCGCTCCACTTGGTTTCGGGAATAAAAGGCAAGAGGTGAATGCGAAGTGCTTGAAAAGGAAAAGAAACAGGGCATAATCGAGGAATACAAGATACACAGCGCCGATACCGGTTCTCCGGAAGTTCAGGTCGCCATTCTCACGACCAGAATAAGGGAATTGACAGAGCATCTCAAGATACACAAGAAGGATCACCATTCACAGCGTGGTCTGCTCAAGATGGTCGGCAGCAGGAGGAGACTTCTGCAGTATCTCAAGAATAAGGACTTCGGCCGCTACAGTGAGCTCATCCAGAGGCTAGGCCTCCGGCACTGATATTTTATCGCTGTATCAGCCGGTTATCATCCTTGCTATCGGAGACGGGGGCAGGCTTCGCTGCTCCCGTTTTTTTGTGTGCTTGTGGTATCCTGTAATGGATAAAAAACGGGAAAAAAATCAGAGGAGGAAACAAAATCATGATTGAGAAATTTACCATCGAGGTGGGCGGTCATACGCTTGCCTTTGAAACAGGGAAACTGGCAAAACAGGCCCACGGATCCGTCCAGGTGACTCAGGGAGAAACATCCATTCTGGTAACAGCGTGTATGGCCGACAAGGCGAGAGAAGGGCTGGATTTTTTGCCCCTCCTGGTGGATTACGAGGAGCGATTCTACTCCGCCGGCAAGATCCCGGGAGGATTCATCAAAAGAGAGGGAAGACCGTCCGAGACAGCTACGCTTACCTCAAGAGTAATAGACAGGTCGATCCGTTCGCTATTTCCGGGCTATATTCGCAACGACATTCATGTCGTGGCGACTACTCTTTCCGTCGACCAGTCCAACCCCCCGAACATACTTGCAATTAACGGCGCTTCTGCGGCTCTTATGCTTTCGGGCATTCCCTGGGGTGGGCCTGTCGGTGCGGTCAGGATAGGCCGGATAGGAGAAGAACTTGTAGTCAATCCTACCGAGGAGATGATGAAGGAAAGCACTCTGGACCTGGTCGTCAGCGGACATTCCGGCGGAGTCACGATGGTTGAGGCCGGAGCGAAAGAGGTCCCCGAGAATGTTCTTGTCGATGCCCTCGAGCTGGCACAGCAGGAGATATCCAGAATAGTAAATCTCCAGCTGGAAATGGCAAGATCAGCTGGCAAGCCCCCTGTCGTTCTGCCGGAACCGGCGACTTTTCCGGAGATAGACTCCTGGGTGGCCGCTGAGCTCAGCCAGGATATTATCAGGGCCGTGCAGATCCACGAAAAAAAACCTCGTGGCGAGGCTATCGATTCCGCAATGGCGCGTGCGAAGGATGCCCTTCTCGAGCAGTATCCCGGAGCAGAAGCCTACACGGAATCCGCGGTAGAAGGACTTGTAAGGAAGACGATGCGGTCGCGTGTTGTTGTGGAGGGCAAAAGGCCCGACGGAAGGGCGATGGACGAGATACGCCCCATCACCTGCGAAGTGGGAGTACTTCCAAGGGTTCACGGATCCGCCCTGTTCACAAGAGGGGAGACCCAGGCCCTTGTCACGACAACGCTTGGAATGGTCGGGGAAGATGACCAGCTTGTGGACGGGCTCAAGCATGACGAACCCTCAAAGCGTTTCATGCTCCACTACAACTTCCCGCCCTTCTCCGTAGGAGAGGTACGCCCCATGAGAGGTCCCGGCCGTCGCGAGATCGGACATGGCGCTCTCGCAGAAAGGGCTGTTCGCTCCCTTCTGCCTGGAGCAGAGGCATTTCCCTACGCTGTTCGCGTTGTCTCCGATATTCTGGAGTCGAACGGCTCCAGTTCAATGGCATCCGTCTGCGGAGCAAGCCTTGCCCTCATGGACGCAGGTGTGCCGGTAGCAAAGGCGGTAGCGGGTGTTGCGATGGGGCTCATCAAGGAAGGTGACAATGTTGTAGTCCTTTCCGATATCCAGGGCCTCGAAGACCATTACGGTGACATGGATTTCAAAGTCACCGGAACAAAGGACGGCGTTACGGCACTGCAGATGGACAACAAGGCCGGCGGTATTACCCGGGGTATCCTGGAGAGTGCACTTGAGCAGGCAAGGCGAGGGCGTCTCTTCATTCTCGACAAAATGGAAACGGCGATCTCCGAACCGCGCATAGAGGTATCATCCCACGCTCCGCGCATTTACACTATCACTGTAGCCCTTGATAAGATCAGGGACATTATAGGGGCAGGCGGAAAGACCATCCGCAGCATAGTCGCGCAGACCGGGGTCAAGATAGATGTAGAAGATGACGGACGCGTATTCGTTGCATCGGCGACGCAGGAGGCCGCTGAGAAGGCTCTCGGGATAATCAACGACCTCGTCCGCGAAGTGGAGGCCGGAGAGGTATTCCATGGCAAGGTCACCCGGCTTATGCCATTCGGTGCATTTGTAGAGATCCTCCCGGGCAAGGAGGGACTCCTCCATGTCAGCGAGATCAGCACTACACATATCGGCAAGGTGGATGACGTTCTAAGCTCCGGAGACAATGTGCTCGTCCTGGTCAAGGAGATCGACGATATGGGAAGGACCAACCTCTCCAGGCGTCGCGTTCTCGAGAGAAGACAGGAACCGGAGCTTGCGGAAAAGTTCGCCGATGCGTTCCTGCTCGAGGACGAACGCGAGGCAAGGATAAAGGAACTTCCACCGTCGGCCCCATCGGACCGTAATGACAGAGGTTCAAGAGGCGGCAGGCCAGGGGATAGATCCTCAGGGGATCGGAGACCCCACAGTGGAGGACCCCGCCCCGACAGGAACAGGGACAGGTCCTGATGGAGGAGAGCGTCAGAATAGGAATATCCAGGGAGAGTGAGGATATCCCTCTCCCATCGTACGCGACCCCGGCATCTTCAGGAGTTGACCTTTGCGCTGCGGAGAGCACGGTCATTTCCCCGGGGAGGCGGACCGCCGTCGGGACAGGTCTTCGCCTTGAAATACCCGAGGGTTTCGAGTGCCAGGTCAGGCCCAGGAGCGGCATTGCCCTCAGATCAGGGGTAACGGTCCTGAATGCCCCGGGTACTATAGATTCCGATTACAGGGGTGAGGTCAGGGTCATTCTGATCAACCACGGCGAAGAGCCCTTCAGGATCGAAAAGGGTGACAGGATCGCCCAGATGGTTCTTGTACGCGTGGACAGGCTAGTCTGGAAAGAAGTAAAGGACCTGTCGGAAACGTCCCGCGGGAGCGGGGGGTTCGGAAGCACGGGGAAATAAAGAGGTCCCGGAAATAAAGAGGTCCCGGTACAAAAAGAGGGGCTGCCCTTGGGCAGCCCCTCTTTTATGATTTTGTACTGGCTACTTTACGTCTGCCTTCATGGTTCTATAAATGCACCAGGCAAAACCTCCAAAAACTACAGCCATCAGAAAGATCATATTTCCTACCCACATATTAAGTATCCCTCCCTGTCAGTAGGCTTTCGTATCGAGTTAAGAAACGAAGCCGCGCTATTCAGTGGCCTCGAACTTGAAAGTTGACTTGTCCGCAAGCCAGTTGTTCAGGACAAGGGCGATAACGACAACGATCGCCCACTGGTAGACCATGGTGCCGACCGTAAAGGTGTACTCGGAGATGGGTAGCCACTTCATGTAGGTATCCGGGTACCAGTCGGCGGCCTGTTTGATCCACCAGCTGAAGACGATCACGAACCAGAGCGGGAAGAGGTAGATGAGTTTCCACATCCACGGTGCCTGGAGGTCGGAATCAGGTGCGATATGTTCGTCCCAGATCTTCTGGACGCCTATCTTGATGGCGGCCAAGGAGAAGAGAAGGCCGCTGAGGAGCAGGCCGACGCCCCATACCCAGTCCTGGTTGTCAAGGAAAGTCATGCTCCAGGCTGAGGGGAGACCGAGGACCGTGATCCCGATGCCCGCTCCAATGGCGGCCTTTTTGCGATTCCAGCCGGCATCCATAAGCAGGCGAACTCCGAGCTCGACCATTGAAAGCAGCGAGCTGAAGCCCGCGAATATCAGAGCAAGGAAGAATGTTGAAGCGAAGAAGACACCGCCGGGCATTACAGTGAACAGGTTCGTAAGGTGGATGAACGCAAGCCCTGTGTTTCCGGTAGCCACCGCTGCCTGGGGGTCCGGAGAAAGAGCGAAGATCGTGGGGATGATGGCCAGAGCGGCCAGGAAGCCCGCCGTGGTGTCTCCGAAGCAGACGGTGGTGGCGTTAAGGACGATGTCCTCGCGCTTCTTGGTGTAGACGAAGTAGGTGAGCATAAGACCCCATCCTGCTCCGGTCGACCATGCCACCTGGGTGAGGCCTTCAAGCCACACACGCCCTTTGAGCAGGTCTGCCCACTTGGGCTGGAAAAGGAACCTGAGTCCTTCCGCGGAACCGGGGAGCATGTTCGCCCTGATCGCAAGAACGATCAGCATTATGAAAAGGAGCGGGATCAGGACTTTGTTGATCTTCTCCAGGCCCTCGGATACGCCCTTGAAGATGATCAGGGTCGCTGCGAGCATTACCACCAGATGCCAGGGGACCATAGCGCCCGGGGTAGTCGAGAATGCGGTCCAGAGCGCCTCGGAATCGAGCCCCGGTTTGACGACGCCGGTAATGGCGTAGACAAAGTACCGGACGCACCAGCCGACGACTACTGCGTAGTAGAAGGCGATCCCGAGAGAGATTATCGCCACTACAGTGCCCATCCATGTCCATTTCCTGCCGACCATCTCCTTGAAGGAGCCGATGACGCCCATCCTGGTGACCTTCCCCCATACGGCTTCAGCTATCAGGCAGGGGATCGCCCAGATGAAAAGACCTATCATAACTACGAGAATAAATGCACCGCCGCCCTGCGAAGCTGCAACACGGGGAAACCTCCAGATATTACCCGTCCCGACTGCCATTCCGATGCAGGACAGGATCAGGCCCCACCGCGATGACCACTGGTCAGCCTTCTTTTTCTCAGCCATTCTGTGAATCCCTCCTTTAAAGATATTGAGATTGGGAAAACGCTGAAACAGGTTGCCGCAAAACTGTGTTCCCCGTAAAAATTTTAATGATCTTCCGTATTCCACCCCCCTTCGAGGATAAATTGAACTGCAGAAAACAAATGAGAAAATATTTGAACACATTATAAAGCGTTGTGCTTCACAAAGGAGCATGTATATTATATACACAAGGTCTCCTCAAGGGGGTTTAAGGCACAGAGCTGTGATACAATTCAGACCGCAATAGTAAATTCCAGATGGCGAGCCCTGTCTGAACGGGGCATGTCCAATAGAGGGAGGATGGAACAGGTGCCGATCTACAAAGGTCCGAACAATAGAACTCTTGAAACGGAAGAAGCGCTCAGCGCAAAAAAAATACTTTCCCGATGGGGTCTGGACAAAGACGCGGTAGCGGCAAGAGTAGACGGAATTCTCCAGGATCTTTCCGCGTTGCCTGGAACGGACTCGCTGGTCGAACCGGTTCTGTCCGGCACCCCGGAAGGCACGGATATAATAAGGCACTCGGCATCGCACCTGATGGCCCAGGCCGTACAGAGGCTCTTCCCGGGGACGAAGCTTGGGATAGGTCCCTCGATCCAGGACGGTTTTTACTACGACATGGAGGTTCCCGGGCAGATATCCGAGGAGGATCTCGGACGGATAGAGGATGAGATGCGCCGCATCTCAAAAGAAGCTGTTCCTGTCGAGAGAGTACTTCTTCCCAGGGCGGAAGCCGAGGCGTTCTTCAGGGAAAGGGGTGCAGCATACAAACTCGAACTTGTTTCGGAGATCGCGGACGAGGAGATATCAACCTACAGGCAGGGTGATTTTGTTGATCTCTGCAGAGGTCCGCACGTTGCATCCACCTCGGCTCTCAGACACTTCAAACTGCTTTCGGTTGCCGGGGCATACTGGCGGGGCGATGAAAAAAATATCATGCTGACCAGGATCTACGGAACGGCATTTGCTACCGCGGAAGCCCTTGATGAATACGTGACCCGGATCGAGGAGGCAAAACGCAGGGATCACCGCAAGATCGGAAAGGACCTCGACCTCTTCAGCATACAGGCCGAAGGCCCCGGTTTCCCTTTTTTCCACCCCAGGGGAATGGTCATAATCAACAAGCTTGTCGACTTCTGGCGGGCGGAGCATACAAAAAGAGGCTACTCCGAGATACGCACGCCGCTGATACTGGACCAGGAGCTGTGGNNAGAACATGTACTTCACGGAGATAGACGAACGCCCCTTTGCTGTAAAGCCTATGAACTGCCCGGGAGGGATACTCGTCTACAAGAGCAGGATAAGAAGCTACAGGGATCTTCCCTTGCGTGTGGCGGAGCTAGGTATGGTCCACCGGCACGAACGCTCGGGAGTTCTCCACGGGCTGATGAGGGTGCGGTCCTTCACCCAGGATGATGCGCATCTTTACGTCACTCCCGGGCAGATCAAGCAGGAGATCATCGGCATCATCGATCTGTTCGGTTTCATCTACAGTGACGTATTCGGATTCCCGTACAAGGTCGAACTCTCGACCAGGCCAGAGAAGGCGATGGGAGACCCGGCAATGTGGGATAAGGCTGAAACGGCGCTCAAGGAGGCACTCGCAGAAGCCGGGGTCGAGTACCGCCTCAACCCCGGGGACGGCGCTTTCTACGGTCCCAAGATAGATTTCCANNATCCAGCTCGATTTCCAGATGCCCGAGAAGTTCGATATGACCTACATCGGCCCTGACGGAAACCAGCATCGCCCCGTGATGCTGCACCGGACTGCATACGGAAGTCTTGAGAGGTTCTTCGGTATCCTGATAGAACACTATGCGGGAGCCTTCCCGTTCTGGCTTGCACCCGTGCAGGTCAAAATAATCCCGGTCAAGGAAGAGCATGTTGCCTATGCCAGGGAGGTGGAGAGCAGGCTTCGAAGCCTCGGGTACAGGGTTGAAACAGATCCCAGGGATGAAAAACTCGGCAAGAAGATCCGTGATGCGCAGATGGAAAAGATGCCTTTCATGCTTGTTCTCGGGAGCCGGGAGGTAGAAGGCGGAACTCTTTCGGTCAGGGAACGGACTACGGGGGATATCGGGGCCATGAGCTTCGATGATTTCGCCCAGATCCTCGCCGGCCAGCCCGACCCTGCTTTTAAAACTTGCGCTCTTTAGCAGACGTGTGCTAGAATTCCCTGACGGGTGAGAACATGCATCCGAAAAAAATATCGGGAAAAGCGGAGCCATGCCTCCCGCCCTCCGACGCCTTGCTACAGGCAGTTGCCGGGTCAAATGACAGGATCACTCTTGTGACAAGTGTTCCGATTCTGTTTATTTCGGGGCCGGGCTTNNGAAGAACCGCGCATCAACGAGGAGATCCGGGTCAAGGAAATACTTTTGATCGACGACCAGGGCGTCAAGGTAGGTGTTGTTCCCACAGCCCAGGCTCTTGCACTTGCCGAGGAAAGGAATCTGGACCTTGTTGAGGTTTCGGGGCAGGCCGACCCTCCGGTTTGCAGGATACTGGACTACGGGAAGTACAGGTTTCAGCAGCAGAAACGCGACAAGGACGCCAGGAAGAAGACAAAGGGACAGGTCGTCAAGGAAATGAAGATGCGACCCAAGATCGACCTGCACGACTACAACTTCAAGGTGCGCGCCGTCAAGGACTTTCTGCTTTCCGGCTTCAGGGTCAAGGTTGCGGTCTTTTTCCGCGGCCGCGAGATGGCCTTTCTGGACAGGGGCAGGGAAGTTCTGGACAAGGTCGTCAGGGATTGTGAGGGACTGGGCAAGATCGACATGCCCCCCAGGATGGAGGGGAGGTACATGCGTCTGATGCTCACTCCGATCCCCCAGACGCCGAAAAAGGCAAAAGCCCCCGCAGCCCAGGGTGGTTCCGGAACCGAACAAAGTGGAGCGGTTTTGCGGAAAGAGTGATCGTACCGTCCGCTTCCTGATAGTAAATGAGGAGGAAAGATATTATGCCCAAAATGAAATCGCATTCGGGGACCAAGAAGAGGTTTTCCACCACAGGGACCGGGAAATTCGTCTACAAGAAGAGCGGAAGAGGCCATCTTCTCAGAAAAAAGAACTCGGCAAGGCTTCGCCGTCTTCGCGACAAGGGTGTGATCCAGACCTCTTTTGAGGCCCGCATGAGGGCACTTCTACCCTACGCGTAAACACCCCGGATCATTATCTGCTTCCAATCAGGAACTATCTTCACGAAAGAGGTGAGCGGTCATGCCCAGAGTAAAGGGCGGAAGCGCCAGCGATCAAAAGAGAAAGAAACTTTTTGAAGCTACAAAGGGGTATTTCGGACGGAAAAAAAACGTATTTCGCAGAGCGCAGGAAGCGTATCTGCACTCCATGTCCAAAGCATTCAAGGACAGGAGGGCCAAAAAGAGGGACTTCCGGAGACTTTGGATCACTCGCATCAGCGCCGCCGCGCGCATGAACGAAATGACCTACAGCTCTTTCATGAACGGGCTCAAGCGCGCCAACATTGATATCAACCGCAAGGTGCTTGCCGATCTTGCAGTTCAGGATATGCCTGCCTTTGCCAAACTGGTCGATCAGGCCAGAGGGGCACTGGTTCAATAGCTCTTCTGACGTTCCTTTCGTTCGAGGTTGAGCGAACCATCATCGGCGGGTTCCTGTCATTGATCCTGGCGGGAACCTTTGCTTTATCAACCTTCAGTATTTTCGACAGGACCGGAAATTCGCGAGTTTGCCGGGTCATGAGAGAAATTTTTTAGAAGTGGGTCGTCCTCTTCAGTATGGAAACCAGGCAGGGAGGGAAACGCTTGAGCGGCATCGTTGAAAACGTAACCCGGATTCGTTCAATATTCTACAAGGATCTGTCCGAAGCATTAACCCTGGAGGATCTGCAGAGATCGAGGGTGCGCTTTCTGGGCAAAAAAGGTGAAGTAACGTCCCTTCTCAAACTTCTTGGTTCTCTCCCGGCAGACGATCGGCCGGAGGCTGGCCGTGTTCTGAATGAACTCAGGGATGAACTGGAATCCGCTTTATCAAGCAGGGGATCTGAATTGTCAGGGATGGAAACGACAGCCAGAGAGGCCGAAGAGTGGCTCGACGTCACTCTCCCCGGAAGAGGGCGCCCATGGGGAGCCTTCCACCCGGTCGCCCAGGTGACGCAGGAAGCCATCGACATATTTGCCTCGATGGGTTTTTCCGTGGCATACGGACCTGAGGTAGAGGATGATTTCCACAACTTCGAAGGGCTGAACATCCCTCCTCACCACCCGGCCCGGGACATGCAGGATACCTTCTACCTGGAGAACGGTCTTTTGCTCAGGACGCATACATCGCCAGTTGAGGTCAGGTCCATGCGCAAATGGGGGGCACCTCTGCGGATAATCATCCCCGGAAAGGTCTTCCGCAGGGACAGCGACCAGACCCATTCTCCTATGTTCCACCAGCTTGAGGGACTCCTCGTCGACGAAAATATCTCCCTGTCCCACCTCAAGGGATGCCTGGAGGCTTTCGTCAACAAAATATTCGGCCGCACTCTCGCGGCACGTTACAGGGCAAGCTATTTCCCCTTTACCGAGCCGTCCCTGGAGATGGATGTGGAATGTGTGGCCTGTTCCGGCAGCGACCCATCCTGCAGGATATGCAAGGGGACAGGCTGGCTCGAAATATCCGGTCTCGGGATGACACACCCCAATGTTCTCAGGGCCGGGGGGATCGACCCTGTCCGCTACAACGGTTTTGCCTGGGGAATGGGTCTGGATCGCATTGCCATGCTCAAGTATGGACTCAAGGACCTCAGGGTCTTCTTCGAAGGAGATCTCTCCTTCCTGACCTCTGCAGGGAGGCGAAAATAATGCTTGTATCACTGAACTGGCTCAAGGAACTGGTCGATATTCCCATCGATGCTCAAACTCTCGCACGGCGTCTCACGGATACGGGTTCCGAGATCGAAGGAATGGAAACACCTGTGCCCCTATTTTCCGGAGCGGTCACTGCGAGGGTCGCAAGTATCAAGGTCCACCCGACCATCCCTGATCTTTTGGTACTCAGTGTCGATGCTTCCGGGAAAACGGGTATCTGCGTCACCGCTGCGAAAAATCTCAGAGAGGGAGATATCGTCCCCTGGGGTCCTCCGGGTTGTGTGCTTGCAGATGGAACATCCATCACAACACGAGATTTTGAAGGGGTTGTCAGCGAGGGGATGGTCCTCTCCGCTGAGGAGATCGGCTTGCCTGATATCGGGGATGAATTCGGCATACTGCGTCTGGGTTCCGAGTACGCTCCGGGAGTAGACGTCAGAGAGGCTCTGGGACTTGATGATACGATCCTGGAGTTGTCGATAACCCCCAACAGGGGAGACCTTCTCAGCATGACCGGTATCGCCCGGGAGGTTTTCGCTGTCGTACCAGGATCGGTTCTCAAGCCCGTGGAACTGAAGTCGCCTCCAAAGAAGGATTCGCTTCCCGGGTTCAGGGGGATAACTCTTGATGATCCGGGGTGTCCGTTCTACACCCTTGGCGCCATCGACCATGTGAGGATCGCTCCATCTCCAATGTCCGCCCGCGTAAGACTGGTGCTGGCGGGAATGCGGCCAATCTCCAACGTTGTCGACGCCACCAACATTGTTATGCTTCTTCTCGGTCAGCCGCTGCATGCTTTCGACGCATCCGGGCTTCCTTCGAACGAGATAACAGTACGATCCGCGTCCGAAGGTGAGACGATATTGACCCTTGACGACAAAACAAGAGTGCTTGACGGGTCGGATATGGTAATAACAAGCGGAGGACAGCCGGTGGGGATCGCCGGTGTCATGGGCGGCGGCGAAAGCGAAATATGTGCCGAAACCGAAAGAGTCCTCCTTGAATCCGCTCATTTCGAAAGTATCAGGATCAGCCGGACATCGAGGAAACTGGGACTCTCGAGCGAAGCCTCCTACAGATTTTCACGCTTTGTGGATCCTTTCAAGGCCGGACCCGCACTGGCAGTCGCGATGAACCTTTTGTCCTCCTGGGGTGCGGGTGTCCCCGGAGGCTGGATATCTTCAGGTTCTCCTTCGGGAGAAGGGCATGAGGTAACACTCTCCTCGGCTCTGCTGAAAAAGATAATCAACAACGGCGATCTGGGTATGGCAACCGGCATTCTCGAGAGACTTGGCATAACAACTTGCGATATGGGCCCATCCAGCCGCACCTTTTCGATACCATCGTCCAGGCCGGATATCTCCATCGAAGAGGATCNNGATCTTGTCGAGGAAGTAGCCAGGATAAGGGGTTACGACAAGATCGAACCGGCCCTGCCTCCAGCCCTTCACGCAACGGGTGACATCACCGACCGCATGAGAGCAGAGAGGAACGTCAGGAACACGGCAATGGGAAGAGGTTACGCGGAAGTTATCACCTACAGCTTCGTATCGCCCGCCTCTATTGCCATGCTTAAATTTCCTGATCCGGACCCCAGGTCTTCTCCTGTGGCTCTATCCAACCCTTTGAGCGTCGAGAACTCCGTTCTCAGGACGACTCTTGCTCCCGGCCTTATCGAGGCAACCCTCGGAAACATAAGGGCCGGCTGGAGGGGTGCCATCCGGCTCTTCGAAACAGGGATGGTTTTCTACAGCCAGGGAGAAGAGGTCCAGGAGCTTTTCAAACTTGCTGGGTGCGTCTGTCCAGGACGGGACAGCAGATCCCCCTGGGGAGAACAGATTGTTGACGACTTTCATTCTGTAGCAGCCGATATAGAGGCGATCTGCTCCGGCAGGGGAGTCGAAATCCGCATGATCCCGGGGGAAGAGCCTTTCGGGCACACTGGAAAGACTGCCCATATTCTGGCGGGTCAGAAAATGATAGGATATCTTCTGGAGCTCAAGCCCGAGATAGAGGGTGTCCTGGATCTTCCAGCCCCGCTGTTTCTTTTTGAGATAGGAATGGACGTTCTGATAGACGGGGGCGAAGCCGGTTTCGGGGAAGCCCGCCGGTATCCTCCGGTCTACAGGGATATCTCACTCCTCGTCGAAGATGGAGTCTATTCAGCCGATGTCCTCGATCTGGTGAAGGGACTGGCCGGTCCACTCCTCGAAAGCGCCAGGCTTTTCGACGTTTACGCGGGCGAAGGAATACCGGATGGCTACAGAAGCCTTGCCTTTTCACTGGCCTACAGAGATCCGGAAAAAACCCTCAGGGACGACGATGTCGACAGTATACACGAGCGGCTTAGAGCCAAGATGAAGGAAAATAGAATAACTCTGAGATAGATAACCGGGAGGTGTTATTATGTTCGAGAAGATCGAAAATCTGGAGAAAATGATAGACAGGGTTTCCGCCACTATTCAGACCCTGAAGGATGAAAAGAACCAGATCGCGGAAGAACTTGAAATTGTCAAAGAGGTGCTGGACGAAAAGGAGAAGGAAACATCTTCGCTGCGCGAGGAGAGGGAACTTCTTGAGCAGCGGCTTTCCGGTTTGCTTGACAGGATGAAGGCGACCTACGGGATCAGCGGTGTATCGTCCGGAGTTAAAGATCCTGCGCCTCGCGACGATGATCCTGAAACTGCCGCGGATCCGGAACATGATACATCCAGGGACGAAGCCGCCATCCGCCAGGGGGAACTGTCTGACAGGTTCTGATGAGAGAGGAGGTCGGCTCTTGTCCGACGAGCCGCGCCGGGTTTACATTACTCTCGGCAAAAAAAGCTACTCCATTCTGACACGCCTGAACGAGGATCGTTTTTCCCGGGTAGCCCAGATAGCAAGAGAGAGTCTTGAAGGCATAGAGACGACAAGCGAGCAGGAGGAACTTCTGCTGCTCGCTTGTTTCAAACTGGCCTTTTCCATCGAATCGGCGGAAGGCCGAATGATGGAAATGCTCGGTGAGGGTGACCCTTTTTGAACCTTGCCACGGGAACAGATGTTCTTTTTGTCCTTATCCTGGCGACTTTCTGCATCAGGGGCGCTTTAAGAGGTTTTTCGGGAGAGGCCATATCCCTGATCACTACCATCGGCGGATTTCTTCTCGCCTGGAAACTCTCCCCTAAAGTATCCGCCGTTGTCCTTTCATTTATCCCACTGAACACCACTACGGCGCAGATAGGCTCTCTGGTCTCCATTTACATAGCTGTTCTGATATTGGGAGTTTATTTTGGAAAGGCCGTAAGATCCTTCCTCAAATTCACCAACCTTTCAGGTATAGACAGGGGCATGGGCATCGTGGCGGGTGCGGTAAAAACATTCGCTCTGCTTGTTATTGTCTATGCAGGGGCTATGGCCCTCTCCCCTGTGCTTTCCCCCTACTGGATGGATGACAGCTATTCGATGAGAATAGCACATGTGTCGTGGCCGACAGTCCAGAAAAGCCTGTCAGGTATACGCCTTATGGATCCTGACTCTCTGCCCTGGAACGAAGGAGTCAGAACAGGCACCGAAGACCAGAAGGACGGCAATCAGACTAATTGAAGATAGAGTCAAGAACCGCCGCACTTGTAGAAATTCCTGGAGTACTGGAGAAACTTTCGAGAAAGACCCGCTCTGAAACGGGTCAAAACGCCTTTGCAGCCATTTCCCCCGTCGGGTCAGTCGAACAGGCCGCCCGAAGACAGACCCTCCTGAGATCCTATATCCGATACAGGGACACGCGCGGTGAATTTCCCTGGGATACCGCCCTTCGTCCTGTTTCCCTGATAATGCAGAACGCAATTCAGACATCATTTCTTTCCGGCGAGGAGTTGCTGCGTTTCCGGGTTCTTCTGGGATTGGCGATGAGGATACGCAAAGCGACCCGTGATGTGCGGGAAGAGATACCGGGGATCGAGGGATTGGCGGAAGGGATAAGGGATCTGAGCGCCGAGTTGGCAGCATTGCAGGTGATCGCCGATGATGGTGAGCTTTACGATCATGCCTCGCCTGATCTTGAGAGGATAAGGAAGGAGCTCCACCTGCTGAGGTTGCATGCCCGTAGAAAGTGCGCGGAGCTTTCCGTGAGCCAGTCATTTGCGCCCTTCCTTCTGGACCGCGTTACTCATTTCCGCAAGGGGAGACTGACCCTTCTCGTGAGGATGGAAGATATCCACAGGTTCGAAGGAATTGCGCATGACCGATCGGGATCGGGCAAAGGGGTCTACATAGAGCCACGTGAACTTGTTCCCCTCAACAACAGGATCGAGATCCTTCGTAGTGAGGAGTCGGAAGAA
>DFYG01000011.1:1119-2534 GCA_002382605.1 Synergistaceae bacterium UBA4088 | reverse complement strand
TTTTCGGCCTTCTATGTCTGCTGGTCTCCCTTATGGCTGTTGTTCCCGCAGAAGTGGGTAAAGTCCCTATGGACATAGCCGAAGCCAAGACGGAGATCCTTGAAGGTCTCATCTGCGAATACTCCGGGCGCAACCTCGCAATGATGAAGATAGCCTTCTCGGTCCGCACTCTCGTCATGTGCGCCGTTGTGGTATCGCTATTCTTTCCATGGTCGCTCGGGAAGATGCTCCAGATCGAAGGGGCTATCCTTTTCCTTGTGGATTTCATCTTCTTCTGGGTCAAGGTATTTGCAGTTCAGGTCATCGGGGTAACACTTATCCGAACGGCCTTCGGGCGCTACAAGATCTGGCAGGCATCCCAGTTCTACTGGTTCCACATTGCCGGGCTTTCACTGGCAGGGATGATCCTGCTGTCCCTGGACGTCGTCCTTTAAGGGGGGTTGGAAATGCTCAACAGAATGATGATACAGATACTCAGGCAATGGGTTGAAGATCCCGCCACCAACCCCTTTCCTGTAGCGCACATGCCGGATAACCTGACCGAAGCGCTGAAAGCGGCAGCAGCGGGCGAGATCAAGCTTAATGACCCTGTTGTCACGCCTGAAGGGTTCCGCGGAAGGGTTGCATACGACAAGAGCGCCTGCATAGGATGCAAAATGTGCATCAGGGTCTGCCCTGCCCACGCCATCGATTCGCTCGGTGAGGAGAAGAAGGTCCTGTTCCACATGGATCGATGCTGTTTCTGCGCGCAGTGTACGGAGATATGCCCCGTATCATGCATATGGATGACGCACGAATTCGCTTTCTCTTCATATGACCGCAAGGCGGAGATCGTAAAAGATTCGGGCAAAAAACCAGCGCCGGCGGCCCCTGAACCAGGTGAAAATGAGAAAACAGTTGAAGAAAAGGCCGCGGATATTACAAAATACGAGATAGATCCAAAAATCTGCATTGGCTGCACCAAGTGCCTAAAAGTATGCCCGGTACAGGCTATTTCTGGTAATATCAAGGAGCCGCACCTGATCGATGAAGAGAAGTGCGTCGGGTGCGGAGCTTGCGCCCCGGGATGTCCGGTCAGGGCGATCCACCCGAAATAAGGCCGAAGCGGCCGTTGTATTAAAACAGGGCGGGACCGCGTCTTTTCGTGGTCCCGCTATTTTTTCGGAGGTGACGCATGGGAAAGGCGCTGGTCATTTTCACAGGCGGAACAATTGCCAGCGGATTCCTTGGAGAGCGCAAGGGACCGGATCCCGCGGTATCCAGGACGCTCCAGGATTACGTCTCCGCATTCTTCGCGGAGAAGGAGATCGACGTTGTCTGCCTGGAGCCATGGGGGATCCCGGGTCTCGACAGCTCAAACCTGGATCCGGGGCACTGGATAGAAATGACCAGGGTTATAGACGAATCTGTCAGAG
>DFYG01000011.1:0-966 GCA_002382605.1 Synergistaceae bacterium UBA4088 | reverse complement strand
CAGCACCCTGACGCCTTTATCCCTATCGGGGGCATGCCTCTGTACTTCAGCCCCGAATGGGCCAGGGATGGGGAGATCGTTGATATCGGACACCTGAGGGGAAGAACTCCCCATTCTCTCAAAAAAGTTCTTGAGACGACTCCCGGGCAGGCTCGTGAGGCAGGCAGCAGTATCCGGTGGATCTTTTGTTCACCGGGTACAGTCCCACTCCTTTCGGGTGATGAAAAGATCCTCGGACTCATTGGCTTCGGTGCGGGGAATGCTCCGACGGCCACACTCGAGCAGATAGCGGACACGTACATGTCATCGAATATGCCACGGGTGATAGCATGCAGCCAGGCCGAAGGAGATGTCAAGAATCCTGCGGCATATCACGATGTGGGCATAGCGGGGCTTTCAGCGAGAGGATTTCAGGTATGGGGACAGATGGATTACCCCGTGGAGTTCATACATGCGCTAAGTTGCTATGCACTGATGGCATTTCCGGACGACCCCGGAAAGATCCTTGGAAAATTTCTTAAAAAATTCTAAAGAGGGCATCCCGAGCGGGGCGCCCTCTTAGTCTGTCGGGATGCAGAAGTGAGGAGGGAACTCCAGGGCCTTAAGCCAGCCCGTAGTGAAAAAGTCGGTTTTTGACCTCGTCCCGCCCAAGGAATACCGCCACGTGGAAGATGCCGGGACTAACTTTGCGTCCTGTGAGGATCCAGCGGAGAGGCATTGCCACCTCCTTGAGTTTTGCTCCATTATCTTCGCACCATGTTTTCGCGGTTGTTTCCATGGAATCAGCGTCCCATGAAGTGATCGCAAGAAGGTTCGCAAAGAACCGCCGCAGCAGCCCCCGGCGCGCTTCATCAAGGTCGGAGGCGTCGTAGCGTGCCTTGACTGGCTCAAATGAGAGCAGGTAGTCCGTATATTCCGCAAGTTCCCTGAAAGTCTGCCCGCGTCCTTCCAGAAGTTCAAGTGCCT
>DFYG01000047.1 GCA_002382605.1 Synergistaceae bacterium UBA4088 | reverse complement strand
TTCGTAAAGGGTTTTGAACCCTTCCGCAGGCAGGGCGTGCGTCCATTCACCGGAGCTCACAACATCCTCGAGAGCGACTGCATTCTGAACCTCTCGGCGGATCCCGATGAGGAAGCTCCCGTCATTGCGAGCTATATTCGTGTAAGTGTACTGAAGAACAAGGCCGTTCTTCTTAACCTCTCCTCAAAAAAGAATCCGTTCAAGGGGATCACGGATATCGACGCGGTAACGAAAGGCCACCTTGAGAATGCGGGGCTGCTCGAAAGCATGGCCCGGACCGCAGCTTCCTTGAAGGCTTCCGGAAAAACTCCGGAAAAAGCGGACTTCGCCTCTCTGGACAAGGCGGCCGAGCGGTCGGGTGTACCAGCGGAAACTCTGGAAAAGATCCTTGTTTCTCTCCTCGGCGCCAAAAGGCCGGTATTCGTTCTGGGGAGCTCCCTGGCCGCTGATCCGGCCGCCATTGCAGCGGCTGCCAATCTGGCCATTGCCTGCGGCGCCATGTTTGATGACGGCATAGGTCTGGTCCCGCTGGTCGTCAGCGGCAACAGCCTGGGATCTATCAACACTGTCCTTTCAGACAAACCGTGGCTTGGAAATGAAAACCTTGAATTTCTGTACGTTTATTCGACCGGACTTGTTCCAGAGGACGAGGCCACACTTTCAGCCGTTTCCCGAACCAGGTTTGTTGTGGTCCAGTGTCCCTTCTGGGCTCACCCGCTGGTGAACCTTGCTGATGTACTTCTTCCTGCACCAGCATGGTTTGAACGGAGCGGGCACTTCTGTACCATAGAGGGTGAACGCCGCAGGCTGAATGTGGTTGTGCCGCCCAAGGGCGAAGTACGAGGGCTTGCATCGATCCTCAAGGATCTGTCCAAGGATCTGGGTGTGACGCCCGGTTCACCGAAAGAATCGCCATGCGGAAATCTGTTCGCCAGTGAAAATTCTCCTGTTAACGCCCGAATGGTTCCGCTCGAGGAGGTGCGGGGTTGATGTCGAAGGTCAAAGTCGCAACAGTGTGGCTTGAAGCCTGCGCGGGGTGTCATATGTCTTTTCTGGATATTGACGAGCGCATTGTCGAATTGTTGGAGAAGGTTGAAATTGTCTATTCCCCCATTGTTGATGCCAAGGAGATCCCCAAGGCTACTGTCGGAGTCATCTCCGGAGGTCTCGGCAACGAAGAGGAAGTCCATCTTGCCAGAAAGATGCGTGAGCAGTGCGATGTGATCGTAGCATGGGGTGATTGTGCGGTTTTCGGAGGCATCAATTGCATGCGCAACTTCTCCGACAGGGAGAGTGCTCTCAGGGAGGGCTACATCAATACGCCCAGCACTGTCAATCCCGAGGGGATAATCCCACATGAGGATATCCCCAGGCTTCTTCCTCAGGCGGTACCTGTCGATTATGAGGTAGATATCGATGTGTACGTTCCAGGCTGTCCGCCGGATGCCGATACGATACTCTGGGTTTTTCAGGAACTTCTCGAGGGGCGCGTTCCGAAGGTCCCCTCGGAAATGATGCGTTACGACTAGGGGGGCGGGACAATGGCTACCGTCAGAAAGATAGAGATAAATCCCATAACCCGGATAGAGGGTCACGGGAAGATAACGGTACATCTTGATGAAAAGGGAAATGTGAGTGAGGCACGCTTCCATGTGACGCAGTTCCGGGGGTTCGAGCTATTCTGCCAGGGACGCGATTTCCGTGAGATGCCGGTGATAACACCTCGTATCTGCGGCATTTGTCCCGTCAGCCACCATCTGGCCTCAGCAAAGGCATGCGATGCCCTGCTTGGCGTGGAGATAACGCCAACCGCCCATAAGCTTCGTGAACTGCTGCATATGGGTCAGATAGTACAGTCCCATGCTCTGAGCTTCTTTCACCTTTCAAGCCCTGACCTGCTCTTTGGTTTCGATTCCGATCCGGCCACCCGTAACATAGCAGGGGTCGCGGAGAGATTCCCTGAACTTGCCGTAAAGGGCGTTCAGCTCAGAAAGTTCGGGCAGGAGATAATCCAGGTCCTTGGAGGCAAGAAGGTCCATCCATGGCACAGTATCCCGGGAGGGGTGAACCGCGGGCTGAAGCCAGGAGAGATGGACGAGATCCGAGGCAGTCTACCTGTAATGAAGGCTACCGTCGGGGAAGCACTGAAGCTCGTGAAGGGGTACCTTGATGAGAATTCCGAAAAGGCACGATCCTTTGCGACTATGGAAACAGCCTGCATGGGTCTGGTACAGGATGGCTTCCTGGAGCTCTATGATGGAGATATCCGCCTTAAGGGCCCTCGGGGACGGATCATCGACGAATTTCCCGACTGGGACTATCTTGAGAACATAGGAGAGCATGTCGAGGCGTGGAGCTACCTCAAGTTCCCCTTCTACAAACCGCTCGGTTTCCCGCACGGGAGCTACCGTGTCGGCCCCCTCGGCCGCATCAACGCATGCGACGACATCTCGACCCCGGAAGCATCGAAAGAGCTTGCGGAATTCCGTAAAGGCTCCGAAGACGGAATGGTCCACCAGACGCTGTTCTACCACTATGCAAGGCTCATAGAGGCACTTTACGGTGTGGAACGCATCGAAGAGCTTATGGAGGATCCAGATATTACGGGCAGCGATCTCAGGGTGACCTCTACTGATCTCTACCCTGAAGGCATAGGAGTCATAGAAGCTCCGCGCGGCACTCTCATCCATCACTACAAGATCGACGAGAACGGGGCACTGACAGGGGTGAACCTTATCGTCGCCACGGGCCACAACAATTTTGCGATGAGCAAGGGCGTAGAGATGGTCGCCAAAGAGAACATCAGGGATGGAGAGCCTTCGGAAGGGATCCTGAACAGCATGGAGCACGTCATCCGCTGCTATGACCCCTGTCTTTCCTGCTCCACCCATGCGGTCGGAAGGATGCCCCTGCATCTGGAGATCTTCAGGGCCGACGGGGTTATCAGCAGAGAGATAAGCAACTGAACACCGGTTTTGGCATGTTCCGGATCTTCGGGTACGGTAATCCTTTTCGGCAGGATGACGGAGCGGGGCACCTGCTGGCTCCGATGCTTCTGGAGGACCTGCGCAAGGCGGGCAATGATGCCTGCCTTGTGCTCGGTCACCAGCTTCTTCCCGAGGCGGCCTGCGATATCCGGCCTGGAGATATTCTGGTTTTTGTTGACGCTTCCCTGGAACGCTACCCGAATGGATACATCCTGGAACCGGTGCATCCGGACGGTACCGCAAACCAGGGACTGAACATCCATTCCTTCGGCCCTTCATGGTTCCTTGCCCTGCTCGAGGATCTGGGCACAGGTTTCCGGGAAGCCTGGGCGCTCTCGATAAGCGGAGACTCTTTCGATTTCGACGATGCAGTGACCGATACCTGCCGTCAGCGGATCGAGCGGGCCCGTACGGAATTCAGGGAAAGGTTCTGCCGATCCGAGAATTGACAGCATCCAGCATGATGCCGGTTTTCTCCACTGATCAATGCAATAATGGTTTGCCCCGCCCCTGGAGGAAGATCCGCCCTTTTTAGCATTTCACCCCCGGTTTTAAAAAGGGGCCGGGCTGATATGCGCGTGTACACCAGAACCATTGCCCGGCAAAAAGATCTTTCACCCGGCCTGCTGATCTTCTTTTAGTACCTTTTACGCCCTGAATCTTTCTGTTTCCCTGTTCTTATTGGTCTTCCTGTTTCCCGATCTTGCTGCTGATCAGACTGCCCAGACGCTCGGCTCCGATCATGATCTTTTCCGGGGCGACGGAGCCGAAGCTTATCCTCATGCAGTTGTTACCCATCCCGTTCCCCTCGATGAAGAAACCCTCACCTGCCACGAATGCGACCCGGACGTCTGGATCGGCAAGCGATTCGGCCAGAAGAGCGGTGGTGTTGATGCCTCCCGGTATCTGGGCCCAGGTGAAGAGGCCGCCGTCGGGGAAGGTCCTTTTGGTCCCCTTCGGGAAAAAGGAGTCGATGCTCCGGATCATGGTGTCCCTTCGCTCGCGGTACAGGTCACAGATCATCTTGTGGTGGGAAGGGTAGAATCCGCGCTTGAAGAACTCGGCACAGATGACCTGGGGGAGCATGGATGTGTGGGAATTCGTAGCTGTCTTGGCGTCGAATAGCTTTGCCGTGATCTCATCGGAGGCAAGGACATAACCGAGCCTGCTCCCGGGAGAGAATATCTTCGAGAAGCTGTTGGCAAGTACGGTGTGCCCGGTCGTATCGAAGGCCTTGATCGGAAGAAGGTCGCTTCCGCTGTACCGGATGTCACGGTAGGGGTCGTCCTCAAGGATGATCGTATCGTAACGGCTTCCCAGTTCGGCGATCCTCTTTCTCCTGTCCAGGGAGAGGGTCCGCCCCGTGGGGTTGTGGAAGGTGGGGATCAGGTAGACCATTTTCGGGGAATGCTTTTTTATCTTGTCTTCGAGGTCCTCAGGGATCATTCCGTTCTCATCCATGGCTACGCTGATGCATCTGGCCTGGAACATCTCGAAGATCTCCACGCAATGGACGAAGGTGGGTGATTCCACCAGGATGACATCTCCCGGATCGATGAAGAGTTGGCAGAGGAGGTTCATGCCCTCAAGTCCGCCGCTTGTGATGAGGATATTGGCGGCGTCGGCGATAACCCCTTTTGGAGCAAGCAGATCGCTGACGACCACTTCCCGAAGATCGGGCAGGCCCATGACGCCGCCGTACTGGAGTGCCTCCACTCCACGACCGCCCACCCTGATGACATCGTTCGCGATCTCGCGGACGATATCAACGGGAAGAGCTTCCCTTGCGGGGGCGCCGCCGCCAAATGATATCACTCCAGGATCACCCATGGAGCCGAACAGGCCGCGGATTATCGCGGCGGATCCTTCCATGGTCTTCATACGCTTTGCAAATGCGGGCATTATCGCCTTTCCCCTTTCATCCTTACAGTAGCAGGCATGTCCGGGCGCAACCACCCAGCCGTTGAAAAATCAGCTGGCAGAAGGAACCTGGAGTACTTGCCTTATTCGAACTCCTCGAGCATTTTAGCGAAGTCCTCTTCCTTGCCCTTGAGGATATGGTAGACATGCTCGTCGGCGGGGAAAACACCCTGCTTCACGTCTGAAACGTACTCCCTGAAAGCGGCGGTCTCGATCTCCGCCACGTTCGAGTACTTCTTGACGAACTTCGGCGTGAAGGCCTGGAAAAGCCCCAGCATGTCGCCGCATATGATCAGCTGCCCGTCGCAGGGGGCACCGGCTCCGATCGAGTAGACCGGGATCGTGAGTTTCTTCCAGATGTATTCGGTAAGTTCCGGCGGGACTGCCTCAAGAAGCAGTGCGTACGCTCCTGCCTCCTGTACCGCCAGTGCATCTTTTATCAGTTCGCGGGCGCTTTCGGGATCACGACCCTGGGCCTTGAAGCCGCCCAGCTGTCCCGAACTTTGCGGCGTCAGTCCGATATGCCCCATTACCTGGATCCCCGCGTCGGTAATGGCACGGATCCGGCTTGCGACACGCCTTCCGCCCTCCAGCTTGACCGCGTCCATGTCGGCTTCCTTGAGGAAGCGACCGGCGTTCAGAACCGCGTTCTCGTCGCTGATCTGGTAGCTCATGAAGGGCATGTCGCCTATGCAGAAGGTGTTGGGCGCGCCCCTTCGGACAGCCTGTGAGTGACGGATGCAGTCCTCCATCGTCACCGGTACGGTCCCCTGGTAACCGAGAACAACCATGCCGAGTGAATCGCCAACCAGGATCATGTCCATCTCTGCAGCTTCCGCAAAGGAAGCCGTTGGAAAGTCATAGGCCGTGATCCACGCCGCCTTCTCTCCGGCTTTCTTCATCTGAAGGAACTCAAGTCTTCCCTTTTTCTTTGCCATGGTGATCCCCCTCAATAATGGATTTGTGTTTCAATTTTAGAGCCGATGGAATTTATTCCAGGAACCCCAACTCGATGGATATCGATTGGGCAGCTCTTTTGATCAATTCCGCCATCCGTTGCCTTTCAGGCGAATTTTCCGGGAACCGATAGCTCGGAAAAGCAGCGCTTATAGCCGCCACGGGAGCCCCTTTGAAATCCCTTATCGCTACTGCTACACATGAAAGCCCGTTGACCAGTTCTTCATCGTCGGAAGCATAACCCCGGATCCTGATCTCACGGATCTGTTCCTTGAGGTCATCAAGACCTGAAACGGTTCTGGATGTTAAAGGAATGAATTTTTCTTCTTTATAGAGCGCTTGCAATTGATCTTCCTTGAGGAGCGCAAGGATGGATTTTCCGAGGCTCGTCGCGTACGCAGGGAATGATCTGCCCACGCCAAGATCTGCCTTGATGACTTCCATGCTTTCCACTTTATCCACGTAGACGATATCCTTGCCATCCAGCACGGCAAGATTGACGGTTTCCCTCGTGCTCATGGCAAGGGCTTCGATGTGAGGCCTGGCCTTCTTAAGCAGCCCATGCGCATCCACCATCCGGATCCCCATCTCAAAGAGCTTCATCGTTTCGGAATACAGTTGGGTGGAGAGATCCTGCCGCACGTATCCTCTTGAACAGAGTGTCTGGAG
>DFYG01000028.1 GCA_002382605.1 Synergistaceae bacterium UBA4088 | reverse complement strand
GGGTGACATTATCGCTGTCCGGCGAGAAGCCGTCACTTTGTTTATTGACAACCGCATTCAGGTGTTATAGACTCCCTGAAACACTTCTGCTTTCATAATGCATATCTTTTTGAAGGAAGGAACCGCGATGCGCGATCTTTCGATAGCAAACGACAGCTTTATTTACGAAATTACCCGCTATTACGCCTCGGGGTCTCCCTCCTGGTGCGGTTGAACTTTACCCTGCCGCTAAAAACCAAGGAGAGCCGGGACCCCTCAAAAGAGGAGTCCCGTTTTTTTTGAAAGGAGGGGTGCTCTACCCTGTAGAGACCAAAGGATCCACCCCCCGAGTGAGCAATACACGCAGGGGTAACCTGGAACAGAAAGAGGTGACGTTATTATGAGCACAGTTTCAGAGAACGGCCAGGGATTCTTCGGACGCATCATGAGATCGGCATCTTACAAGAAATACATCCTTCCGGGCCTTATTTCCCAGTCCGTCGTCATAGCCGGAGGATACGGCACCGGACGTGAACTGGTCGAGTATTTCGCAAACTACGGCAGCCTCGGGGGAATACTCGGCATGGTACTTGTAACCACGACCCTCTGGTCCCTCGTTTTCGCGCTGAGCTACGAGTTTGCGCGAACCTTCAAGGTGTACGACTACCGCAGCTTCTTCAAGGAACTGCTGGGGCCCGGATGGGTTCTGTATGAAGCATGCTACATCGTGCTTCTCCTCATCGTTCTCGGTGTGGTCGGCGCCACCTCGGGCAGCATCTTCATGCAGTCGTTCGGTATGCCACCGCTTGCAGGAGCGGGCCTCTTCCTTGCGGGAGTAGCCACGCTGACATTCTTCGGAAGTTACGTCATCGAGGTCGTAATGTCATGGTGGTCCTACCTTCTATACGCGGTCTTTTTCATCTTCCTGCTTGTCGGCATCTCCCAGGTGGGCGGCGAGATCAGCGCGAACCTTGCCGCAGGAGACATCAAGGAGGGCTGGCTTCTTGGCGGCTTCAAGTACGCCTTCTACAACCTGGGCACCTTCCCGGCGATCCTCTTCGCACTTAACTACATCGAGAGCCGAAAGGAAGCCGTAATTTCCGGGATCATGACATCGATCATCACCATTCTCCCCGGAGTTTTCCTCTACCTCGTGATCATCGGATTCTATCCCGGCATTCTCGATGTCGAGGTTCCTGTCTATACTATTCTCGGGCAGATAGCCCCGTGGCTCCTCCCCATCTTCATGGTCGTTCTTTTCGGCACCATGATCGAAACCGGCGCAGGGTTCATCCATGCGGTGAACGAACGCATCAACTCCTGGCTGGTAGATCGTAACGGGAAGGGACTCACTCGCGCGAATCGGGGAGCTCTCGGCGGCTTCATGGCCCTCATTGGTCTCGGAGTTGCGTCTTTCGGACTGATCGGCCTCATCGCCAGGGGCTACGGAACCATCAGCTGGGGATTCTTCATCCTCCACGGCGTAGCTCTCTTCACCATTGGCGTTTACAAGATCTGGAAGAAGAACGCAAGCACCCAGGCCTGATACCAGGAGAAAACGGAGGAACGCCGGATGGATTGGAAGACTCTGGGGAAATTCACGAAGAAATCGATCGTGAAAAGCTGTGAGATCATTGAACGGGACGAACGCTTCATCCCTCAGGCGGTGAGCATCAAGTACTTTCCGATGGCCATCGAGAGGGCTGAAGGATCACTTGTCTGGGATGCGGACGGCAACCGCTACATCGACTTCCTGACCAGCGCAGCCGTTTACAACGCAGGACACTGCCACCCGGCGATCGTCGAGGCCGTCAGGGCACAGGTCGGAAAGCTCCAGAACTATACCGTCGTCTACTTTTATAACGACAGGCAGGTTCGTCTTGCCGAACTTCTGACTGAAATAACCCCGGGAATTTTCCAGAAGAAGGCAGCCTTCGCCTTTTCCGGCTCCGATGGCGTCGACTCCGCGGTAAGAGCGGCCCGCTCCTTCACCGGGCGCAAGCAGATACTCAGCTTCAAGGACTCCTACCACGGGATGACCACCGTCGCACTTTCAGTGACGGGAATAGTCGGGCAGGAGGTGAAAGACCGGGTCTGTCCCGACAGGAACGTGATCTTCGCCGAATACCCGGACTCCTACAGGAACTCATGGGGCATCGACGGCTATGCCGATCCGTCCGCTTTATCCCGGGCAGCCATGGAAGCTATCGAGACGCTCCTGGTGAAACACAGGGGCGATATAGCTGCGGTTCTTATCGAGCCGGCCCAGGGGGACGGGGGCATGATTTTTCCCCCTAAGGAGTTCATGCAGATGCTCCGGAAGGCGACGGAGCGCGAGGGTATCGTCTTCATCGACGAGGAGGTTCAGACCGGGATGGGCCGGAGCGGGAAGTGGTGGGCGATAGAACACTTCGATGTCGTGCCTGACCTCATCGTATCCGCCAAGGCTCTGGGAGGCGGGATGCCGATCTCGGCGATCGTGGGAAGGGCGGATATCCTGGACAGCGTCCCCGTTCCCCTTCTGGCCTACACGCACACGGGCCACTCGGTGACCTGCGCCTCGGCCGAGGCGACCATCGGCGTGATAAAAGACGAACAGCTCGCTGAAAAGGCGGAGGAAAAAGGCAGACGTCTGGCGGAGTGGTTCCGGGAACGTGCAAAACAGTACCCTTTCATCGGAGACATCCGCCAAAAAGGACTCCTGATGGGGGTCGAGATCGTCTCAGACAGAAAGAAGAAAAAGCCGGACAAGGCAATGGCTTTGAAGATATCCTGGGCAGCCTGGGAGAGGGGACTCATCCTCATTACCTTCGGGAAGGACGGCAATGTCCTTCGCGTGGCGCCTCCTCTGAATATCCCGGAAGAGCTTTTCCAGGAAGCCCTTGAAATAATGAATGCCGCTCTCGAGGATGCAGCATCAGGGAGGGTGTCGGACGACATCCTGCCGCATCTGAAGGGTTGGTAGGCAGCAGATCCACTCCTTCTCTTCTTTTGAAAAGGCCCCGGGGTTGCCCCGGGGCCTTTTCTATCTGCCGGTGACGGAAGAAATAAAGGAAGCCAGGCCGTCAGTGTATAGAGG
>DFYG01000103.1 GCA_002382605.1 Synergistaceae bacterium UBA4088 | reverse complement strand
TCAGTTTCCATACCTGACGGCCGGAGCCCGCCCAGGGGGGTTCAGATCCCTCGATCCGCCTTCGGCGTACTCGGGATGACAGGCAGGAGCGTCAGAAGCGAGAAGTGAGACGGAGGGGCAACGGTGTTGTGGCAATTATACCGAAGCTTTCTTTCGTAGATTTCGAACCATTTCCTCCAGAAAAATCAGAATCCGATTTCTGAATGGGAACCCAAACGAATCAGCCGGAGAACGCAACATTCTTTTTCGTAAATCAACACAAGGTCGGGTCTGATATGACAGTCTCTAAACCCATCCCATTGACCTCCCAAAGAGTGATCGCTGTATTTCGTCTCCAGTGGTCGGTCCTCGGCAAGCGTTTGCACGACTGAAATAAATGTTCTCTCCAGGATACTTTTATGGGGCCCATTCTTTTCTCTTTTGAAGTCGCGCTCAAACTGGCTTGTCCACTCAATCTTCCGCATTCAGCGCGTCCATAAGCTCTCCAACGCTCCCGGCACTCGGAAGACCACCCGCTCTGGCCTCCCGCATCGCCGCCAGGGTGGTTTCGTTCGGGATCAGCAAATCGAACGGCAGCGCCTTCTCCGCCGCAACCCTGGTAAGCATAAGACGCACGGCATCGGAGACGGAAAGTCCCATCGTGGCCAGTACAACGGAAGCTTCCTTTTTGATTTCCGGATCTATACGTGCCTGTACAATACTGTTGGCAGCCATTGAATCCCCTCCTCGTCCAAACTGAATTACATTGTAATTCAGTTCATAGAGCTTTGCAAGATTTATCAATCCGGTTAGACTCCATTCCCAAAAAGTTCCTGATAAGCGAAATCCCGAAATAATTATCATGCGCGACAGCAGGGGCAAGGGCGTAACGTGTGACGTGTGACGTGTGACGCGTGACTCGGAAAAGCCCGTGAATCGGAAGGGACAGGGGCAAAGACCAGGACATCTCACCGCAGGGGACGCAGGGAAGGGCAAGAGAGAAAAGCACAATATATGGTTTAGGAAAGAGCAGGGCAAAAGCAGATCCCCGCCAGTGGGCGGGCGTTCCGCCGCGGCTACGCCCCTTCGCTGAACCACCTCAGGACGATGTCGGGATGACAGGCAGGGGCAGGGGCAGGGGCGAGTCGGAACCAGGTCATTTCCCCAGTTTTTGCTCCAGCAGTTCCATGGCCCTGAGGGACGCCTGTTCGTACATTTTCTCCATTGCAACGAGAAATGGCTCCTCCGCTCTCCAGAACGGAAGGCGGCCAAGCCTTGCGGGCAGGGATCCATGGACTTTGAGCGGTTCGCGGAAAGTTCCGGGACCCTTGCCGGTTTCTGCTCCTTTCCAGAACAACTCCGCGTCCTCGGGAAGAGGCTCTGGCGAAAATCGCTCAGCGTCCAGAGAGGCTTTCGGCAAGCCTCCCTGCAGTCTGGCCAGAAAGTCGTCTCTGTCCATTCCCCTGAGTGTAAAAAGAAGGAAGGGGTTCTCGTCGAAAGCTTCCGCCATGAGGTAAAAGACCGCGGCTATGTGTTTGCAAGGGTTGGTACTGTCCGGGCACGAGCAGGATGTCCGAAGATCTTTTCTTTTTTCCGGGAAAAGGGACAGCCCCACACTGTTGAACTGTTCTTCCATTTCCCGGGGCATTTCACCGGAAAGGAGAGACGCCGCAAAGGCCGGATGCTCCGATACGCTGGAGATGACCTGGTCCCATTTTTGGTCGGGAAATACGTTTATCTTTATGGATATTTTATATTCTTCCGCCCGGGAGCCCTGCACCGCGGCACTGACGACCCCTTTTTCGATGTTCAGATCTACCACCTGTCCATTTCTGGCATAGGCCCTTCCTCTTGTCATGCGGGCACCTATCCGGAAACCTTCAAGCACTTCTATCCAGCGTTTTCCCCACCATTTTTTTGCAAACGCACCCTTTCGGCTTTGGGCTTTTATCCCTCCCGTTACCTTTATGGGGGAGGACGGGGTATACCAGTCGCGGTAATATGCCCTGCTCATATTGATCAGTCTCCTTCGGCTTCTCTGCCGAGTTTAAACAGTTCTTTTATCTGTTTGTCCGATAGTTCTGTAAGCCCGGCTTCGCCTTTTCCTATCACTTTGTCCGCCAGTTCGCTCTTGCTTTCTATCATCTGGGCTATCCTTTCCTCGAGGCTTCCAGCCACCAGGAATTTGTGCACCTGCACGTTTTTTTTCTGCCCTATTCGGAAGGCTCTGTCGGTGGCCTGGTTTTCCACAGCGGGGTTCCACCATCTGTCGTAATGGAATACATGGTTGGCTCTGCTCAGGTTGAGTCCAGTGCCTCCAGCCTTTAGTGAGAGGATGAATACGCCGGGAGCGTTGATGCCTTCCTGGAAGACCCTGACCATTTCGTCCCGTTTCTTTCGGGTTGTCTGTCCCGACAGGAAAAACGCGTCTTCCATGAACTCTTCCCTGAGGCAGTTTTTAAGGATACGGCCCATTTCGGCGTATTGCGTGAAGACGAGGGAATGTTCCCCGGATTGGCGGATCTGACCCAGCATTTCAAGCAGTCTGACAAGTTTTCCGGATCGCCGGCTGGTATGTTCCGCGTCGCCGGAGAATTGTGACGGGTGGTTGCATATCTGTTTGAGACGGGTAAGAGCGGCGAGGATCATTCCTTTTCTTTGTACACCTTCCGATTGGTGTATTTTTTCTTCCATTTCGTTCAGCACTGCTTTGTACAGGGTTACCTGCTCGCGGGTGAGGGTGCAGTGCTCCGTAGCCTCTATCTTTTCCGGCAGATCCGATATTACGGTTTTGTCGGTTTTGAGACGCCTGAGTATGAAGGGGCTTGTAAGCCGTTTTAGTCTGGAGGCGGCCTGCTCATTGTTCCACAATTGGATCGGCCTGTAGAAACGGTTTTTGAACGCGGCATGGCCGCCCAGGAAGCCGGGGTTGAGGAAATCCATGATGGACCAGAGGTCGCCCACGTGGTTTTCAACCGGGGTACCGGTGAGGGCTATGCGATAACCGGCCTTTATGGAGCGGCTCGCCCGAGCCCGTCTGGTTTCATGGTTTTTGATGTTCTGAGCTTCGTCAAGAACGAGGCCTGACCATTGAACATCCTTGAGAAAATCGGCGTCTCTGGCGAGGAGCCCGTAACTGGACAGGACAAGCGCGTGCCGGTCTGCTGCCTTTCGGAAGGCGTCTTTCTTTTTTCTGTCTGCCCCGTGGTGCACAAGTACTTTCAGGTCGGGGGTGAATTTTTCGGCCTCTTTCTTCCAGTTATTGACCACCGATGTGGGACATACGAGGAACACCGGCCTTCTCTCGCCCTGTTCTTTGAGTTGCTGTATGAGAGCGAGAGTCTGAATGGTCTTGCCGAGTCCCATATCGTCAGCGAGGCAAGCTCCCAGGCCTGTCTTCTGAAGAAAAGACAACCACGCCAGGCCTTTTTCCTGATATGGACGAAGTACGCCTTTAAAGCCTTTGGGGGGGGTGATCGCCCTGATTTTGACCGGGTCCCGAAGTTTGGCCAAAACTCCCTCGATCCATTCCTCGACATCCACCTGTTCGACGGGAACACCTTTCATTTCATTTTCTCCGTCCAGACTGATGCGGAGGAGTTCCCTGCCAGTCAAGGTGCCTTCATCTGTTTTGCGAAGGAAATCGATGGCGTTCTTGATGGTTCCTTCGGTCATGCAGGTCCACTGCCCCCTGAGGCGGACCAGAGGCGTTTTGAGACGGGCAAGTTCTTCCAGTTCTTCCATGGAGAGAGGCTCTCCGTTGAAGCAGAATTGATAGTCGAACTGAAACAGGGAGTCCAGTGTAAGGCCTGAATTGTCCTGCATCGCAGGTGTTTTGACTTTAAGTCTTATTCCGGCTCTGACGGCCGGGCCCTGTCCCGTCCACCAGGAGGGCAGCATGAGATCGATACCTACCCTTCTCAGCATGTCGGCGTATTGCGTAAGAAAGTCAAGGGTTTCTTTTCCATCGAGTTCAAATCCCGAGGGATTTTTTCGACCGAGGCTCTGGTTTACGAAGGGGCACAGTCTTGCCGCCTGCCCCAGGATCGTAAGGAGATATTCGGAAACATTGTTCCCATATCTGGAGAGTTCAACAAAAGCACCGCTGGAGGGGTTCCACAGTTCTGATACGGGCAACTGAAGGGTTGGGTCAGCCTTCGGTTGGACAAGATAGTCCACGTTCCAGCCGGTTGCCCCCGTGCCGTTCCGCGGTTCTCCAAGGCGCATGCAGAACGTAAAGGGCGATTCCCGGGTTATCCTTGCGGATCTTTGCCATTGGTCCAGTTGTTCACTGAGTTGCCGCAGGGCAATCTCGTCGTCCCATTTCACATGCGGGTCTGGCGACGCAAGTGCGTGCAGCCATGCGTCATGGATGCTTGGAAAGGTTTTCCTTTCTTCCGACCCGCCGGTACCCTGGGCGATTCGAGTGAGGGCATCCAGTATTTGCGCTGCCGTCTGTGTGGTTGTTTTTTGAGGGTGTGTCCGTGGAGGCTCCTTTTCGTTTTTTCCCAGGC
>DFYG01000013.1 GCA_002382605.1 Synergistaceae bacterium UBA4088 | reverse complement strand
CATTTATACCCCTTGAGTTTTCAAATGGACCACTTTGACCTCCGCTCTTAAGTATGATATATTCCAGTAAACAAAATAGCCTCCGAGCCCTTCCGCCTAAAGGTCTTCCCACGGCGGCGGGCCGATAGGCGTTCCCGGAAACAGGAGCGCCTCCCGCGTTCGGAAAGGAGGAAACGGTCGTTCGCTATCTTCGGGCCGTCTCTCCCTTACGCGGAGAGACGGCTTTTTTTGCGCGGAGTACGCTCCGTGAACTTACTGAACAGGGGTTGGTTCTGAATGAAGAGGTTTTTAAAGCTTTCGGTTCTGACGTTTCTAACTGTTGCTGTTGCTGTTTCAGCGGCATTTGCGGCACCGGTATTGCGAATGGCCACCACCACCAGCACTGACAACACCGGTCTTCTAGACGTTCTTGCTCCTGAATTCCTGAAAGATACCGGGATCGAACTTCAGTGGGTTTCAGTGGGGACTGGCAAGGCTCTCGAGCTTGGCAAGAATGTCGACGTGGATGTCCTTCTCGTCCACGCTCCAGATCTGGAAAAGAAGTTCGTCGAGGATGGTTATGGAGCCAACAGGCGCCTGGTCATGTACAACGACTTCGTCATCATAGGCCCTGCCTCCGATCCGGCCAAGATAAAAGGGAAAACAGTCAAGGAGGCATTCTCTGCCATCGCTTCCGGGAAAAAGCCTTTTGCCAGCCGCGGCGACAAATCCGGAACCAATGTCATGGAAGTGAACCTTTGGAAAATGGCCGGAATTGCACAGCCTGAAAAGGAACAATGGTACATTCAGACGGGACAGGGCATGCTTAACACGATCAACATTGCAGCCGAAAGAGATGCCTATACTCTGACGGACAGGGGAACCTTCATCAAATATGAAGACAACCACAAAGGCAATCCTCCTCTGGTGATAATCGTAGAGGGCGATGATGTCCTTTTCAACCAGTACAGCGTGATAGCCGTACACCCCGCCAGGGGAGAGCACATTCGCTACGACCTCGCATTGAAGTTTTCCGAATGGATCCGTTCTGAAAAGATCCAGAAGATGATCGGGGACTTTAAACTGCTAGGCAAGCCTCTTTTTGTCCCGAACGCAGAATAACCTGCCCCCCCGGGGGGCCTCCATTCTCGCTCGCGGAATAATGCAATGCGGGAGGCCCTCCTTTATAATATTTGTTATCTCCCGCCACTTGAATCTTTCACAAGGTGCCTATCCGTTTTAGACAAATTCGGGGGTTTTTATGGGTTACCTCAGCGAGGGTTTCGTCACGGCATTCAGTATCCTTTTTTCAGGTCAGGAAGAGACATACAGCGCGATTTTCACGACGCTTAGAGTCTCTACCTTTTCCACTCTCCTTACCTTATCAGCAGGAATTCCGCTGGGCTTCATGCTCGGGTACTATTCCTTCCCGGGAAGGAGAGCCCTTCGCATGTTCTCTGATACGCTTCTCGCACTTCCAACCGTCGTAGTAGGTCTTCTTGTATATGCCTTCATCTCCAGGAGCGGCCCTCTTGGCGGCTTTGGACTGCTTTTCTCACTCAAGGGAATCGCGGTTGGCCAATTCATCCTGGGCCTGCCCATTGTCGTCTCCCTTACTGCCTCCGCTACGGAACAGATAGAAAATACAGTTCGCCTTACCCTTATGACACTTGGGGCATCGCCTGGCCAGCTAGCTGCCAGTTCTCTCTGGGAAAGCCGCTTTGCGGTGCTTGCCGCAGCTATGACCGCCTACAGCCGTATAATCTCCGAGGTTGGTGTCTCGATGATGCTCGGGGGTAATATCAAGTGGCACACCAGGACAATAACCACCGCCATAGCCCTCGAAACAGGAAAGGGACAATTCGCCGAAGGAATAGCTTTGGGTATCGTTCTTCTGGGTTTTGCATTCGCTGTAAATGCCGCGGTTTCCATTACAAGAAAGAGGGCATCGAGTTGACCTGCATCTACGAACTGGGCAATGTGACCCAGACCTACGGCGACCGGACCGTTCTCGACATACGCGACATGAAGATCGACAAGGGCAGCATTCTTGGAATTTCCGGTCCTAACGGAAGCGGCAAGAGCACCCTGCTCAGGATCCTGGCCTTCCTTGAGAAACCCAAAACCGGTAAGATCTTTTTTAAGGGAAAAGCTGTCCATGATATCGGGGAGGACCTTCGAAGAGAAGCCACGCTGCTCCTGCAGGAATCAAGTCTTCTGAAGAGATCCGTCTTCGACAACGTCGCATACGGGCTCAAAGTAAGGGGGCTATTCGCTGGTATTCGCGAAAACGTCAATCAGGCGCTCTCTATGGTGGGGCTCGAACCAGGGCAATTCGCGAGGCGTTCATGGTTCGAACTTTCCGGCGGAGAAGCTCAGAGGGTCGCCCTTGCATCCAGACTCGTCCTGAAACCAGATGTCCTTCTGCTGGATGAACCGACCGCAAGCATAGACATCCAGAGCGCAAGGATAATCACAAAGACCATACTTGATGCGCGGCGGGATTTCGGGACCACAGTGATAATTGTCAGTCACGATCTTGAGTGGGCATCCAGCGCATCGGATGATGTCATTTCAATGCATTCCGGCAGGATCCACTCCAGGGGGCCCGAAAACATTATCCCTGGACCCTGGGAAAGATGCGGCGATAAAATNNGTTCTTTCCATCGGGATACCTGAAAACATCTCGGCCAGGAACACGATCACCGGAACAGTAATGCGAATGAACCTGGAAAATGGACAGGGCGGCGTACTGGTAACCGTCATGGCCGGAGGGCTCACATTTACCTCCAGTGTAACCCGGGAATCTGTAACAAAGCTTGAACTTATGCCCGGATCTTCCGTTACTCTTCTTTTCAAGGCGACCGCAATACGCTGGGTTTAAAGAACTCCGGAGAGTAGAGCCCCTTTGAGTTATACTTGAACTGGTGATTGGGGGGAGCTCTGCGTGGGGTTGACCAGGATTTTTGGAAAGGAGCATCTTGCCGATATTCTCCGTATGGCGGATGTCATCGAAGCAGTTGAATCTGCCTATTGTTGTCATTTCACGAGTTCCATTGAAATTTCCCGATCTTCAACGAAGACCAGCAGCTCAACAGATGGCTTCTCACTTGACTCGGTTTCGGGTTTCTCAAAAGAACTGAACACAGCAGGTATCAACGTTTCGGCGAGCAGTCCCGGAGATATTTCAACGGCCAGAAACCCTTTCTCATCATCTGTTTTTCTTCTTTTTGAAAACAGGACAGGCGATCTCCTCGGGATATTCGACGGCCGCGAACTCACTCTTCTCAGGGCCGCCGGAGCCTCGGCAATTGCGGCAAAACTCTTTGCTCGCAGAGACGAAAGGACAATGCTGTTGATAGGTGCTGGAAACCTGGCTGCATCCATGGTGAAGGGAACAGCCGACTCTCTTCCCTATCTGAAACATATATGCGTAACAAGCAGGGACCCGCGGAGAACAGAAAATTTCGTCCGATCACAATCGATCCGCTACCCCCACATTCGTTTCTCGGATTTCCCGATCTACGACCTGAAGGAGATCGCACCACGATCAAAATATGTTGTAACGGCAACCTCCTCTGAGGCGCCTCTTTTAAAAAAAGAATGGATATCTCCAGGGACTCACATAACCGCAGCTGGAGCCAATTCGCCTGACAAACAGGAACTCGATCCCCGGATATTCATGGGGGCGAGGGTTTTCGTGGACAACAGGGAACAGACCACCTTGACCGGAGAGTGCCGGTCCGCTTTCAGAAACGGCCTTATCGGTGAATCGGATATGCACGAGATCGGCGGCGTCCTCGCAGGAAAAACCATCGGCAGAACCCGGGATGACGAGATCACGATCTTCGACATGACGGGAACCCCCCTCGAAGATATGATGTTGGGGCGTCTCGCACTAAAGCGAGCTGCCTACCGGAATATCGGAGAAGTTCTTGAGATCATCCGGGTACCAGATATCGTCTAGGTTTCCTTCCAGAAGAAGAAGAATATTCCAGACCCTCAGCTGAATAGACGTTGGAGCCAGGGGTAATATGTGCCAAAAGCCTTCGGGGCAAGACATAAGACCATGTAACTCCCCATGGCGATGCAGGACTGGATAACCGTAAGTATGTCCTTTCGGTTTTCACGCCTCGCAATGAAACCCAGGGCCCCGATGCAGGCGACAAAGGCGACAGCGTGGTAGCTCCAGCCTGTTCCTGCACCAGCCTCTCTGATCGCCTTGAAGGCCCTCAGAACGCAATAGGCACCCCACCCCGCCTGTATATAGGTCTCACCAAGGAAGAGAACCCCTTTGAGCGGGTACCATACGAGAGGCCTGAACGCGGGCGGAAGCTTGTCGAACTCACCCAGGGACGTTTCCTCCGGGTGTTCCTCACCCTGGAAAAAACGGCTGACCATGACTACCGGCTTCTGGATGCACCAGATGTAAAAAAGAGTGAATGTTACCGCTGAGGCGGATATTGAAAAAAAGAACAAAACAAGCATGACAATACTCCTTCCGGGAGGTTCTGCTATGGAAATCTTCCCCGCAAATACTATATCAGAGAATAAAAAAAGGAGCCCCTTTAAGGAGCCCCTGGATCCGCCCTGCTATCACTGATCGCTGCATTTCCGCGCGAGCTCGTGGACAAGAAGCCTCTCCCTCCAATGCGGGTGTGCCGGGGCCTTGTTGCCATCGAAAAGGATATCATAGCCCCCATTTTCGCACACAACTGCAGGTCCGTTGCCTTTCTCCTGTCCCTGGGCAATGTTGAGATCAAAGACCATGTTGCTTTCCTCCCTTTAAAAGAAAAAATCAATGTCCCTACGTGATCAATAATGACACAGGGATAACTATTTGTCAACCTGAACACCTACTGCCTTCTTCCATTCCGAAATTGAACCGCAACCTGCGGCGCCCTGGACCCAGTTCGCGGAACCACCGCCTCTGGCCTCAAGCCTCGGGCTGAATTTCAGTACTTCACGAAGATCCACCTCTGCTTTTTCCCCCGCAGCAAGAATAAAGCGGGTTTTCCCTCCTCCTGTATCCGGAGGAGAGAGAAAAAGAAAAACACTTTCAGGATGCACCAGTAAACCTTTCTTGACTGCACTGGCCGCAAGATCAGGAGGGAAGTTTTCCATAGAGAATATATACACCGGGTGGTCGATACCGCACGCATGTTCCCAGGTCAGATCAATAAAATGGCGAACCTTCTCGAGGTTTTTCCCCATATCGCGGCGTTCCTCCTGGAGTTTCCTGATCACGACCGGGAGAGTTTCCTCGTCGCAGCCGACACTTCTCATCAAAATCCTCATCACTTTGCTCTGTCTTTCCAGGACTTCCTGTCTGTTTACCGTAAAACGGATCTCCCATTCCGGAGAGGAACCCTTGAACCCGGTTACAAGAAGACCTCCAACAATTCCAGTAGAATCCACATGGCTTCCCGAACACGCGATGGAATCGAAACCGCTTATGGTGACAACATTGATCCGTTCATCGTCAACCCGGTCCCACTTGATCTTGACTCCAGTGAGCCTTTCTGACTCACCCCTTGGGAGATCCTCCCGGGAGACCGGAATGTCCTCATCCACAATGCGATTCGCTTCTTTCTCAGCCTCGAAGAGTTCTTCCCACCCTATATCTCCCTGATAGGTAATGTAAATGGTACTCTCATTCTCGCCTATCCAGACCTTCTGGACGCAGAGTCCTTCGAGCCTGTTTTCAAGAGCCCTGGAAAGAATATGCTCGCCTGTATGCATTCTTGAAAGCAGGATGTGTCGGACCTTGTTGACGGATGCAGAAACGCTCATCCCTGTAGAAAGTTTTCCTTCTTTTACGACTATGGACAGGATGTCTCCATTCTCGCCCCTGCGGCTGTCAAGGACTTCAGCGCTGAAGCCTGAGCATTCGATAAGACCGCTGTCGCCAGGCTGTCCGCCTCCGGCGGGATGGAAGAGCCTGTCTGAAATACGTATACTTGCACGGTCTCCAGAGTGCTCCAGAATTTCCTCGATAACAACAGATTTTTTCATATGATCCTCCATTTTTCATTGATCAGTTTTTTCGATGATACACTATTAATATCCTCAAAGGAGGACTTTCGAAATGACCGGACAAACTTGCGCACGAATTGTAATTACAGGCCTGGTTCAGGGAGTGGGATTCAGATGGAGATTCAGACAGAAGGCCATGCTCCTGGGACTTTCAGGGTGGATAAAAAACCGCCTCGACGGAAGCG
>DFYG01000182.1 GCA_002382605.1 Synergistaceae bacterium UBA4088 | reverse complement strand
CGTAGAGATCACCGATCTCCCCACGTCCCCGGCAGAGGTCGTAGACCCTCTGGAGAGTGAAGAGACGGCTGTAAAGAAGCTCCAGATCCTTCTCGTTCTCCCGGAGAAACCTCCTGGCGGCGTCATGAAGCCTTTCGAAGGCACGCCTGCGTGATGCCAGCCGCTGTTCGATCCGGTTTCTGCCACCGGATGAGAAGGACTCCTTCAGCTCCCTGATGGAGAAGGCCCGTAAGTTGAGGGATTCCAGCAGCTTTCCCGCGCCGTCGGCGTATCCGGGGAGGGCAAATGCCAGAAGCCATGTTTCACCTTCGGTCGAGGTGAGCTGCAGGGGCAGGAGGGGGACGTCGCGGGCGGATTCGTCAAGCCGGGAGATGTTCTCGTCCTGAATGTGGCCGAAGAAGACAGTGAAACGTTCCATGGAAGAAAGTTCCTCGAGGAGCTCGTTCCGGTCGTCAAGAGCTTCCCAGAGGACTCTCGCCGCTTCGAGGGTCCGTATCCTCTCCTCGAGATCTATTCTCTTTTTCTCCCATTTTCCCAGGATTTTCACTATTCCCTCGACATCCCGTCTTATCCGGTCCAGGCTCATTTCCCTGGACAGTTTTGCCGATGCCGGTTCCGGCAGGGGTTCGCCTGCGGCCTCCCAGACAGAGGCAAGGCTTCCGAGCAGGCTGTCACAGGGATTTTCTCCCGCGGTCCCTAATCTGGCGCGTAGGGTGTGTTCGGTGATGAGCGTGTCGAGAGGGATCGGCTGAAAGTCCTCCCGCAGCACGAGCCGGCGCGCGATATGTTCGACTTCTTCCCTGGGGCCGAGAGCCGTCAGGGTCAGCATCTTCACGAGCGCCACGAGGTTTCGCCTCCCCTCATGAGGGGGCGGGCCAGGAAAACGGCCGCATCACGCCGGTTGAAGTCGTACCTGACGTCCTCGATGATCATCTTGATGTCCCGGACCTCCTGGTCGCGGAGGAAGAGGTAGGCCCCCAGTGCGCCGAAAGAGGGAGTCCCCTTGCGCAGGATGGAAAGAGCCTTGTCCCAGAGGTGGTTTTTTATCAGCTTTTCCAGGGCCATGCTCTCCGTGATCGGAGTCGGGCCGAATACTTCAGCGTAGGGTGTCCTGCCCAGGTGGTCCCAGAGTTCATCGAGGTCCTGTGATCGCCCCATCCTGCGCAGGGTATCGAAGCTCAGTCTGTGGCGCAGTGGCAGGAGCCGGTTTATCATCTCCTCGAAGCCCATTCCGAAGTAGTAAAGCCCACGGATGGACCAGGAGATGTTCTGCAGGTCTGCCAGTGTTCCGAAGAGATCCGAAAGAGTTCCTTTCCCGGAGCGGGTCAATGCTCTGGAGGTTCGGACGAGCCGGGTCAGGGCCAGGGTGTCGACGGCCATTTCAGCAGGGAAAAGATTGCCTCCCTCCCGAAGAGCCGCCTTGAACGGTTCCTGGAGGATCCGGTACCAGGGCGTGCCCCGAAGGGACTCAAGGATCTGATCGAAGCTGTTGGCTGCAAGAAGTTCTTTTTGCGGAAGCCGGGAGCCGGGAACGCTGCGGAAGCGCTGTTCCAGCCCGCTCACCCTCTCGTGCCCTGAAAAGACCTTCCTGATCACCCGGTTGAGGGTCTCGGCGTCGTAGAGTCCCAGCCAGGCCTTGAGCCAGTCGCGTCTTGAANNCTCAAGTTCGGAACGATGGATATCCGCCGGAATGTCCGCCAGGGTCCGGGCGTATCCTTCTGTGGTCTTGAGCCTGTTCAGGATCTCGCTTACCGAGTCGCAGTCCAGCAGTTCGTGGTACTCCCTGTCGGTGAGCAGGCGGCTGAAGAGGGTCCTGGCCCGTGTTCCCGCGGCCGTCTCTTCGCCGAGCGCGACCATGTTCATGGTCAGCGGGTCCCTTTCCTGATGTATTCGGCAGCCGTCTCCTCTGCAATAGTTGCTACCACGTCGCCGACATGCGCCTTGAACCGCCCGGCCATTCCCTCGATTTCCTGCTGTCCCTGGAACTGTATCTGTCGGATCTCCGCTTCGGTGCTTTTCTCGGCCGCATCTATAACAGTCTTTGCCTGGTCGCGCACCGCCGCAAGTCGAGTCTCCCGTTCCTGCTGGAAGTCCTGGCGTGCCCTGGTGATAACCTCTTCGGCCTGTATCCGGGCTTCTTCCGTTCTTCCTGCGGGCTTCGCTTTCGGCGCCGAGCAGAAGAGTGAGGAATTCCTGAAGAGACGACATGCTAACGCTTCCTTTCCGACATCTTCTTGGCGATCTTCATGCGGACGAAATCCTCCCGCTCCTGTTCCTCCAGGACTCCGACGATGACGGCCATGGCGTCCTGGTAGTAGGGAATGACCACCTTTTCAAGGGCGTTCACGCGCCGGTGGGTTTTGCGGACCTGCACCGCCAGGCGGTATACGCTGGTCTCGACCTCGGCCAGACGAAGAAGGAGCGCCAGTACGCCCTTGAACTCCCTGAATGCGTTATCCATGGAACCCGAGGTTTGCCAGAAGGAGTAGCAGGGACGGATATCACCGGGAAGAGGATCGATCTCCGGGATCTCGACTCCCATGATCGACCTGAGGCGTACCGTAAGGCGGTCTTCTTCGGGGATGGCCATGGCGATCGCTTCCACCATGTCGATCCCTATGGAGGTATTGGCCCGCTGCAGGGCCATGTAGGCCGTGTCGAAGACACGGCTTACGTCGGCCTGGATCTCCCGGGCGGATTCTATCTGGCTGACAAGTTCCATCATGAGAACCTGCCGCTTCTGTTCCAGAAGATCTTTTCCTGTTTTAGCGACAGTGAAAGCTTTTTGGGCCTGAACCAGATTTCCGCGGGTTGGAGCCATTTTTTCAGACATGGGCCGCCACCGCCTCCAGATCCTGGACTTGTCTGTTGCTATTTTAATACGTTTTCCGGAAAAACAGGATGTCAGGCGGAGGAAGTGTAACAGCGGGTCACAAGGCCTTCTTTTCCATCCGGTTTATTATTTCCGCCATGATGGCATCCTGATGGACAAGGTGCCGGCTACCCGGGCCACCCTGTCCGAAACCCGTTGTCTGACCGTCAGCTTCTTGAGGAATTCCTGATTGATGTTCCTTATTACGTGCCCGTTGTGGTCGAATCTCGCGGCAGGTCCCTTGGGTGGGAAAGTCATATTATTCACCTCTTGTCAGAGTTGCATGCAGGTCAAATTATACGGTCCGGCCTGCTTTCGTGCTGGTCAACGTTCCTTAATGATAGTAATATAATATCAGATAAAAGAACACCGCTTTACCGGGAGGCGATCACCACGGACAACGAAGCCAGCTCCCGATTGTCTGTTCTGCATGTTTCGCCTGAGATGGCCCCGCTTTCAAAGGTCGGGGGTCTTGCCGATGTTGTCGGTTCCCTGCCGGCCGCCCAGAGAGAACTTGGTGTAGACGCAAGGGTCATCACTCCATCCTGGCCGGATGTATCCGGGCGTCTGCGCCAACTCGCAGCAAAGTTCAAAGCCGGTCCCCTTCCTGTCTGCGTCCCGCTGCAGTGGCGCGCATGGTGCGGAAGTGTCTCTGAAACGGAGATAGGCGGCGTTCCGGTCTACCTTCTGGAGCATCCCGGACTCTTCGACAAGAGGGAAATATACCCGGCTGTTCTTGATGGCGATTCAGCCCGTCCCTTCGCCTTTCTTTCTCTGGCAGCCCTCGAACCTGCATTCCCTGACGGCTGGAAGCCTGATATTATCCACGTTCATGACTGGAGCACCTGTCTTGCCCCTGCTGCCCTCAAGTGGCACAGATACTACGGTCTTCTTCCCGAAAAACCGTTCACGGTCCTTACGATCCATAACATCGCCTACCAGGGATCCCTTCCGCTCTCTGTCCTGGATGAGTGGGGGATGGCGGAGGCGGCATTTTCGATGGATGCGATGGAGTTCTACGGATGGATGAATCTCCTTAAAGGCGGTATAGCCTCCGCCGATGCGCTGACTACCGTCAGCCATAACTACGCGAAAGAGATACTCACTCCCCAATTCGGGGAGGGGCTGGATGGAGTTCTGGGGTACCGCAGAGAGAGGCTCGACGGGATAGTCAATGGCATCGACACGGTTTACTGGGACCCCCGTACCGACCCTCTTGTTCCTGCAAACTTCGGGCCGGGGGATATGAAGGGCAAAAATATCTGCCGCAGAGCTCTTTTCGAGGAGTGCGGATGGGTGAGCGATGACAGACCTCTCCTGGTTTCGATAGGACGCCTGGTTGGCCAGAAGGGCATGGATATCCTTCTGGAAGCAGTCGGGCCTCTTGTTTCGGCCGGGGCGCGCCTGGTTGTGATCGGCACGGGTGAGCCGGAGATGGAGAAGGCTTTTGCAGCTCTCGGGAAAAAGAGACAGAGCGAGGTCTTTTTCCGGGCGGCATTCGACGAAAGGCTGGCCCACCTTGCCTATGCCGGAGGGGACATCTTCCTTATGCCGTCGCTCTTCGAGCCGTGCGGTCTATCGCAGATGATATCCATGCGTTATGGAACGGTCCCGGTGGTGAGAGGTGTCGGAGGACTTGCAGATACGGTCTCAGACGCGGACGCGGAACCACATGGAACAGGGTTCATGTTCGATGAATACACGTGGGAGGCGATCGTTGGAGCCGTGAACAGGGCCCTGGAACATTTCCGGTCACCGCGCCGCTGGTCGATCCTCCGGAAGCGCTGCATGGAAAAGGACTTTTCCTGGAGTCGCTCGGCCCGGGATTACATATCGCTCTATGATTCATTGGCACAACGAGGATCTTCAACCAAACGGGAGGGATCTGCATGATCTACGGAAAACACGGAAGAGTTCTGGCGATCGTTCTGGCTGGAGGCAAAGGTGAGCGTCTGATGCCTCTCACCAAATACAGAGCCAAGCCGGCGGTGCCCTTTGCAGCCAAGTACCGTATCGTAGACTTCGCTTTGTCGAACCTTGTCAACAGCGGACTGTTCTCCATCTATATCCTGGTGCAGTTCAAGAGTCAGTCGCTCAATGAGCACATAGAGCGGGGGTGGCAATTTGGGGGCGCCCTGAGGGATCGCGACCACTTCGTTACTGCGGTCCCCGCACAGATGTGGCGGGGCGAGCACTGGTACCAGGGAACATGTGACGCGGTTTTCCAGAACCTTCACCTGGTGACGCTCTTTGATGCCGACCATATCTGCATCTTCGCGGCCGACCACATCTACAAGATGGACGTAGAACAGATGCTGGATTACCACATGGAAAAAAAGGCCGACGTGACAGTCGCCGCCAACGTTGTACCAAAGTCTGAGGCATGGCAGTTCGGGTGCATCCATACCGACGATACCGGAAAGATCATCGACTTCGTTGAAAAGCCGAAAGACCCCCCCGAGATACCGGGAAGGCCCGGCTACACATACGTTTCGATGGGAAACTACATCTTCGAGAGAGAGGTGCTGGAGGAGGCGGTCCTTGACGATGCGCAGGACGAAAAAAGCAGCCACGACTTCGGAAGGAATGTCCTGCCGATCCTTCATGAGAAGTACACGGTATATGCCTACGATTTCTCCACGAACGTTCTCCCGGGGAAGGACAAGCCCTACTGGAAGGACGTCGGTACCATCAAGGCCTACTGGGATGCCCACATGGACCTCTGCCAGCTTAATTCGGACATGACGCTTTACAATCCGCGCTGGCCTATCAGGACAGTATCCTTCGCCGACCCCCCCACATATTCCTATCCTGAAGGCGGGCAGATGTGCTCGATAATCGGGACTCTCCGGGCTGAGGGGAGTCGAGTCCTGGGGGCAGTAGTCCACAGGTCCGTCATGTCGCGGAACACGATCATCAAGACAGGAGCCATCGTCGAAGACAGCATCCTCGGGCAGGGGGTGGAGATCGCCGAGGGGTGCAGGATCCGGAAGACCATTGTGGATGCCCACAACAAGATCCCGCCGAATACCGTCATCGGATACGATCTCGAAGAGGATCGCAAAAAATACCATGTCGACGAAGAATCAGGGGTAGTGGTGATAGGAATGCCGGTGATGCAGCTTCGCAAGAACTTCGACATGCCGATTATCCCGCTGCTTGAACGCTAGCATTTCCTGAGTTCTCCTCTGATGAAAGAGTTGAAAGAGTTTGAGATATATTTATATTTGGGTATAATAGTACCGATTTTCCAAAAAAAGGAGTGAAAAAAATGTTCTGCTATCAGTGCGAACAGACCGCAAAAGGAACAGGATGCACATCGGTTGGAGTTTGCGGAAAGAGCCCCGAGGTGGCCAACCTCCAGGATCTTCTTGTCTTTGTTTGCAAGGGTATATCCAATTATGCCCACCGGGCGCGGAAGCTGGGCGCCAAAGACAGGGATGTGGACCTCTTCATCGTTGAAGCCCTTTTCACCACAATTACGAACGTGAACTTCGATGAGGAGAGGATGGAGTCCCTGATAGAAAGAGCAGTCGATATCCGTAAAAAGGCAAGGAGCCTTTACGAAAAGGCCGCCGCTGGAGCGGGGAAGGAGCCGGAAACGCTTCGCGGTCCCGCAGTCTTTGAACCGGAATCTTCCAGGGAAGGCATGATCCGGCAGGGGGGCGAACTGAACCCCGAGGCGGGAGCCAGAAAACACGGTGAGGTCTTCCAGGGACTGCATGACCTGATCCTGATCAGTCTAAAGGGCAGCGCCGCCTACATCGACCACGCCCATGTCCTTGGGTTCGAAGACGATTCGATATTCGGCTTTCTGCACGAATACCTCGACTTTCTGTCAAGCGACAAATTCACTCAGGAGGACCTCGTTAAGCATGTCCTCGGGGCCGGGGAGTGGAACGTCAAGGTGATGGGACTTCTGGACAACGCAAACACTAAGAGCTACGGCGACCCCGTTCCGACGAAGGTCCGCGTGACCCCCATAAAGGGGAAGGCCATCCTGGTATCGGGTCACGATTTGAAGGACCTCGACATGCTCCTGAAGCAGACTGCAGGGAAGGGGATCAACATCTATACCCATGGCGAGATGCTCCCCTGTCATGGATATCCGGGTCTCAACAAGTACCCGCATCTTGCGGGCAACTACGGCGGAGCGTGGCAGGATCAGCAGAAGGAGTTCGATGCCTTCCCGGGAGCCATACTCATGACGACCAACTGCATCCAGAA
>DFYG01000048.1 GCA_002382605.1 Synergistaceae bacterium UBA4088 | reverse complement strand
GGGGAGAGCGCCTTCTTGCTGTTGGAAGCGAGAAAGAAGTAAGGGCGGCAGTCGACCTTTCGGGTGCAGAAAAGATCAGTGCGGAGGACCAGGTAGTCCTTCCCGGATTTGTGGATTCACATACGCACCTTGTGTTTGGAGGAAACCGTGTAGACGAGTACGTCGCGAAATGCACCGGCGAGAGTCTGGATTCTCTCAGGGCCAGGGGCTTGCGCGTGGGAGTTGACGCTTCCGTATCAGCGACCCGCAGTGCGGGACTGGAATTGCTCGTGCTGCAGTCGGGTGCGCGTCTTGAAAACATGATCGAGTGCGGCACGACGACGGTGGAGATAAAGAGCGGCTACGGTTTTACCACGGAGTCGGAGATCATGATGCTGGAAGCGGCGACTGATCTGGGCCGGAGGCTGCCGGTGGACGTGGTCCCAACGTTCCTGGGGGCTCACGGGTGGCCGCCGGAGATGGGTAAGTCCTCCTACATCGACCTTATCGTAAACGAGATGATCCCGGAAGTGGCCCGAAGGAAGCTGGCCGTCTTCTGCGATGCATGGTGCGAGGATACCCATTTCAGTGCCGCTGAATGTGGCCGGATCCTTGAGGCCGCGATGGCCTTTGGAATGAGGGCGAAGATACACACGGACGCTTACTCCTACATTGGAGGGTCCGATCTCGCCGCTGAACTCGGGGCGGTGTCGGCGGACCACCTTAACTATACGCCCCCATCGGCTCTGGATAAACTCTCCGCGGCCGGGACGGTCTGCACGCCGCTTCCGGTAACGGATTTTTCCGTCTCGCATCCCCGCCCTTTCGATCCGGTTCCCATGAGGCAGGCAGGTGTCACGCTGGCTCTTGCAAGCAATTGCAACCCCGGAGCCTGGTGCGAGTCTGTTCCTTTCGCCCTGGTGCTTGCCTGCCGCCAGCACCGGATGTTTCCCGGTGAGGCACTGGTTGCTGCTACACTTGGGGGGGCAAAAGCACTGGGTCTTGATGAGAGCAGAGGGTCTCTGGAGCCGGGAAAACTTGCGGACCTGCAGTTCTGGAGGGCCAGGCGCTTCGAGGATGTTTTTTACCGTTACGGAAAAAGGATAGTGGATCGGGTCATGAAGAGAGGGCGGATCGTTGTGGAGAACGGCCGCCTCTGTGAAGGGTCCGGATCTGCTGAAAGGATGGAGAATAGATGAATCTGGAAGATGTCATGGCAAAGATCTACGACTCGAAGGATTTCACGGCCGGAGGAGGGTCCGCGTCAGCGGTTTCCGCGGCGATGGCCGCATCCCTTGTCGGCATGGTTGCCCGCCTTTCCAAAGGGAAGGGCCTGGAGCTTTCCGACGAGACCTTTGAAAGCATCGCGGAGGAGATGGACGAGACCTCCCTGAACCTGCGGAACGGGTCCATCAGTGACCTTGAGGCATTCCTGGGTATAAAGGCCGCCTACGCGCTCCCGAAGGGGACGGAAGAAGAAAAGGCAAAAAGGCGGGAAGCCGTTGAAAAAGCAGCCTATGTAGCAGCCGACGTGCCCCGGCAGAACGCCCTGCTCGCCCTGAAGGTGAAAAAAGGAGCAGCGAAGCTCAAGGGGAGATCGAATGCCAATGCGGCTTCAGACCTGGAAGTGGGGTCGGATTTTGCATGTTCGGCGATAAAAGGATGCCTTGCAAATATCCGTGCTAACCTCGGGCTTATCCACGACCCTCTGGCTACGGCGGAACTTGGGTCATTCATCCGGCAGATGGAAGAAGAAACAGCGATCCGGAAGGAGATGGAATAAAAATGAGGAAAGTTCTTCTCTGCGAAATGAACATCAGCGAAGGGACCGACGCGGGAAAGATAGCCGCGATCACGGGAGTCCTGGAGAAGGTCCCCGGACTCGTGGTGCTCGACATCAACTCAAACAGCGATCACAACCGCACCGTTTATACCTTCATGGGGAATCCGTCGGACGTCCTTGAGGGTGCAATGCGCGTGACGGACGCTGCACTGGAACAGATCGACATGACAAATCACAAGGGTAGTCACCCCAGGATGGGGGCGGTGGACGTAGTCCCCTTTGTCCCGATAAGGAATGTGTCGCAGGAGGAAGCTATCGAGACGGCCCGTGCCTACGGCAGATTCCTTGGCGGCAGGGGAGTCCCCGTCTATTTCTACGAGGAGGCCGCCCTTAGACCTGAGCGAAAGATACTCGTCAACATACGTAAAGGCCAGTACGAGGGTTTCGCTGAAAAGATGAAAGACCCCGCCTGGGCACCCGATGAGGGCCCCGCAGTCTTTCCGGAAAGGTGGGGAGCAACGGTGACCGGGGTCCGTTTTTCACTTGTGGCCTTCAACGTCAACCTGCGTACGGACGACCTGGAGATCGGCAAAGCGATCGCCAGGGCAGTGCGGTTCAGCGGCGGCGGGTTCCACTCGGTGCGCGCCATCGCCCTGCCGCTTGAGGAACGGCACCAGGTGCAGGTGTCCATGAACCTTGTCAACTACAAAATGACCCCTATCCCCATTGTCCTCGAGACGATCAAGGCCCTGGCCGAATCCTACGGCGTCACGGTAGGGAATGCGGAACTTGTCGGTCCCGTCCCGCTCGACGCGCTGAGGGATGTCGTCACCCATTACCTCCGGGTACACGATTTCAACATGGAGCAGATCATCGAAACCAAACTCATCGACTGAAAAATACCGCTTCTGCATTTGTAATATGAAGGCAGCCTCCAGACTCCGGGGGCTGCCTTTTGATGAGGCGGCAGATCGGATCTTATGTATGTAACCCGGGAAGATCAATCCTTGCGGTCGAGAAATTTCCATGCTGTCAGGGCGAGCATGGCGGCACCCGGGGAAAGGCACTTTTCGTCCACATCGAACTCCGGGTGGTGCCATTCATGGCTTCCCCCTGTTCCAAGGAAGAAAAAGGCTCCCGGTACATGGTCCAGGTAGATTGAGAAATCCTCTCCTCCTCCGCTCAAAGCCGGCACAGCTATGTTTTCCCGGCCGAAGATCTCATCGGCTGCCAACCTTCCTGTTTCAACGCATTCGGGATCGTTGACGAGGGAGGGAAGATCAAAGATGTATTGAAGTTCGCCTTCAGTTTCGAGCGCGGAGCAGGTGTTTGTGATTATGTTTTTAAGAAGTCCCGGCATCCTTTTTCTTGTATCCGGATCGTAGGTACGGACAGTGCCGGTCATTTCCACCCTGTCTGAGATGACGTTGTTTGCTTCCCCCCCATGGATGGTCCCGATGGAAACGACAGCCTGGTCGAAGGGGGATATTTTTCTGCTCACTATGGTCTGCAGGTTCTGGACAACCGCCGCGGAAGCCACGACAGCGTCTCGGGTCCTGTGTGGGAAGGCTCCGTGTCCTCCCTCTCCGAGAATGGTCATCCGAATTGTGTCTACTGCCGCCATGAGCGGTCCCGACCTTATTCCGATCTTCCCGGCCGGAATGGCCGGGGCCGTGTGAAGGCCGAAAATGGCTTCAACATCGGGGTTTGAAAGAACATTCTCCTTCATCATCGCTTTAGCACCCTTGTTGATCTCCTCGGCAGGTTGAAAAATAAACTTCACACTTCCGGGAAGGGATTCCCTCACTTCCGACAGCAGGATAGCCGATCCCAGGACACAAGCAACGTGAACATCATGCCCGCAGGCGTGCATCACTCCCGGGTGCACGGAAGCATATTCCGTGCTGTTCTTCTCCTGTATCGGGAGGGCGTCCATGTCAGCCCGGAGAGCAACACACTTTCCGGAGTCCATCCCTTCAAGTAGCCCGACAACACCTGTTCCGGCCACGCCTCGACGTACATGGAGGCCTTTTTTTTCCAGGATATCCGCAATAACTCCCGCGGTTCTGTGTTCCTGAAAGCTCAACTCCGGGTGGCGATGAATATCCCTCCTGATATTCGACAGCAGATCTGCAATGCTCTTTGCTCTCTTTGCCATATCAGTCATTGACAGCCCCCTGGTTCCCGCATTTCTCCAATGATGATCCGAATTCAAGAGGGGTAAGGTAAAGGGGGTTCAAACGGCAGAGATCAGTTACCTCGTCCCGGTAGGGTGCTGGATCGAACCCCTCTTCCTCATGCAGGACGCGCCCTATGATCCCGGCAACCCTCTCGATCTCTTCTTCCTGGAATCCGCGGGATGTCACTGCCGCGGTCCCGATCCTTATTCCGCTGGCTATAGTAGGCGGAGCCGGGTCAAAGGGGATCATGTTCTTGTTGACTGTTATGCCGACCCTGCCCAGTGCCTCTTCTGCCTTGACACCTGTCTGCTCCCAGGGCCGGAGATCTACAAGCATGAGATGATTGTCCGTGCCCCCGGAAACGATACGGAGCCCCAGAGAGCTGAGTGTTTCTGCCATGCGCGTCGCGTTGATCTGGACCTGTCTTGCGTATTTCCGGAAACCTTCCGTGGCTGCGATCCTGAAGGTTACTGCCTTGGCGAGGACATTCTGAAGTATCGGGCCGCCCTGGGTCCCGGGGAAGATCGCCTTGTCGATCGCGGCAGCATACTTCCCGCGGCAGAGGATGAAACCTCCCCGCGCACCTCGAAGTGTCTTGGTGGATGTGCTCGTGACAACATCCGCCCATGGGATGGGGCTTGGATGGACTCCAGCCGCCACCAGGCCGGCAATATGTGCCATATCCACCATCAGGAGGGCTCCTGTGCTGTCAGCTATCTCACGGAAGCGGCCGAAATCTATGATCCTGGAGTAGGCGCTGCCTCCGGCAACGATAAGTTTCGGCCTGCATGTCCCGGCGATATCGGCGACCTGATCGTAATCGATCCGTTCGGTCTTCTCGTCGACTCCATAGGCGAAAGAACGGTAATATTTTCCGGTAATGCTGACCTTGCTGCCATGCGAAAGGTGTCCTCCGTGACGCAGGTCCATTCCGAGGATGACGTCGCCGGGTTCCAGGAGTGCCATGTAGGCCGCCAGGTTCGCATTCACTCCTGAATGAGGCTGGACATTTGCGTGTTCCGCACCGAAGAGGGTCTTGGCCCTCGTGATGGCCAGGCTCTCTATTTCGTCGATCACCTCGCATCCCCCGTGGTATCTCTTCCCGGGGTATCCCTCTGCGTACTTGTTCGTCAGGACAGAGCCTTGTGCCTCCATAATGCATTCGGGAACAAAGTTCTCCGAGGCTATCAGTTCTATTGTTGTGCATTCACGTATCAGTTCCTTTGCAAGAAGGGATGCCGCTTCCGGGTCCACCGCACCTAGTCTGTACATCCAGGATCACCTCTTCATTAGTCTTTTTTCATTCTGATGTCTGTGCGGGATCCTATTCCACTTTAAGGACCTTTCCTTTTCTTGTCCCTGTAGGTCGCCCCGGGGGCTGCTTTTGTATCCGGATGTTCAGGATAGCGGTATTTCAGACCTGAGTATTTCCCCTCAATCGCCAGAGTATGAGATAGATAGCCACTATTATTGCAAGGGTGACATAGAAGAGGGTCAGGTCAATATTGGCTGCAGATCTTCCCAGGAGGATAAATGGGATTCCCAGAGTTCCCTGAACTATGTAATTCATAAAGATGCAATAGCGGAAAGGCACCCCGGCCAGCGGCAGAATATAATTTTTGACTGCATAGGGGACGCCGGGAAAGGCCAGAAACATGAAGCTGAATTGGGCAACACCATTTTCGGGTATTTGGGGGATCCGGTAGCCCATTTTATTGCTGAGAAAATGTTTGAGAGGTTTCCTGACCAGTCTGGCAAGGTAGTATCCGGCAAGCACATGAACTGGAAGAACGAGCATCCAGAGCAGAAAAAATTGCCACATTCCGAATTTGATCCCCCCTACGACCAGGAATATTCCGATCGAAAGGCCTGCCATGGGAAGGATCACCATCATCGCAATGAACAGAACCGGCGGCATGCTTTCATTGATAAAGGAGGTCACTGTTTCCAGGAATTCAAATTTGATAGCCAGATAAATTCCAATTGCAAGTATCGCCGCAAGCAGAAAGACGGAGGCGATGGGAAGAGCTGCGTTGCGGTTTTTATCCACTTGAACAACCTCGCTCACGTGTCTGGTTTTGGATCCGGAAAAAGTATTGGATCTTCCCGGGGAAACTCACAGGGAATGCAAGATTAATTGACCGAACCCCCCGTGTCATCCGGGAGGTCCTGCCGTCATGGATCATTATTTCCATTTCGAACTGTTTCTATGAGCGAACCCATTTTTTCCGAGAGAAGTTTCCACTCCGTCTCCATGGATCTTTGCAAGTTGTCCCAGGCATCCAGTTTCTTGTCACTCTTGAATTTACCTTGCAAATTTTTTTCATGCAGCGACCGGTATACTTTGACCAACTTTTCAGCAGATGCATCCCGGGAGAATTTTCGTGCTGTATTTATCGCCCCTTCCCGCCAGGGATCTGCGTTGTCCTTTCTTTCAAAAAAATCCACGATAGTTTCCGCGAATAACTGTGATGGGGCATCTCCCGGCAAAAGCCTGCCATTCTGATCATCTATCACAACATCCCGGGCCCCGGAGGCGTCAAGGGCGATCACAGGGGTACTTGCCGCCATGGCCTCTGTCAGAACCATCCCCTGGGTTTCCGATATTGACGAGAAAACGAAAAGGTCCATCGCGTTATAGGCATCGGCCAGCTTGCGGCCGCTCTGGCTGCCTGCCATGATCAACCGGTCCTCCATGCTTTCTTTCTGGAACATCCCACGAATGAGGCTATCGGCTGGACCGGCACCGACCACCAGAAAACGTGCCTGATCAGGCATCTTCTTCAATGCTTTGATGACCGCTTCGCACATGTACTCGAGGTTCTTTTCAGGAGCGAGCCTGCCAAGGTGTCCGATCACACGTGCATCCATGGGAATACCGAAAAGACGGCGGAAACTTTCACCATCCCCTGATCTGAAATATTCGACGTCTACTCCCGTTGGAATAACTTCAATAGGGGAGGTCACGCCTCTTTCGGTGATCAGGCGGGCAATGCTTCCACTGGGGGCTATAACGAGATTGCAGAGATTGGCATACTTTGTCGCAAGATTGATGGCAAGTTGTTTCATGGATTTTGTTTCCGGGGAGACATAATGTACGTATTGTTCATAAAGAGTGTGGTGTGTGAAGACCAGTGGAAGACCCCGGCGGTAGGCCGCCCGGAAAGCCGCATCCCCCAAAAGGAAAGGATGGTGGCTGTGGATCACTTCCGGTTTGAATTCGTCTATAGTGTCGTCGATTATATAAGGAAGCGGAATGCGCACTGAAAAATCGCTCCCGTTAAAGTTCTGGATCGCCGGAACCCGAAGCACATAATCTTCTTTTTCGACTTGTGATCCATCTCCATTCGCAAATATGGGCGTCACCACCTGGACCCTGTGTCCCAGTTTCCGCAGATCCAGGGCAAAGGAAGCCACGGACCGGGCAACACCACCGATATGGGGGAGGTATGTATTGGTGAACTTGCAGATGTTCATGGATTCATCTCCCTGAGCAGGAAAATATTACGATCTGGATCAGCGGCCGATGTTCTTTGATAGCCCGGGACCTTGATCATTATATCTTCTGGACGGTCCGTTGCGGGAAAAATCAGTATGTTATCTCGAAGTGTAGCTTATTGAAATTATCAAGGAAGCAAACTCAGATCGGGTCCGAAAGGCGTGCTTGTGGGGTCGGGAACAATTTAAGTGGGTATTCAGGGATGTACCGGGGGTGCCTGGGGTTTTTGGAAGCGACGGTAGATCTTTCGACCCGCCCAGATCAAAAGGAAAAGAATCAGCCCCAGTGTGACCAGGGGGAGAAGAACGGCCAGCAGGGAAATCAGCACGGACCCTCCGGCCTCGGTCGTCGAAACGATGGGATTGCCGAAACCGCCTGTTGTAAATGATGATGCGGCACGCGTAAGGACGGTAGCGCCCTGTATGACCCCGGCAACGCTTCCTCCCGTTATGGCGGCGATGGCCCACTTGAGAAACGGCGTCATCTCCGGCATGACGGAGGCCGTGATGAAAGTGCCGGCGATAATAGCCGCGGGTGTGGCAGCGGCGTCCAGCATGTTGTCGACCCAGGGGATATAGTAGCCGGCGATCTCCAAAAATGATGCCACCTCCAGGGCTGTTGTAGCCATGGGCGTAGCAACCCACTGGGAACTTTCTGCGATCTCTAGGTGTCCAGTCTGTACCGCCAGGTTCATCGCAAGCAGCGGAACAAATACCCTGAACCCGCAGGCGGCGCTCAATCCAATACCGATCATCAGAGCGAACAGTTCTTCCATAACGTTAATTTTAGTTGTTTTACCGGAAATGTTAAAGACAGGATTTCCGTCTATGTCCGCTCCCTTTTCCGGGTGGGGGCCAATGATCGTATCATCGTCTTTCCCTGCCCGAAAAAATGCAATAATATAATGTAAAAGGACAAGCCAGGATACCGATGAGGACAGCTCCTGACAAGGAAGGGTGTTCTCTTGGAAAAGGAGGCAACACAATATGGCTGAAATTGAAGCGATTCCAAGTCCAGGCAAAAAATACAGGAAAGAGAGCCTGATGGACCTTGATCCTGTCCTTCTTCGGGCGCTTCTGAGGGAGCGGGTTCATCACAATATAGAGGTTCCTCTTTATCCGGTGCTTCTGAGACAGCAATTGAAACCCATCCCGAACTTCGGCCTCCAGGCTCAGCTTGTCTTCAATGTGTGGAGGGAGAGGGGTCTGTCGGAAGAGGGGACTGACCTGGAATGGGTGAAGAGGTACATAGACATAGCTGCCAGGGTCAGAAAAGGCGAACGGCCCGATATTCCGGAGCTTGAAGCGTCTTTGCCGAAGCCGTTCACAGCCAGCGAAATGGATGTCGTCCGGAAACTTATCTGGGGCCGTTGCTCCATCCGTGACTGGACCGACGAGCCTGTGCCGGACAGCCTGATAGATCAGATAATGGAAGCGGGCAGAGCTGCTCCGGTGGGCTGCAACCTGGATGCGGTGCGCTTCATCGTGCTCCGGACTTCCGGGGAGAAGAGCATGATCTGGAGCGACATCTCCATCGACAATGCCGTCATAATAGTCATCTGTTTCGACAATCGCATATCCGCGACGGTCGGCCAGGACAGGATGGTGCCCCAGAATCTGGGTTATGACGCCGCGGCCGCGGCAGACCACATGCTTCTGATGGCTCATGCCCTCGGCCTTGGGGGAGTGTGGCTATCAAAGACCGTCAAGTCGGACCATACGGAAGACACAGGCAGAAAGTTCAAGGAACTTTACGGCCTTCCCGATCATATAGACGTAGCACTGCACATTGCCGTGGGCTGGCCCGCCTCGGGGATCATCAAAAGCAAGAGGGTGCCTCTTTCAGAGATGATCATCACAAAAAAGACATAGCCGGACCTGGAGCAGTTGGTCGGCAACAGGTCAATACCCGGGAATGTCATATCCTTTTTTCTGTTTCCCGACTTTACTGCGGTAGTGTGCCCTTGCGCGGGTATCTGGATGTCCCTTTATAAGCAGTATATGGGTGTATGTGACACCTGGAACGGGATGAAGGCCTGAGGGAGGCCTCCCGGGTCTTCCTGCTTCGTACAGGCTTTCCGGCATCAATGTTTCTGAATGGACCAACAATTCCCGGGATGCGCTATTATGGACGTGAGCAATATTTTTCATGAAAGATGCAGCAGGTTGGAAGAAAAAAGGTCTATTATGCATCTGCCTGTTCCTGGAAAGCGCAGGGCAGAACGGGGGATGGCAAATGAGGCGTTCCGCGAGTTGGGAGAAACCCGAAGGGGCTCCGGATCTTATTGCCAGAAAAGTAGTCGACTGGTCGCTGTTCCGCTATGGGTTATATATTCCTCTTGAGTTTCTGCCGGATTTCCAGGAGGCCAATGGGGGTTGCTGCTTGGACAAAGGGGAATCGAAAAAGATCATTCTCTTGTGGGAAAGGTCTTATTTTGATGCCTTTCTTCGCAGCCAGGACCGTCCCGAAAAAAGCTACGACCTCAATATCCGTTATGATCACAACGAAGAATTAAAGGCACTGCTCCAGAAGGAATTTTCCCATAGCTTCGAGTACCTCGAAAAGCATGGGCCCCACACCCATGTCCCTCCCGAGATCGCAGAATTCATCGAGTTCCATAAAACAGGGATACCATTCGTCTACCGGATCCGCCTTGTTTCTTTGGGGAAGGAATTCGGAGATATGGCGTTATTCTCTTCGGCCTTATAGATACAGAGCCTCAAAAGCCAGGAACTTCATATTCCACGAAACGATGAAACATTATGGATAATGGGAACCTGTCAGCGCTCAACTACCGGGGATCTCACGGTAAATCGTGCTAGAGCAGGATTTTTTCGGTCTCTTCATCTGAAGAGGCCGTATTTTAGAGTTGAAGGGAAAGCCATGAAGGGCCAGCTGCAGTCAAATATTACTGAAAAATAACGGGCTCATCTATCAAACATGCACACCGGTTTTTTTGAAGAGATGGGGTTGGACATGATCTTATCCGTTGTACCTGAAAGCGCACAGCACATCGGCGAAAGGGTTGAACAGCAGGATTCTTTCGGTTTCTCTGTTTCCGGGCCGAATCCCGAAGGGGAGCGAAGCCTGCTTGCAGTTGTCTGCGACGGAATGGGAGGAATGCCGATGGGCAGGGAATCTTCCCGGTTAGCTGTTACGGCTTTCATTGGTGCCTGCGAGGTTGGAAAGCATGCGGAGCCAGCCGGGGCCGCATTGACAAGGGCCGCTTTCGCCGCAAATGACGCTGTTCTGGAAATGGCTGGCAAAGCAGGCTTCTTTGGCAGAGCCGGGACAACCCTTGCTGCGGTGGTTATTGAAAAGGGATCTCTATACTGGATATCGGTGGGTGACAGCCGGGTCTGCCTTTTCCGGAACGGCCGGCTTGAAGCTCTGAGCAGGGACCACAATGTCGCGGCCCGCCTTGAAAGGCTCGTAGAAAAAGGAAAGCTCAGCCCGGAAGGGGCGATGTCCTACCGGAGGCCCGATGCCCTGACCAGTTTTATAGGCATTGCAATTCTCAAAGAATACGACCTGTCGGAAAAACCTGTCTCACTGCAGGATGGTGACATTGTTTTGCTGTGCACTGATGGTCTGTATAATTCCATGACAAATGAGGAAACAGAGGACATACTGCTATCCGCTCCCCGAAATGCAGTGCAGGGTTATATTGCAGGAAAGATCGTCGGTGATGTATGTAAGAAGAAACTACCCTTTCAGGACAACATAACGATTCTTGTTATGAGGATTAAAACAACAGATAAACCATAGCTGTTTCTTTGCCGGTTGAACTGGCAGCCCAGCAGCCGTGTTCCACGCACGTGGGCCCGGCCAAATGCTCACCACAGCACCTGCAACCCAAGCCCCTTTTTATAGGCATATTCTGCCAGAAGCCAGTCGCCGGAACGGGCCGAATCATCGGCAAGAAGCAGCCAATCCCGGCGGACCTCCGGTCCGTCCCCCCTGGTGGCCAATTCCCTTGCCATCTTCCTGCAGTCGCTGTCTCCGTTCAGGAAAAATGTTTCCGCAGTCATAGGGTCAGGATAGCACAGGGAGGGTGAGGCAAGAAGAGGAGAGCCTCAGAGGCGTGAGCGGTATGGTAGAAGCAAGGAGCAGGAGAAAGGGATGGACGAAAGATCGGGGCGGCATTCTCAGGTGCAAATTGTCGACCCTCTATCTGGCCTTTATTTTGAATTGGTGTATGGTTGTTATATAAAAGTTTTTCGGGATTTTCTTTTTTTATTTTAAGCCCCCTTTTGCTGTAGTCTTCAAGGTGTGATCGAGCAGGACAAGGCGATGGAATGC
>DFYG01000106.1 GCA_002382605.1 Synergistaceae bacterium UBA4088 | reverse complement strand
CGTCAATAGTGAGGCCGCCGGCAGCAGCAGCGACGAGAATGTCCAGCCGTTTGTCGGCCCTGCCCGAACCGAAGACCTCTGCGCCCAGAACCCTGCGTGTTTTTCTGTCGGCAACGAGGCGCACCTGGATGGGGCTTGACCCCGGCATGAAGTGCGGCGTATCGGCGTCGATAATGGTAACGGCCTCCGCATCGAACCCCTCGGCGACTGCCTGCTCACGTGTAAGGCCGGTCTTTCCGATCGTATACTCAAAGGCCTTCATGATGGCTGTACCGGCCACTCCGCGGAAGCGCGTATCGATACCCGCTATGTTGTCGGCGATAACGCGCCCCTGCCTGTTGGCGACGGAACCCATCGGCTGCCACGAGGGCTTGCCCGTGATCACGTGACGGACTTCCACGCAGTCGCCTCCAGCGTAAATATCGGGATCGCTGGTGCGCATGTGTTCGTCGACGATAATGCCCCCGCGCTCTCCCAGAACAAGGCCGGCTTCCTTGGCCAGGCCTACATTGGCCCGTACGCCCACGGCCATCAGGACCATATCCGCCGGGATCTCGCGTCTGTCCGTTTTTACGGACTGCATCTCGCCGTTGCATCCGACGATCTCGAGAACCTTTTCGCCGCCGAAGAAATCGATCCCCTTCTTCTTGAGGACTTTCCCCAGAAGTCTGCCGAACTCCGCATCCATCATCTGGGGAAGCGGAGTCTCGAACATATCGACTATGGAGACCTTGACTCCCTGCCCATGCAGAGCTTCTACGACCTCCATGCCTATCAGGCCGGCTCCGATAACAACGGCGTTTTTGATATTACCGCTGTCGAGGGCGGCCCTCATCGCCAGAGCGTCAGGCATGTTCCAGAGCGTGAAGACCCTTGGGAGATCAGAGCCCGGGATCGGCGGCCGCACGGGAGAGGCTCCGGTGGCTATCACGAGCTTGTCGTATGGAAATTCCTTTTTCTCGCTTGTGCGAAGGTCGACGGCGGTTACCTTTTTGCTTTTGCGGTCTATTTTTGTGGCTACATGCTGTGTATGTACTTCCACATGCTTGACCTTGCGGAAGAAACTCTCATCGCGCACCACACCTATGGGCGTGGTCATAAGATCCCGATATTCCTTGACAACGCCGCCAACATAGTAGGGAAGACCGCACCCTGCGTAACTGAGATACTCCCCCTTCTCCAGAATGGTGATTTCAGCTTCGGGGTCCACGCGCATAAGACGCGCTGCCGTTTTTCCGCCACAGGCTACTCCGCCTATTATCAATACCCTTTTCGTCATCTTATACCCTCCCATCTATAATATAGTAGCCGTGTATTTTTACCCATAGGGGTATTGATATAATGCCCCATTTTGCCATCCTTGTCCATCCGCGATCAATGACACACTCCCGGTAATCCGGGAAAATCCTCCTTGACAACGCCAAAGAGCAGAGAATATATTTAAAATGTCACCAACCGGTGACAGGAGGTATCATGCGCGACCGTGAAGAGACCAGAGGGAAGATCCTGGAAGCAGTCGGGAAGATACTGGCCGAGGATGGTTTCCAGGGAATAGGCATCAACAACGTATCAAGGAAGGCCGGAGTGGATAAGGTGCTCATCTACAGGTATTTTGGAGATCTTCCCGGCCTGCTGAGAGAGTTCGCCTCCAATGGCGACTACTGGCCGTCAATGAAGACCCTTATCGAGGATGCGGAAAATGCTGAAAAGGCGCCCTTCCCCCTCGAAGCATCCGACCTGGCGATCGCCCTCCTCAAGGGATACATCCGGGAACTCGGAAGCTCTAATTCCGCCCAGGAACTTCTCCTGGGAGAGCTTATATCGCGAAACGAACTCTCCGCGGTCTCGGCTGAAAGACGCGAGCGCCAGGGGGCGGATCTGATCGAGGCTCTAGTCAGAACCGCGCCGGAGGCGGGGAAGATCGATGCTGCGGCGATGGCCGCCCTGCTCTCGGCCGGCCTTACGTATCTTATGCTCAGGGCCCGCACTTCCGACGCCTACCTCGGGATAGACATCGCTTCGGAAGGGGGGTGGATACGGATAGAAAAAGCAATGGAGGATCTTGTGCGGGGAGTTTTTCGTGCCAGTGAGATGGATGATGAACAAAGCCAAGACAGGCGGCCTCAATGAAACTTTATGCGGTGTCCTGATCCCATAGACACAACCAGACACGACAGAGAAGGAGGCGTTCTTTTGAGAAGATCTGGCCTTATTTTTTGCGCCGCATTTTTAACAGTTGTCCTGGGATGCAGTACTGCTCTTGGTGCGGGTTTCGCACTCTACGACTTCAGTGCCAGGGGCAACGCTTTGGGAGGAGCTATGGTCGGTCGTGCCGACGACCCCTCGGCGATCGCGTTCAACCCGGCGGGGATCACCCAGATACCTGGAAGCAGCTTCATGACCGGACTGGCGTTCATCATGCCGAGAGGGACAGTTTCGATGGTTGGGGGACCTGCGGTCGACCTGAAAGACCATACGTTCATTCCGCCGCACTTTTACTACACAAGGCAGATGAACGACACCGTCTGGTTCGGCCTCGGCCTCATGACAAGATTCGGCCTGGGGACGGATTTTCCGGAGGATTGGTTCGGCCGGTACAACAGCTACTACGCCAACATCCAGTCCATATCACTCAACCCCAACATTGCCTGGAAGGTGAACGACTACTTTTCCATGTCCGTCGGGGTCGAGGCAATGTGGTTCGAATACGGATCAAGGAAAAAAGCTGACCTTACAGGGGGAGCCGACCCAAAACCCGCTACCGATATGGATATCCAGCTTCTTGGCGATGACATAGGCTATGGGTGGAACATAGGATTTCACTTCCGTCCCAGCGAATCAACACGGATAGGGCTGCATTACAGGAGTAAGGTCTCTCTTACGATCGAAGGGGACGTTGACGTAACTTTGCCAGATGGTACGTTCGATTCGACGACTGGCAGCGGGGAAATCACTCTTCCCGAAATGTACATGTTGGGGATCAGTCACCAGTTCACCCCGAAGCTCAATGTTGAAGTAGGGGCGATCTACACGGGATGGAGCTCATACGACAGAATGGTGATCCATTTTGGAGATAGTCCCTATCTACCTGATGAATTTCCCTCTGATAAGAACTACAAAAACGTCTGGCGTTACCAGTTGGGTGTGGAGTACCAGAAGAGCCCTGAGTGGACCTGGCGGTTGGGCTACACCTACGACCAGTCGCCGATCCCGGATGATACTATCGACTACCAGCTTCCGATGAGCGACAGGCAGCTCTTTTCCATCGGATTCGGGTACACGAAGAACAACAGGACATTGGACTTTGCCTACACCTATCTTCTGGCGGATGACCGTGATATCGCGGGGCGCCTGGCTGATGGGGTTGTAAATTCTCGCGCCAGCGACCTGGATACCAATATCTTCGTCATCAGCTACAGCGTGAGGTTTTAAGGAACGTGACGCGTGACGCGTGACTCGTAACTCGGAAACCGAAAATCTCGTGAATCGTAAATCGTAAATCGTAAATCGCGAGGCGTGAATCGTAAATCGAAGAAAAGGCCGGGGGCTTTTCCAGGGTTCCCGGCCTTTGTTTTTGCTCCAGGTTGGCGATTCACGATTCACGATTAACTATTTACGGCTTACGCCCTTCCCTTTCGTGTAGAATATTCGGTCAGGGGCACAAGATGAAAAGGGGGCAGGCGCACGCAATGAATATCGACTTCATAAAGGGGCACATGGGAGGGAACCTTATCCTTATCCTGGACGGAAGGCAGATCAAAGAAGGATCTCAGGTCCTCGCGACAGCCCTTGCCGCCCTGGAAAGGAACCGGCTTTTCGGGGAACAGGCAGGAGTGATATACCCCTCGGAAAAGAAGAACGGCCTGAAGGCGCTCATCGTGGACATCACTAACAGGGCCTTCATCCCGTCCTGCGGGGGGTTCACCCAGGTGCTGGGAAGAGCTCTTGTCGAGACGGATCTTGCCGAAAGATTCGGGATCACCATCGAGGATCCGGTCTCAACTGTCATGCTCGATACTGAAGCCGGAGAAACCCCGCTGACGATACACTCGGACAAGGGAGTATTCAAAAAAGTCGAAAGCGACATGACGAGTTTTGCCCGGTTCCTGAACGATGACGGGGCGATGTCCGTAGACCTGTTCGGTATTTCGTCCTGCAAGGCCGGATACTACCTCGTGCAGGATGCCGCCAATCTTGGTGAACGTTATCCCGACGCCGATTTCGAGATAATGAATCCCGCTGCGATTAAGGCCATATCAGAGACCCAGGAGCTATTCCATAAAAAGGGATTTTCCAGGACTCTGCACTTCTCTCTTTACGACAGGGCGGCGACCAATGGGGGAGACCTCAGGGCCGTATTTCCGCACAGTGTGCTCACGGGGCATATTGAACCAACCTGCGGGACGGGGAGCATCGCGCTGGCGCTTGGCCTTCTTGCCTCGGGAGAAGGAGAGCGGCTCGGCCTGGTCAAAAATGGAGTACTTAACGTGCGGCTGGAGAGTGGGGGGCGGCCAGTGATGGGCGGCCCGGACATCACCACCG
>DFYG01000031.1 GCA_002382605.1 Synergistaceae bacterium UBA4088 | reverse complement strand
CCTGAAAACCCTTGCCCACGCTGTGCGTTTACGGTGATGATATTTGCCCCGGTTCGCGATACTATCTCTCGGAACCTCTCTCCAAAAACACCGCAGGAGAATGAGATGACCGTGTCACCCGGAGATATGAGATTGACTGCAAGTGCCTCCAGAGCTCCCGTTCCGGAGCCGGGTAAAAGGATCACGGGGCCGTCTGCTCCAAGGAGCCTTGCCAGGTGAGCACCCACCTTCTCCACGAGTCGCGACCATGGCTCGCTTCGATGGCTGACCATAGGAGCAGCCCCCGCCATCCGTATCTCGTGTGGTACATTTACGGGACCTGGTGTAAAAAGGTGCTTTTGCATGTATCTCCCCCCCTTATTTGAATAAAAAAGGCCGGGAGATTTTTCTCCCGGCCTGTATTCCCTGAATCGATCTTGTGTTCTCAGGTTATTCTAGGTTGACCGCGGCCCCTCCCCTGCCGGCAAAGGAAGGCCNNTTATATGGGTGACTGCGGCTCCTCCTCTGCCGGCAAAGGAAGGCCTGCCCTTCCGGACCAGCCGGAAGAGGAGGAGGACCCGCTACCCATGCCAAACAGAACGAGGTTATCTATCACGGTGAACCGCTCCCTGAAAAAAGATGTATGGTTTATATCATAAATGCCTTAAATCGTAAATTCGTTATTCGTGAATCGTTATTCGTGAATCGCACCCCTCAGACAAGCTGAGGGACACGCCCTCCAGACAAGCTGAAGGACTTGGTCCCGACATAGTCCCGAGGTGCTTTAACGAGGGGAGTGTTTCAATGAGGGACTTTGTAAACCGTCAACGGTGAAAGGACAGGGCAAGGGCGTGACTCGTGAGCCAGGGTCAAGGATGGCGTGAACAAAGCCAATTCAAGGAGGGTTTTGATGAACAAAAGTGAACTGACCAGGATAATTGCTCCGTGCGGGTTGGATTGCGGCAAATGCCTGGCCTTCGAGGACGGGGAAATAAGAAAAAATGCATCTGAACTCAAGAAACTCCTGGGGAACAATTTCTCCGATTATGCTTCGCGTTTTGCCGGGATGGATCCCGTTTTCGAAGGTTACGCCGAGTTTGCCCGCCTGCTGGAATACCTTTCCTCTGGAACCTGTGGGGGATGCAGGAAACAGGGCTGCCTGTTCGGGGAATGCAGGCTAAGGGATTGCGTCAGGGAAAAGGTCGTCGATTACTGCATTAAATGCGCTCAATTTCCCTGTGAAGAGCATGGGTTCCCGGAAGGGTTAAGGCAGAGGTGGGAGGCCAACAACCGCCGGATAGGGGAGGTCGGCCTCGAAAGCTATTACGAAGAGATCAGGGACAAACCGCGTTATCCGTAAGACCAATTCTTTTGGACTCAACGGCCTGCCTCTTTGGCAAGTCGCCCCTTTTTCGCAACATTAAACAGCCCTGAGGTGGTTGGGTGAAAATTTCGGGAACCGGTTCATCTGACAGGGCCGAAAGGCATGAACTCACCCTTGCATGGGTTCGACCTGCTGAACCAGATCACACCAGCGGTCAGATCCATTATCGTCGCGTAGACTGATGCTAGCTGTTTCCCTTCAGGGTCTCTTGGGTCCTCGTGTCTGCAGATGGAGTCGGGGTGGTTCCTGTGATCGGAGAGCAGAACCTTGCATGTCTCTAGGTCGATATTGCCCTCTTTGTCTGTCATCAGTGAATTGATGCGGCCAAGCCGCTGAAAGGTATCTGGCAGGATTACCTTGCCCTTGTCCCGGGATAATCCGGGGACAAAGTTGGCGAGGAAGTGATTGGTGTGTGTGATCCATCCCTCTTCTCCATAGAAGACCCAGAAATCTTCAGGCGAGGCTTCAATATCGATAAGTTCACCCTCAGCGCTGGCAACGATGAAATTTCCCGAGCTGGCGCGCGCTGCATCTGAAACTGCCTGGACTGCATCGGCAAGGCGGGGCGAATCGAGAATGCCCCGAAGGATCATGTGCACAGGTACTCCGGGTTTGCCGGAGCCGGTGGTGAGGGCATTGAAGCCTACCCCCAGGCCTGCTCCGTTTATGCCCTTACCGCTGATTATACCGGCCTCGGCGATCATGAGTATTGATGGTTCAGGATGCTGTTCTATCTGGAGCACTACAAGGGAGTCATGCTGCCGGCGTATCCAGTCCCAGTTCTGACAGAGGTAGGTCTTGCCGTCCAATGTAAAGGAGGGAGCGGCAGCAAAGGAGGTGCAACCGTCCACCTGGGAGTCCAGCACTATCTCGCTCCTGGAGTTGAGGATCAGGATGTCCCTGAAATCCAGGGAAGCTCCTTCTGCGATGCCCTCCATCTCCTCGACCATCTTTGGACTGTAATTCTTGATGAAGGGCAAGAACTCCATTGCCCTTCTCCCGGCATCCTCCCAGTCGACACTGTTGAAGTCGTTGAACATTTGCCTGTAGTTCGAGATGCTGATCTCGATCCTTGACCTGAAGATCTCACCGTAGGTTCTTCCTCTTTCGAAGGGGGTTCCTGAAAGGATCAAAAAGGGGTAACGTTCCTCAGCCATCACTTCTCACTCTCCGTTTTCATGTTTTAAGGTCCCAACCTGGATACCTTTCTTGTAAAAAAAGTAACGATATTGACTTTTTTCCGAGACCCGTGAGATGATGTCAGTGGTCAGACCTCTGACCGATCATAATATTAGCACAATTCTTGCAATTGTTGACGAACAACCGCCCAGGAGGTGAGAAAAAGCATGGTCCTGTCCTTCAAAAGGATCGAGCGCTCGACCATAACCGAGGATATTATCGAGCAGCTTAGAGAAAAGATCCTTTCCGGAGAGATAAAACCTGGAGACAAGCTTCCCCCTGAAAGGGTCCTTGCGGAAAGCCTTTCTGTTGCCAGGACCTCCGTCCGGGAGGCGATCCGGGCTATGCAGTATATGGGTATCCTTGAGGTTCGATGTGGAGAGGGTACATTCCTCAGCGAAAATACAAGGATACTTACCGACCATTTCAAGTCCTCCCACCTTCTCAAGCGCTTCCCCATCATGGAACTGATAGAGGCAAGAAAGATCATCGAGGGTGCAACAGTGTATCTGGCAGTAGTAAGATCCTCTCCCGAGGAAAGGGACACTCTCCAGGAACTATATCAGCTCACAGCGACCAACACCGACGATGAAGAGAAATTTCTTCAGGCCGATTTTGAATTCCACAAAAAGATCGCCGAAATGAGCCAGAACTCGGTCCTTCTGGAGATGCTAAGCGCAATGAGGGAGCTCACCCTGGAAGAGAATCTCGACGTGATCAAGAAGCCCGGCCAGATCCAGAACGCACTGGATTTCCATCGCAAGATCCTGGGATCCGTACTTTCCTGTGACGCCGATAAAGCAAGGGAACATATGCTAAGGCACCTGGAGGACATTGAGCAGAGGATCCTGGAACTGGTAGAAAGCAGGCCTTCCGACGAGGAGAGTGATGCCGCAGGAGAATGGCAGCGTTGAAATATGGACCTATTCTGACCGGAGAGGAGGTGATTCGCACTTGTCGAAATATTCTGTTTTCATGACCGACAGCATCTTCCCTGACACTGATATTGAGGAGAAGGAACTGGCATCGATAGACGCCACCCTAACCCTGTCGAGCAGACAGGACCCCTCCACCTACCTCAAGGAAGGTAGGGATTGTGATGCCATGCTTGTGGTGTACGCCCCAGTAGGGGCTGAGGTGATCGAGGGGCTGACACGCTGCAAGGTTATTGTAAGGACCGGCATAGGGGTCAACAACATCAATATCGATGCGGCATCTCGCAAGGGCATCATGGTGGCAAACGNNTGTATCGATGAAGTGGCCGATCATACAATTGCCCTTTTCCTGGCGGGGATAAGGAAGATAAATTTCCTCAATTCCAGGGTAAGGGAGGGTGTCTGGAACGTAAACGAAGCAAACCCCATACCTAGGCTGAGAGGGAAGGTATACGGCCTTCTCGGTTGTGGCGCCATTGGGCAGCAGGTCGCGGTGAGAGCTGCCGCCTTTGGTATGGAAGTGGTGGGTTTTGACCCCTTTGTCCCCGATGATGCACTCGCCCGGTCGGGGATACGTCGGATAAGCGACCTTGACAGCTTCTTCGCATCTGTAGATGCATTCTCTCTCCACGTTCCCCTGACCGACGAGACCCACCACATCATCAACAGGAATAACCTGGAAAAGATGAAGAATTCGGCATTCGTAGTAAACACCTCGAGAGGCCCCCTCGTCAACGAACAGGAACTCTTTACTGCACTCAAGGGAGGTGTAATAGCGGGAGCAGCGCTGGACGTCCTTGAGAAGGAGCCTCCCGAGGGGGTTCATCCCCTGGCGGAACTCCCTAACGTAATAATCACACCCCACGCAGCTTTTTTCTCAGACGGGGCCGTACCAGAGCTCAGATTTAAGGCAGCCAGGGAGATAGTGAGAACTCTTACGGAAGGCCAGCCCAAGTTCTGGGTCAATAGAAAGCAGATGGGACGCTGACGAACGGGTCCCCTGCAAATATTCAGGAGGAATAAAATTTATGGCAACGATCCATAACAAGAGCGAAAC
>DFYG01000050.1 GCA_002382605.1 Synergistaceae bacterium UBA4088 | reverse complement strand
TCTGTTTCATTTTTCCCGCACCTCCTCTAAAAAGTTATCCCAGTACAGTATAAGACAAAAATAGGGACCCGGGTAGGGAAACCCCTGAAACATATTAGGGGTCAACCTGTCCGCTTTTGGCATTCTTATTGGCAGCGGGGCGAAGATGAAGGAGAGAGGTGATCTTTACGGGATATCAGTATCGGTAATGCCGCAGGCGGCAAGGCGGTTCGAAGAGGCGATGAAAAGGAGATATTTCCCCTGAAAAAAGAGTTCCTGGAATATCCTGGGAACTGTCTTTGTCAGATCTGAAGCCCTGATGTTTTCAAGATCTTTAAAAAAGGGGCAGCCCCTGTGAGGGACCGCCCCTCATATTGGAATACCCAGGACCGTGAAGCAGTTTTAAGATCCTACCTGCTGTTCTGCGCGCTGTCAGCCACACCAGGGTTGCTTTCTCCGGCAGGTCCTTGCGCCTTGTCTGCGTGATTTTTGTCACCGCCTGCAAATGCTGTCCCCGATATCATAAGAATCAGCATTATTGCGGCCAGGATCTTTTTCATAAGTATGCCTCCCTATGTGGTTTTTGAAAATAATCTATAATGTTTGTGGTTCGACCCTATACGCAGATGTACAGCAAGTTCATGAAATTATCAAAGGGGAGGTGTGTTGAACATGAGGGAAATTTTCGGGGTGTTCATTGCTTTCCTTGCCTGTCTTTTCTGTTTTCCAGGTATAGCGCAGGCCCTCACACTCCAAAGTGACGCTTTCTTGGAAGGCGAAAGGTTGCCGGACAATGCCGGGTTCGAAAGAGGGAATGTCTCTCCTGCGCTTATGTGGGGGGATATCCCCGAAAATACAAAGAGCTTTGCGTTGATCATGGATGATCCTGATGCCCGGGGATGGGTGCACTGGGTTATTTTCAACATCCCTTCCGCTGTAACTTCATTGGATAAAGGGTTCCCCAAAAATGAAGAACTGCAGGACGGGACCAGGCAGGGTGTCAATGATTTCGGAAAGACAGGTTACGGGGGACCCTGCCCCCCAAGCGGAACGCATCGTTACGTCTTCAGTCTATACGCGCTGGATGCGGATCTTGACCTTGAGCCGGGATCTTCGCGAACTTCCCTGCTCAAGGCCATGGAAGGGCATATCATTTCCGAAGCGGAACTGATGAGCAGGTACAGCCATTAGGACACATCATATGCCGGACCATTCGGGTAGGGAAAAGCCCGCCCATATGGGCGGGCTCCCCTTAGAATGTTCGCCTGGGGTTCTACTTCGCAGTATATGGACAATGCTTCTCCTGTGCCATGGCCGGGGCAATGACCCTTTCCATCTCATCTTCTGCCCTGGTCCGTTGCATCTTTTGTTTTTCAGAACCAATTTGAACAGAAGGTTTTACCCTCCTAATCAATATCACCGGAAGTGACCTCTGCATCGGTTTCCTGAACGATCTCTGCAGGTTCTTCCTTAACTGGTTCCTGCTTTTGTGGAGGTTGCACATCTTCCGAAACTGCTGCGGGAGCAGGGACAGTTTCCGCCTGGATCTTTTCCGGCTCCTGTTCCTGGATCTCTTTTACTTCCGCCGCCGGCGCGGCATCTTCCTTAAGTGGCTCCGGTTCCTTTACAGGGGCCACTTTTTCCTCTACAGCGGGTTCGGGTGCAGTGTCCGGTACGATCTGTTCCAGTACCTTCTCCTGGACAGCGGGTTTTTCAGGTGCGGGGACAGGTGCCGGCACAGGTGCCGGGATCGGTGCCGGAGCGGGCGCAGGTACGGGGACCGGTATCGGGATCGGGATCGGTATCGGCTTTGCGTCCGGCTTGAGTTGCTGGATCACCTGGTCCTGGAGGGATTGTTCCTCAACAGCCAGTTCTGCGGGTTCTGTCCCCGGTTCCTCAGGTTCAGGACCTGATATTTTTACATTGGAGATCCCGGGTTTTTCGAAAGTTCCTTTGACATTGAAACTGACATCCCGGAAATCATCTTTTTTCAGTACCGAACCGGCCCCTTCAATAGTTCCCTTGAGGAGCCCCACGATGTCCTGCGTAGCGGCCAGCCCGCTCAGACCCCCGGTTGCCCCTCCGATCAGGGCGTTGAAGACCCTGACGTTGACATTTCCGCTGCAGGCAAGGTTTAGCCTTTTTTCCGGTCCGACAGGACCGGAGGCTGAAAGGTGGCGATATATTGGATCGCCCGCCGGAGCTTTGACCAGTGTATCTTCCCTGAGGATCAGTCGTCCTGTTTCAAGGTTGAATGGGGCGTAGATGGACAGGTATTGCACCCCTTTTGTTCCGTGGATCGAAGTGAGGAGGTCGACGCCCTTGAAACCTGACAACATGCCCTGCCCTGTTGTTAGAAGTCCGCTTCCGCTGTATTTTATGGGCTCCCCGATAGTGCCGGAGATATTTGCCGAGAGCCGGGCCTTCCCTGTGATCCTTCCTTTCAGCTTGAAAGCATCTTTCATCAGTGCATCGATGTCCGTATCTGTAACCTCTACCTCTTCGTTGAAGGTCATGTCCGGAAGGTTCAGGGAACCGTTGCCGGAGATATTGCCGCCGTAAAGTTTCCCTTTCTCGTTCGCGGAAACTAGGCGGTCCCCTTCAAGGACCATTGGAAGAACAATGTCCGTAAAGGCCATGCCCATAAAACGGACGGAAGGAGATGTCAGGTTACCTGTCCCGCTGTTACCGCCCTTCTCGAAATGTCCCTTGAAGGCCAGGTTGGCTGTCCCGGTGATGTTGTAGGGCTCGAGTTTTTCAAACCTGACGAGCATGGGCTTGAGGTCGAGGTTTTTCCCGTCGACCGCAAGGTCGGCTGCGAATGGTGCGGGCCTGACGTCGCCGGTTACCGCTATGGAGCCATCCCCTACTTTGCCCGAAAGGTCCTGGATGTTCACTTTGTCCATGTTACCGGATAATTTCACCTTTAAGCTGTCCGCCCTGACGCCGGAAGCAGCTATGAATGGCGCCGAAGCGTTCAAGGCTACCCGCGGGTTTTCAACATTCCCGGAAATGGCCAGGTCGCCCGTCAGGATCCCGGCCATGGGCGATCCCTTCTGGTCCTTGAAAGATATTTTTTCAAGGTCGATATTGGCAGCTTTTACGGATATGTTCAGCGCGGTCTTTTCAAACGGTTCCTCAACGGTCATGGATCCTGCCGCTGAGAGGGTTCCGGTTCCCATGGCAGCGCTTCCCTGTTTTATCGTAACAACCTTACCTTTTTTCTCCAGTTCGACCTTTAACGACTCAAGCGCTGCACCGCTGATCGCTGCGGAGTCTGCCTTGATGTCAAGACGAAGGTCTGCGGGTACCCCTCCCTTGAGATCCGGGATGTCAGTGCCTGCGCTTAAATTGACAAAGCGAAAGTTGTCCATCGCAGAAAGAGCCGGAGAGAGCAGGCTGACCCTGACGGACGGGCCGGAGAGGGCCCCCTTGATCCATGCTTCAACAGTTATATCGCCTTTGATGCGGTATTCGGCAACCGGGGGGTACAGCGAAGCGAAGAATGCAGAGTCGAGTTTTGCCGCACGCACGACTATATCCCCGGTCCTGTTCTCCGAGGAAAGGTTTGTGATCCTGCCGTTCCCCGAAATGGAAGCACTCTTCCAGCCGCCCTTCAGGTCTGAAAATGCAAGTGAATCCTCTTTGAGAGCGTAGTTATATGATGTGGAAGGACTTGACAATGAATATTCCCCGACGCTCATACTGTTCGACCAAACCTTGCCGGATACGGCAATATCGGGGGCCGTTCCGGCTATCCTGTAATCGGCATTCATCACCCCTTTGACGTCGATACCCTTGAGTGCCGGAACGATCTTTTTGACCGATGCAAGGGAGAGCGACCTCAAAGTGCCCTGAAGAGCAATTTCCGGTTTTGTCATAAACTCATTGACGGTTCCACCAAAGGCCAGCGGCGCTCCTTCAAAGACGCTCTTCCCGCTGAGGTTGATGTTCCCGCCCCGTATATTCGCGCTTATGCTGGTATCGCTCGTCGAATATTCTTTGAAACCGAGTTTGCCGGCCCTGAAAGTGACCTTCCCCTCAGGGTTGAAAACCAGGCCCTCAAGGAACACCGAGAATTCATCAAGGGTTCCGCTCAAGCCTTCGATCTTCCCGGAAACCCGGGCAATGGACTCAAGATCGGCCGCAGCACCCTTGAGATCAACGCGCATCCTCGGTGGGGATGAGGGGGCGAAGAGAAAGGCAAGGTCGCCTTTGAGCGGGAATCCAAGGAGTCTCACATCCAGGTCGGCAACATCCAGCCTGCTCTTGAGAAATTTCCACCTTGCTGTAGCAGTTTCAACGGGGATACCGGAGATCATGGTACCGGAATAATCGAGATCGCCTGATATTTCCGGATCCTGCCAGGTACCCTTTGCAGAAAAGCCGGTTGAAAGGAGACCCTTGTAAAGGTCGGGTTCCGCCTTTGGCCAGAAATTTATCAGTCTTGCTATGTCAAGGTCTTTGGCATTCCCCTCTAATGAAAGTACGGGTGTGACGGTCCCTGCCGAAGACAGTTTGCCCTGGCCTATATCAAGGTTCATTTTCCTGATCGCGAAACTGTCCGCCTCCATCGAAACAACGAGTTTCCCTTTTACAGGCAGGTCGTCGATCATGACATCGAGGCCGATATCTATAAGGCTGCCGTTGAAGGAAAGGGCTACCTCGCTTATATTCGCCTCCGCCCATTCAGAGATGAGCGTGCTGTCCAGGATCCGCATCCTGCTCAGGGGCATCTGCCCGCCTTCGTCCCCCCTCTTTATCCTGGGGATAAGGCGGTTGATCTTGTCAACGTCCGATGCGAAACCCCGGATCTCAAGAAGAGATAACGGAGGCGAACCTGTCAGTAAAGCAAGCACTGATACCTTTGCCCTTATGCTCCCGGCGCTGAAAATTTCCGCGCCGTCCGCAGAAAGCGAGATATCCCTCATTTCGTAACCCTTGAAGGGGTTCCCGCTGACCGATCCTATCGTTATCTGTGAATCAAGGTTTTCGGTGACGGCTTCCGAAACCTTTTCCCTTACCATATCGGCTCCGAAGTTGATGGTCATGGCCGCAGCTGCAATGACTGCCAGGCATACACCCAGAATAAGAAGCATTTTGCGCCCTTTTGACATTTCATCACCCTCTTACCTGTTCAGATTAGTCTTGTAAACCATTGTACCATCTATATTTCAGGTATTTTGCCCGGGCCGGGGAGGGGGTGAAGGAACGACGGAATGGCCCTGCAGGAGCAACAGACCCCGATAGATAAAGAATGATCTCAGGCCGCTGGAATACGCCTCCTTCCGCATAAAGTCGAACGTAAAGATGTTGTTTATGTTGAAAAGTCAGACGAAAAGGTGTAAATTATTTTCGGAGGCGATCTCATGAAACGGAAGATCATGCAGGATCTGATACGGTGGAAGGAAAAAGAAAAAAGGAAGCCTCTGATCATTCAGGGAGCAAGACAGGTTGGTAAAACATGGATCCTGAAGCATTTTGGTGAAGAGCATTTCAGAAATTTCGCCTATATAAACTTTGAAAACAACCCCCGGATGGAGGAAGTATTCAGGGGAGACTTCAACATCAACCGCCTGCTGGACGCCTTTCAGATCGAAACCGGACAGACTGTCGATCCCGCGACCCTGCTGATATTCGACGAAGTCCAGGAAGTGCCGAAAGCCATTCAATCGCTCAAATACTTTAATGAAGAGAGGCCGGATATCCCTGTCGCGGCTGCAGGATCGCTATTGGGAATAGCCCACCACAGCGGTATTTCCTTTCCTGTAGGAAAGGTGGAACTGCTGGACATGTACCCTATGAGTTTTACCGAATTTCTGCAAGCTATGGGGGAAACGGATCTCATGTTGCTGCTGGAAAAGGGCGATTTTGAGATGATAAAAGTGTTCAGGGACAGATACACAACACTGCTCGGGCAATACTGTTACATCGGCGGAATGCCCGAAGCGGTAGGAATATTTTCAGAAACAGGAAGCTACCTTGAAGTCAGGTCTTACCAGAAGAACCTGCTGAGACTGTACGAACAGGATTTTTCAAAACACATAGTCCCAAACACGGCAGAAAGAGCACGCATGGTGTGGAGGAGTATCCCCTCGCAACTGTCAAAAGAAAACCGCAAGTTCATTTATGGGCACATGAGGCCCGGGTCCCGTTCAAAAGACTACGAAGACGCGATCCAGTGGCTGGTGGACTGCGGTCTTGTCATCAGGGTCTCGCGCATATCAAGGCCCGGAATCCCTCTGGCGGCCTACCAGGACATTTCCGCCTTCAAGCTTTTCATCCACGATGTAGGACTATTGACTGCCATGGGGGACGTGGACATCAAGGTTCTTCTTGAAGGGGACCGTATCTACAGGGAATTCAAGGGGAGCCTGACGGAGCAGTACGTCCTGATGCAGTTGGTAGCCGACCTCGGGTTTGAACCGTCCTTTTACTCTGCGGAAAAGTCAAGCGGAGAGGTCGATTTTGTTATCCAGCACAAGGGTGCCGTTGTCCCAATAGAGGTTAAGGCGGCGGAAAACCTCCAGGGCAAAAGCCTGAAAGCTTTCTCCGAAAAATTTGGGTCCAAACGGGCGATACGGTTTTCCCTGGCGAATTACCGGGAGGAGTCCTGGATGACCAACATCCCGCTCTACGCCGTGGCTGGTTTGAGAATGATCCTGGACAAATGATCGACCCGCAAACATTCGTGATCCGGGGTTGGAAGATAAAAAATCCCGTTGGCCGTCAATGTCCGGGTGTAGCGAAAGGGCAGGAGCGCAACGAAAAACCGACAACTATCGTGAGGTGAAAAATGAAAATGCAAGGCAACAGAGAAGGAGCAAGATTGTTGCTAACCGAATGGGAAAAGAAGGTGCTGGCCGTTTTCTCCCCGCTGGCAAGAGGGTCACTTGGTCATGTCATCAGAGGAGCCAAGAGACAAGGTGATGACTGGGTCCTGATAATGAGCCGTCAGGAATTGGCCCTTCTGGTCGATTCTCTCCTGAGGGATATCAATTTTCTGGCGCCTGGCAGGGAAAGGGATACCCTGGCCGGGATTCTGGACAGGGCGAGCGTTCACCGGGCTTCCTCACGGCATGACGTCATATCCTCCGACGGGTCATTTCGGGGTCCGGGTTCTGACTACGCGGATTTCATGAAGCAAATAAGGGAAGCCCTTGAGGGAAAAGACCTCAGGAACCTGGCGGAGGCAAACGAGGTCCTTGCCGGTATTACAAAAGCCTACAACGAGAAGCCCATGGATGAGTTCTTCGGGCTCTCTCCGATCCAGATGAGCGGGCTTCTGGATTCAGGATGGTGGAAGGAACCGAGGTCAATAATTCTTGGAGACAACCTTCTCCCAGAAGACCTTGAAAAAGCACCCATGCTGCACAACTGCAAGTTGCTGATGGGGATTGTGGCAAATTCTGGAGGTGTCGGCTCGACTGCAACAGGGAATCTGAAAAGAGAAACTGTAAAAAAGATCTTTGAGAGGGCCATATATAAGGAATACGATCTGTTCGGCCCTGATATGGAGCCCACAGTCATGAATGAAAATGATGTCATGGTAGCCAGTATAACAAGGGCAGCCTGCGAGGCTGCGGGCCTACTGAAAATCAGGAACGGGCGCTTCAGCATCACGGCCAATGGCGCGGCCCTTCTGGAAAGCGGGAAGGATGGAATATTGTACCGGAACCTTTTCGAAAATTACTTCAGAAAATTCAACCTTGCGTATTGCGACGGCTTGAGCGATCTTGATTCGATACAGGAGACCTTCCCATACACTCTTTACAGGCTGGGCGTTACGGGTGAAGGGTCTCTTAAAGGAGAACCCGCCAAGTCCCTCATGCACCCGAATGCGGTAAAGGATGTCGAAGCGGACAAAGGTTCCACCGATGATCTGGGAAGGGTTCTGGATATAAGGGTCCTGATGCATCTGGAGGTTTTTTCCCTTGTTGAAGTATCGAGAGAGCAAAAAAACTGGATCACCCGGCCCGTGTCGTTTCGAAAAAAGGGCCTGTTCGACAGGTTCATCAAGTTTCGGGTCTGAACCTAGGAGAGAAGGAGGAACAGGAATATTCATGGACGAGCCCGGCCCCCGCTTCTGGCCGCTTCTGGGAGGCCTTCTTCGAAGTTTACGAGAACCTCCCCCGCCAGAGCCCCTGGTCTTTGCCGGGCCTCTCATAGGTGCGACCTACATGGCCTGTTGCCCGAATGGCGTAAATGATCCTGGTGGAAATATGATAACCGACCTGCCGGGACAGGAGGCTCTGAGCCTTGGGAATGAAGTGGGATAAACCCTTATTTTTCGTTTTTTTAGCTGTCGTGGTGATTCTGGCCCTTACACCTTTCACCAGGACATGGGCAGTAGGCATAGCTCTCCTCCTTGGTGCGGCAGTCAGCAACACTGTCCCGTCGTCCTCTCCGGAGGGTCTTGGGAAAATGCGTAAATTTGCACTGAATACGGCTGTGGTACTCTTCGGATTCGGTCTGAACATCCGGCAGGTCATTACGGTGGGAGGGCAGGGGCTCTGGCAGACCGCGGTCAGCCTTGTTGTAATAATCTCCCTGGGCTGCTTCCTGATGCGCTTCTTCCGCCTGGAACAGGCGACCTTGAAACTTGTCACTGCAGGCACGTCCATTTGCGGCGGAAGCGCCATCGCAGCGGTGGCCTCCGTGATGAAGGCCCGTGATGACCAGATAGGCGTATCCATGGGCGTGGTATTCCTGCTTAACACCGTGGCCCTTTTCGCCTTTCCTTTGCTTGCCAGGGTGTTCCCTCTCACACCGGAACAGTTCGGGGTATGGTGCGCTCTGAGCATTCACGACACGAGTTCTGTAGTGGGTGCGGCAGCGATCATTGGAGATGTGTCCCTCCAGACGGCAACTATTATGAAACTTACCAGGACGCTCTGGATAACGCCGATAGTATTTCTGGTCTCTCTTCAGCAGGGAGAAAAAGGTAAACTCTCTGTTCCACTTTTCATAGTCCTTTTCCTTGTCGCGTCCGTCCTTTCATCGGTGCTGCCCTTTACCGCTCTCTTCAAGACGCTTGCTTACACGGGGAAAGTATTCATGGCTGCAGCGCTCTACATGGTGGGTTTCGGCCTTAGCGCGGATGTAGTTAAAAAAGCAGGTGCCCAGGGAATGTTTTTCGGCGCTTTTCTCTGGGCCGCATCCATTGTTACGGGTTACCTTCTCGCTTCTGCCAGCTGACATATTGAAAAAAATTTCATCGGTCAGCGACAGGGCAATCTGCTTCCTGTCCCGGCCTGTCCTTATCCTGACTTTTCTTCAACGGACCGGCAAAGAACCGGTTGGAGAGCCCTATAGGGGAAGGCTTCCACATTTTTGGCGTTAGCAGTTGGAAGCGGTAAAATGAAACACAGTTGCAACCCGGTTCATTTCGGAGGGGATTTTTTGAGGATCCGCGCAAAGGTGTGCTGGACATTGATCGCCCTTTTTATCCTGTCTTTCCTGATATTGATCGTTGTTTCAAATCGATTCATCGAGATGGAGACACGGACTCTGGAACGCGAGTTCATCCATGATTCGCTGGATCGTACAAGGGCGCTTGTCAATTCCCGGATCCAGTGGCTTTTGAGCTACACCATTGACGTGTCTAACTGGGATGCAACCTACGAATTGATGCGACAGGACAAAGAATCGGCCCAAGCCTATTTTGACGAGGATCTGCCTGACGATTCCCTCGGATTCGACGCAGTGCTCTTTTTCCGCGAAGACGGAGAGCTTTTCCACAGCCAGATGCTGGGCGAGGAAACGGACCGGGCCCCTTTCCTGGATTAGCTGGAAGGCCTTGCTGCAAAAGGGGAGTTCCTCCAGGGGGATCTGAAGGAAGGTCTGAAATCCGGTCTGCTGGATCTCCCTTCGGGTCCGGTCATGATAGCCATGAGTCCGATCCTCACAACAGATGGGGAAGGTCCCTCAAGAGGGACCACCGTCATGGTGCAGCGTTTTACACCGGAAGTGGGAAACGAGATCGAACGGCTCTCAGGCATCGAGATGGATATGCTGCCTTTGGCCGACCTGGAAAAGGCCCTCCCTGGCGGTTTCATGGAAAACCTTACCCCGGATGAGCCATTCGAAATAAGGGACGCTGGTCGATCCCCCGGGGGTATGCGCTTCTTTACGATATGAACGGGCAACAGTCTCTAGTACTTTCCCTCCCGTTTCCAGAGGATCTGCTGACCAGACGCCGCAATATAATCATTCTCGGATTTTCGGGTATGATCTTTGCTTTCCTGCTCCTCCTGTCCGCTACGTTCTTCCTGCTCCAGCGTCTGGTCCTCGATCGGCTCATCAGAATGGCGACAAGCCTGAAGAATATCTCCGCGTCACCGCAGCTCGACGAAAGGCTTCAGGTAGAAGGCTCCGACGAGATCACAGATGTGAGCCTTCACATAAACAGCTTGCTGGATTCGGTAAATGAAGCACAGGATCTGTTAAGCCTGTCCGAGATCCGCTACCGCACCATCTTTGAAAGATCGCCCATATCCCTTTGGGAAGAGGATTTTTCCGTTATCCGGGAACGTCTCGCCGAACTGCGTGAAGAAGGCGTCGATAGCATAGATGCCTTCTTCGATAAATTCCCCGAGGCAGTTTTGGAGTTCTCCCGTCTTCGGCGCGTTATGGACATCAATCAGAAGACCCTGGAGATACTGGGTGCCGGAAGCAAGGAGGAGCTTCTGGAGAACCTGCCTCTGATCTACCAGAAGGATGGGTCACAGCTCATGAAAGAAGAGATCATTGCCATTGCCAACGGCGAGGAAAGTTTCGAGGGTGAAGGCATAAATTACACACTTGACGGGCGCAGACTTTACGTAAGCGTCAGGTGGACGATCGTGAGGGAGAGCGGGAGGTATGAAAGGGTGCTTCTCTCGGTAGAAGATATCACCGGAAGAAAAGACCTGGAGGATCGCCTCAGGGTCATGAGTTTTTGCGACGCGCTTACGGGGCTGAGCAACAGGGCGCTGTTCGAAGAAGAGATAACCCGCCTTGAATCGGGGCGCTTCGACCCATTGGGACTTGTATCGCTCGATGTGGACGGACTCAAGATAGCAAACGACTATGCCGGCCACAGCGCTGGGGACGAACTTCTGGGCCGCACGGGGAAAGTGCTTAAAAAGGTTTTCAGGGAATCGGATGTAATTGCCCGAATCGGCGGCGATGAATTTGCCATGCTTCTTCCCCAGTGTGACCTTGAAGGATTAAAGAAGATCCTTGAGCGGCTCCAGGAGGAACTGACTCTGGAAAACGAAAATTCCCCGTGCTCTATCCCGCTTTCTCTTTCCGTAGGGTGGGCCTGGCGCGAAAGCAGGGAATCGACTATCGCAGAGATGCTCGCCAGCGCCGACCAGCGCATGTATCACCGGAAAAGGGAAGCGGGAGGAGAATATCGCAAACGCCTCAGGGAAAACATCGAAAAAAATGCCGGGCGAGAGAATTCACCCGAAGAAGAAAAGAGGTAAGAAGCAAGAGCGGTAGTTTTGAGATGAACGAACCTTGCACCGCACGGTACCCATCCGATCCTCCAAAGGATCGCGTTCTGAAGGAGAAGTAGCAGTTGAACAAAGATCAGGCAATGGTTTTTTTGTTTTGTATTAATAAGCCCCAATGATATAATAATAGTTAAGGTTTTGCCTTAAGACCCATAACCCGAAGAGGAGGAATTCTGTATGCCTAAGTTCACTTTTCCACATGCCGGGCACGAGAACCATCTCTGCTATCTCCACAATCTTGGCATCCTGCAAGCCGACCTTGCGCATTTCAAGGACCTGGTTCAGAGCCCGAATTTTATTTGCCGGAAGTGCGGCCGGGCGGCAAAGAGCGCTGAAAACCTTTGCGAACCGGAAAAACTCTAGTTAAGCGTATCTGGTCGACTCCGAGGGTTCTCCTTAGGAGAACCCTCTGTTTTTTTCATCGGTGAACTCCTTGACCCCGGAAGGGAAAAGCATCTGATGACTTCGTTTTCTACCGCAAGGATCCCCGAAGAACTGCAGTCTATTATCCGCGACCTTGCCCCTGCTGCCAGCGAACTAAGCGATACTCTCGCCGCATATCCTGAGACGTCGTGCATGGAATACAGGGCCAGTTCAATGCATATCGATCTCCTCAGGCAACACGGCTTTAAAACGGAAAAAGGCATTTGCGGCTTCGAGACTGCCTTCCTTGGTCGTTGGAGAAGAGGCACCGGAAGACCTGTAGTGACACTGATCGCCGAATATGATGCTCTTCCGGTTATCGGGCATGGTTGCGGCCATAATCTCGGAGGCGTCATCAGTTCCCTTGCGGCCTCAGCGCTGGCACTTTGGGGAAAGTTCGAAAACGTCGAAATACGAGTTCTGGGTACGCCTTGCGAAGAGGAAGGGGACGCCAAGGTACTAATGGCAGATCGAGGCGTATTCAGTGATACGGACATGGTTCTGATGATCCACCCCTCACCCGGTTTCAGCACGACCTCCTTCCGCTCTACGGCATACAGCGCCCGTGAAATTGGATTTCAGTACCCCGAATCGGATCAGACCTTCTCCCCAAAAAGTAACACATCACCCGCTGAGGCGCTTGAAGCTTTTCGGAAAATACTGCTTTCCAGTAAAGACAAAGGATGGCCCCCTGCCGTTGTCAGTTCCCCCGGTGTTCTTTCAGATAATGTCTCTCCCGGAAGATCCTGTCTTGCGAAAGAATGTTTTGCATTCTTCTCTGCCCGAAGGTCTTTTCTTAGGGAATTTCTCGAAAAGGCAAAACAAGAAGCCGAAGAAATTGGTGCGTTGAACAGGCTGGAACCAACCTGGGCGCCCATTGGCGCAGATATTGATGAATACCTCAGGAATGAAGCGGCGGAAAGACACATGAAGGATATTTTTCAAAGTCTTAATGTGGCAGTCGACGAAATGCCAAGGATCCATGGCTCGGCGGATATCGGAAACGTCAGTCAGGTCTGCCCGACGCTTCATGCCATGCTGGATATTTCAGGAGAAAAACTTCCGTGGCATTCCAGGGATTTCGCACTGGCAACAACGAAAAAAAAAGCGCATGAGGCCCTTCAGACAGGCGCGACAGCGCTTTCAA
>DFYG01000135.1:2102-4917 GCA_002382605.1 Synergistaceae bacterium UBA4088 | reverse complement strand
GAAATACAGAACGGGCACTCCTTCGAGGTCGGCTCCTCCTGCGGAACCTCTTCTTCTCGCTTCAGGCGGTTTATGTTCCTGATCAGAATGAAAACTGCCAGGGCTATTATAAGGAAACTGATAACCGCGTTGATGAAAAGACCGTAACCTATCGTGACGGCACCCGCCTCCTGAGCACTCGCAAGTGTCAGATAGGGACCTGCGGGAGAACCGTCCTTGAGCGTAAGAAAAAGATCGTTGAAGTCAACTCCTCCAAGCAGAAGGCCGACAGGGGGCATCAGTACATCCGTCACCAGGCTCTTGATGATGGTACCGAAAGCTCCCCCAATAATGATGCCTACTGCCATATCCACCACGTTGCCTCTCATTACAAATTCCTTGAATTCCTTGAACATTTCTTACTCCTCCTCCGGCTTCGGATTACTGCCTTTCAGGCATCTGTCTCCAGATATTCCCGAGGTGAGTTTCCAGTTTCTCCTCAAAAACGTTCATCGCCCTTTCTATCGCATCGGCACTGTTTCTTATCGTCCCGATCTTGGTCCTGATGTCAGACGCGTTCTTCATTGCCGTCTGGATGCTCTCTATCTCGGCCAATACAAATTGTGGATCTATCGCGCGTTCCTCATCCTCGCGGGCTCTTGCAGCTATCAGCGTTCTGGCGACCTTGTAGGCCGCCTCAAGGAAAAGAAGCCTTTGCCCTGTTTCCATCATCTCTTCGTCAACCGTAACTACGAAATCATAACCCGTCCTGAAAAAATCCCCCGCTTCAAGGGGCTCGTACCCCTTGCAGAAGACAAATATTCCTATTTCTGCCCCCCGGTTCTTCTTGGCCCGTTCCAACTCCTCCAGCGTCCTCTTCATGTTATATCCCTGCTGTTTCTTTGCCTCGAATACGATGACCTTCCCGGGCGCACGGCAGCAATTCCCCAGCCTGACGATAAAATCTCCAACCTTGTCATTGTTCATCAGGCCCTTGACTCCGGAAACATTCTCCGGCTCATCTTCCAACGCCCCAGCCATACCGGCCAAAGGAACATACAAAGCATCCTCAAAATCCCTACCCTTGCCTGTACCCTTTTCGGCTTCAGCCAGACGCGATCTCTCTGAGGCCAGGGCTCCTGTGATCTGGGCGTAGTGCTGGTTTACGGTACCCTGCAGCTTTTCTATCTCCTCACGAAGGGAGCGCTTGAGAAGGCTCAGGGCGCTCGTCTCATCGTCAAGTGAAAAGGTCGACCGTATCTGTGCGGCGTTCTGCCTGAGCAGTTCTTCTACGGATCTTTCTACCTGGCTCGCCAGGCCCTCCCTGTTATCCGGATCCATTTTTCGCCCCAGGAAACTGTCCGGGCCGACCTGCCCTTCCAGCAATGACGTCAGTTTCCCCCTGTCGCTTCCAAAATACGATTCAAGGATCCGGGATATCTTTCCGTCTTCCCCGAAGTGTTTCTCTATGAATGCAGGCACTGTCCCTCCCTCGCACCTGAAATACTGCTCCAGCCTGGTCTTGAGTTCTTCCCGGAAATACTCCACGTCTCTGGCTATCTGCTGCTGAACCTCTCGGAACTTTTCCTCGACAACTCTTGTATCCAGGGTGGGCGAGGCGGACATTATTGCGATAACCCCTACTTTCATTGCTTCCAGTGCTTTTGCCTCTCTTTCCTCTTCGGGGAGCTGTTCCAGAAACCGGACGACGTCCCTGTCGATTATCTCCATTTCAAGGCGAAGCGTCTTTTCTCTCATGAGAACTAACCTCCGAAAATAATTTTACCCGTGACCATTTTCACCCAAGGTTGATCCAGGCAAAAAGTTTCAGGGTTCGCGGCTCACGAAAACTATAGCCATAATTATCAGCAGGGCCCCCACAATCTCCTTGGGTGCCGGATGTTGTCCCAGAATGATCGAGGAAAGCAGGATCGCTGTAACTATCTCGATCGACGAGACAATGCTGGCCGTTGAAGCCTGGATCGTTCGAAGTCCGTAGAAATAGATACTGTAACCAAGGAGGCTGCCAACAAGTCCAACGAACAGTATCCAACCGAATTCCGGAGCAGATAGCGTTAGAAGATCGCTCCAGCCCGTCCCGAAACTCTTTACAAGTGCAAGCCACCCTACACCGAAAAACTGGATATAGAAAAAGAGAGTCGGCTGCGGTACAAAGCCCGTCTGGGCTGAAAGCCTTCCGAAAAGCGAATAAAGCGATAACCCCACCGCCGCGAAAAGACACCACGCGAGACCGACCGGATGAATGGTTCCAAACAGAGCGTCTCCTGTCGAGAAAACACCAACAGTCACCCCGGCAATCGTAAGCAATGCACCCACGACCTGGTAGCGGTTGGGAGTTTCCCTGGTTATTATCAGGGATCCGATGGTCGTCAGCAGCGGGTGTGTGAAGAACACCACCATAGTCATCGAAACAGAGAGATATTGAAGCGCGAAGAAAAAACCAGCATAGATACCCACCATGCAAGGCCCAGCTAAAAGAGCGATCTGAAAAAGCTGTTTTCTTCCCGCTTTGAAATACCATGGGGCAAAAAACCAAAGGACGATCCCGGAACCGACCGTCATGATCAACGCTCTTAAAAAACCGACAGTAAGCATGTCAGTTCCAAGCATGCCGAGGTGCTTTCCCGCAGGGCTCAGGGTACCCCAAAGGACTCCAGCCGTCAGGACGGCCAGAAAATCGATGCGGATCCGATTCTTCAAGGAAACAGCAACCTCTCGCTTTGGACTTTGAGCCGGGACGTACTCTTTTTATTGTATCATCCTGAATATGACTGGTTTAAATAAACGAGGAGAGTGATATCTTGACAAACCGCAC
>DFYG01000135.1:0-2085 GCA_002382605.1 Synergistaceae bacterium UBA4088 | reverse complement strand
CTTTGGAGCATGCCCGGAAATTACCTATGCGGAACGATTAAAAAAGCTTCGGGAAAATGGAGTCGCCCTGTGGGATGTTCTTCAATGCTGCGAACGTCCGGGGAGCATGGACGGGGCTATCGTAGAGACGGGTTCTGTACCGAACGACTTCCCCTGTTTCTTTGCTGAAAAACAGTGGATCGCCTTGATATGCTTCAACGGGCAGAAGGCAGCGCTACTTTACAGGCGGCTCGTCATTCCGACGCTGCCAGATAGACACTCCTCCATTTCGCGGGAAGTACTACCGTCAACCAGTCCGGCTTACGCCTCCATGCCCTTCGAAGAGAAGGCAAAAATATGGGGCCTCATACTCGGGGCGTCATTCGGAAGAGCCGATTGACGGGAAAAGGCTTTTCAGCTTCTTCTGGACATCGGGAGAGAGGCCCAGAAGGGGCAATTCATCTCTGATCTGTTCCGGGCTCCCGTTACCCCCGAGATAGCCGTTGACCCTCGCTGCGGCTGTTGAGGAAACAAGATCCTTCCCGTCCGAATAAATCGATCTGAACTCATCGTAGATCAGACGGTCGTTTTTCAGGTAGTACTTCTGGTGGTAATCCTCCGCCATGAAAAATTCCCTGTAAGTGACAATCTCTGTCAGAACCTTGCCCCCCTTGTCTCTCTCCTGGCTGGCAACTGATTCCCGGGCTGCTTTCTCCTGATCCGCGTCGTGGAAAAACAGGATAGCGGCGTACTGCCTGCTGGATGAGCCTGAGCAGGGATCGTGGCTGCTCCAGAAAACCTCAAGCAAATTCTCATAGGAGATTATTTCCGGATCAAAATCAAGCTGAATGCTCTCGGAATGATCTCCAATATTGTGATACGAAGGATCGGGGGTTGTCCCCCCCGCATACCCGACACGCGTTCTTATTACACCCTCCAGGCTCCCGAACCGGGAGTCTGGCCCCCAGAATCACCCGAGGGCAAAAGTCGCGGTCTCGAACTCTCCGGTCTGGAGCATATCGATCTGTGGAACCTGGTGCACGGCCGGTTTCGTCATCCTGGTTTCACCAACCCTCCAGAGAGCAGCGACAGAGAAGACCAGAATGATGACAAGAACTTTCTTCATCTGCATTCACTCCTCTCATTTAAACTGATGAATCTTCGTTTTATCAATGAAACAGCGGCTCTCCTCTCGCCAGGGAAATAAAAAAACGTGTCAGGAAGGGAGGGGAAAGAGCCGAAAACCCCGGATCCCTGTATGGCATGCATGTAAACAGGATCCGACTTTTCTTTTTCACAAAGGTTGGTTAAAACTCCTTGTATGCGTCCCTGCCGGCCTTGCAGACAGGGCACTGCCCGGGAGCACTCCCCGTAGCTGTGTGGCCACAAATATTGCAGATGTAGAACGAGTCAACGCCAATGTCCTTACCGGACTTCGCGGCATCATGAGCCTCGTGGAATAGCCTGGCATGGATCTTTTCGGCCTCAAGTGCCCACCCGAAAGTCCTTGCGGCTCCCTTCTCGCCCTGAAACTCGGCCGTCTGCAAGTAAACCGGATACATCTGGTCGATCTCGAACTCCTCGCCCATAAAACCTCCGGTAAGATTGTCCATGGTCTTGCCTAACCCGAAAACCGCTCCGGAGGCAACCAGCTGATCACCAATATCTCCCCCGAGAACCGTGAAATGGTTCCTTGCGTGGGCCCATTCAGAGTAGGAAATGGCCCTCAGAAGTTTCGCGGTATTCGGAAAACCCTCCTTCTCGGCGATATCACTCCAGATAAGATACCGCATATGCGCCATACTCTCTCCGCCGTAGGCAGATCTCAGATTCGCGGCTGTCATCGCGTTCTTCGGTCCCATTTAAAACCCTCCCCTTTCCTTCCGGTTTTTTTAATTTTATCGCATACTCCCTGCTGGCAGGAACGATAAAGGTGTCCGCCCATAGATCTCCGAAATGGCCCGACCCTAATCTCCTGGAGAACAGTTTCTTATCTGTTGTTTTTATCCGGCTGGAAAACCGTTTTGGAGTCGCAAAAGAATGCTCATTTAGTTCAACTGGCACAATCTGTCATTTTTTGACCTGGCAAATTCTATTCCAACAAGG
>DFYG01000166.1 GCA_002382605.1 Synergistaceae bacterium UBA4088 | reverse complement strand
TATTCGTGGCAGACAACCGCAACTCGCGGGAGCGCCTCTGGAAGGCCCGAAAAAGCGTCGCCGAAGCGGTGATGGCTTTCTCCACCAGATACGCCAAGGAGGATGTAGTCGTCCCGACAAGCGAGGTGCCGGAGCTGATGAGAGAGGTCGACCGTATCTGCGAAAGCTACGGACTCGAGGGGGTCAACTACGGACACGTCGGGGACGGGAATATTCATGTCAACCTCCTGATGGAGGAGGATCGACCCGACTGGAAGAGCGTGATCGAATCAGCGCGAATGGAACTTTACGAAGTGACCGCCCGGCTCGGAGGGACTCTTTCGGGAGAACACGGAATAGGCCTCAAGCGGAAAAAATACATGAACATATTCCTTGATGAAGTCCAGATGGATCTCATCAGGAGGATAAAGAGTGCCTTCGACCCCCTGGGGATACTCAATCCCGGGAAGATCGTCGATTGACCTGAAAGACCCCGTCGCCTTGCCTGGCAAAGGTTTTGATGGTATCATTATAAAGTAAAATTCAGATAGAAATACTCATTTCAGGTTGGGGGAGTTTCGGATGAAGAGGGAAAATGTGATCATTACGAACCTTGCCTGCACTTCGGATCTCTGCACCATGGTCGAGTTCGATGCGCAGCCGCTTCGTGACCTTATGGACGATTTCGAATCCGGCTGGGTCGAGTCCCGGGCCCAGGTCCCTCAATGCGACAAGGATTGCAAGAGCTGCGGATGAGATGACCTTCCCGAAGTCGGGCAAATAAAAGATCCAGCCCCCAGGGGCTGGATCTTTTTGCAATGGCGCGGAGTATCCGAAAGAACTTCAGAAAGCGAAAATTCCCAGGCAGAGGATCAGAAACCCCATGCAGTAGAGGGAACCAGCCAGGCCCAATGAAAAGACCCTTCCCCGGTCCATGAGGGAGACCAGGATATTCCTGGTCTGGTCGTATCTGAAAATCACCAGGTAGAATTTGGGGATGGCGAGAGATACGTAAAGAGTCATGATCCAGGAAAGGGGCACCGACGTCGTGATCTCTGCGTACCAGGTGATAAGAACCAGGAAGATCGAAGCCGCCCCGGCAACCCAGAGCCATACCGGCCGTTTTTCGGGATATATCACCTCTCGCAGAAGATCGATCCACCGGTCTCCTTTCAGGGCCACAAAAGGCGCCATGGTGATCATGATGGTTCCGAAGACAAGTGCGAGAAACTGGAAGTACAACATCTTATCTCCTCCCCCCTGATCCGGCCCTTCTGTTATTCCGGCGTTATCGTACCATCGGGCCTGAAGCGCTCGCAGAGACCGCGTTTCGGATCCACCCTGAACCAGTACCCGATCGGGTCCCCGACCTTGAATCCGTCATCGTTGAGTCGTCTTGCGGTGTAGCTTACTATATAGACCCCCTTCTCGTCGGTATCGTCGATATCCCAACCGAGAAGCTTGAACTTTCCCTCCCGATGCATCTTCGAGAGAAATGCATTGATGCTGTCCTTCGGAAGGTGATCCCTTTGCACGATCTCCATCGCCTCGATCTTGCCGTTCACCTTGTAAAGGAACATAGCATAAGTCGCAATACAGGCCAGTATGAATGCCATTATCAGCAGAAGGGCTTTTCTTCCGAAACTGGAACCGCGTTTCTTAGCCATTTTCGCCATTCACTCCCATCGATCAACATTATGTCATAACTGGTCGATCTTTGGACCGGCAAATTCAATTATTTTTGAGATTATTTGCATTTGGTAGTCTAAAATGCAAATAAGGGGGCTGATCATTTTATGATCGCAAAAGAGTTCAAGCTTTTCCTGATAATTGCCTCTGTCACGGTGCTGCTCTTTCTGGCATGCGGTGGTCTTTTATTATCCAGCGAAGCCTTTGCCGCTCCAACCTGGCTGCGGGTCGGACAACCTGTTCCCGATCAGTTTACGTTCAGCGGAGAAGAACCTTCCATGGAAGAGGTGCGAGAGGCCTTCCTGGGGAAATTTGGGCCGGATCCGTCAAAATGGCCCGATGAATTCAGGCGCATTCACGAGATCCAGGTGGCCTTCAACAAGCGTGCCATGGCAAATAAAAAGTTCAAGGGGCAGTTTGACAGAGATGCGCTGGAGAAGATCAGGACCCAGGCCGAGGATCCTGTTGGCTACTGGGTGCGTTCGCTTTATGACGGCTGGGGTTTCGAGGAGTGGTTCAACAACGAGCACCTCACTATCCAGGGGGTTCCGAGGGCACTTCTTGGCCGCTTTCTCGACGAGTTGTTCCCGTTGATGTGGAGAGACATAAAAAGCACTGTAAATGTTCAGGAGCTGATGCTCGGAGTTCCCGACGTCAAGTTCGTTCCCTACAACGGCTACGACGTCCAGGTCGTTCAATTGAGGAAGCGCGATGTACTCGAATACAATGACCTTATCGAGAAAGCCGCCGACAGGTACATCAGGGAAAACGATTACATTATGCTGCTTCTGATGCCGGAGCGGATCGATACGAATTGGGTCGGCGACTCCGGTTTTGAAGCCTCGCTTGCAAAGAGGGCTAAAAAACTTTCCGCAAAGGTCCAGGATGTCGTCCAGAACAAGGAGAGGATCTTCAGGGATTCTTTTT
>DFYG01000134.1:11248-12025 GCA_002382605.1 Synergistaceae bacterium UBA4088 | reverse complement strand
TTTTCTTTATTTTTATCGTCGGTGGATCCTTCGGGGTTGTGAACGCAACAGGGGCGGTTGAAGCAGGTATCCACAAAGTGACAAAAACGATGGCCGGTAAGGAAAGGGCAATTATCCCTATCGTAATGATCCTGTTCTCTCTTGGCGGTGCTGTCTTTGGCATGGCCGAGGAAACGTTGCCGTTCATTCCGATCATGGTGACTCTGGCAATTGCTNNCCGCTGCCTTCATGAACCCCTTCACTGTTGGTGTAGCTCAGGGAATCGCAGAGCTGCCCCTGTTCTCAGGGATGGGCTACCGGATAATCTGTTACGTTTCAATGCTCGCATTGACCGTGGGGTTCATTTACTGGTATGCCGGTCGTGTAAAAAAAGATCCTTCCCGCAGTTTAATGTATGAACTGGACCAGAAACGCGAAGAGGTTCTGGACATGAGTGTTATGAGGGAATTCACGACATCTCATAAACTCGTGCTGCTTGTTGTGGTCGCGACCATGGTTCTTCTGGTTTTTGGTGTCATGAAGTATGGCTGGTATATCCAGGAGATCTCTGCGCTCTTCCTTGGAATGGCAATAGCCGTGGGCATTGCGGGGAAACTCGGGTTTAACGGNNGTATCCTGGATACGATCCTTTACGGGGCTGCTACAGCTGTTGCTTCCTTGCCCTCTATTTTTGCCGCAATGGGGATGTACGTTTTCCAATGCCTGCTGAATTTCATCATTCCTTCCGGAAGCGGACAGGCAGCTGTTTCGATGCCCATCATGGCACCATTGGGAGAC
>DFYG01000134.1:0-11114 GCA_002382605.1 Synergistaceae bacterium UBA4088 | reverse complement strand
AGGACACCCTTTAAAGGGTGTCCTGTGTTTTGGCAGATCCATCCGTGATGCCCTTTTCCCCAAAAAGTCGAAAAACCGGGGCTCTTTTTTAAAAACTGACACGATGGTTGCCCTGAAATATAAATGGAGTATGGAGAACATAACGGGAGGGAGCGTGCAACCTGGTGAAAGAGGCAAAACTTGATATTCTCATCAAGAACGGCCGGGTCGTATTTCCCGATGAAGGAGTGGAGCGAAACTGCGCCATCGGCATTTTGACCGACAGGATCGCCTCTATCGGGGAACAGGATGAGCCAGCCATGCGGGTGATCGATGCCGAAGGGCTGATCGTTTCTCCAGGTTTCGTGGATATTCACATGCACAACGAAGAAAAGGAAGATCCTTTTACGGTTCAGCGATCTCTTCTTCTGCAGGGTGTGACGACGGCTCTGGCGGGAAATTGCGGGACCGGTCTGTTCATCGACGAGTACGCCTCAATGTTCGATGGCCTCTACCTGAACCTCGCGTTTCTGACAGGCCACACCCGTCTCAGGGAAGCTGTTGGAATAACGGATGTTTATAGAGAAGCAACCGAGGATGAAATTTCAGGAATGTGCGGGCTCCTTGAAAGGGAACTGGACATGGGATCCTTCGGATTGTCTTTTGGCCTGGAATATGCCCCTAATACGTCAAAAAATGAGATTATTAGACTTTCGAAGGTTCTGACGAGCTACGATCGGCGTTTGATCTCGGTCCACATCCGCCATGACGGTCCGGCCTGCATTGGCGCTGTGAGGGAAATGATCGATCTTGCAAGGGAAACTTCCGTCCGTGTCCAATTGTCCCATATAGGAAGCATGACCGCTTTCGGACAATCCCGTGAAGCTCTCGATATGATCGATCAGGCTCGATCCGAAGGTGTGGATGTTCGTTTCGATACATATCCCTACGAAGCTTTTTGCACATATATAGGATCGACCGTTTTCGATCCGGGGTTTGAGAAGCGCTGGAACAAAGGGCTGGATGCCCTTGAGGTTGCGTCGGGTCCAAACAGGGGACGGCGTTTGGACGAAGATCTCTATCAGCGTCTCCGCTCTGATGCACCGGAAACGCTGATAGTTGCCCATGTGATGAACGAAGAAGAAATTCGTGCATGCATGAGGCACCCTCTGGCAGCTTTGGGTTCAGATGCGATCCTTCAGAACAAAGGTGGACATCCAAGGGCTGCTGGAGCCTTTCCAAGGGGGATCAGGTGGCTTCGTGAGGACGGGTTATCGTGGCCACAGGCCTTATCTCACGCGACCGTAACCCCCGCAGACGACATGTGGCTGGTATCTGGCCGGATCGCAAGGGGAGCACCGGCGGACCTGGTCATTTTCGATCCTGATAAGTTCACTGACAGGGCTACCTTTAAAGATCCTCTTCTTCCACCCGGCGGGATCGAGTGGGTTATTGCCGGGGGCAGGGTCGCTGTTGAAAAAGGGAGGATCATTGAGCCGCCGAAGGGAGAATTCCTCCTCCGGTGTCCACGTATACAGAAAAGGGTGTGACACAATGGGCAGCGCTGGAAATGCACTCAGGGAAAGACTTTTTCTGGCAGTGGAAGGTCTTGCACCGAAAACGATAGCTCTTAGCGATGATCTGGGAAGGAACCCGGAAACCGGAGATAAGGAATTTGAATCCAGCCGGAAACATGTAGCGCTGCTCCGTGAGGCTGGTTACGAGGTCGAATACCCTTTCGCGGGCATTCCGACGGCTTTTATTGCAAGGAAAGGAACGGGTAGCCCCAAGGTGGCCCTGCTTGTGGAATACGACGCTCTCCCCGGTATAGGGCACGCGTGCGGGCACAACGTTTCCGGGAGCATGTCCACGCTTGCCGGTCTTGCTCTTGCCGAGATCGCCGAAGAACTGAACGGACAGGTGCAGGTCATCGGAACACCGGCAGAAGAAACGAATGGGGCCAAGGTCAGGATGTCTGAAGAAGGGATCTTCGACGGACTTGACCTTGCCCTGATGTTGCACTCCAGCGGAGGAATAACGTTTATTCATTATGATTGCCTTGCTATGGATGCCATTGAATTCACTTACAAGGGGAAAACTTCCCATGCGGCTGCCTCTCCCTGGGCAGGAAGGAATGCACTTAACGGTGTTCAGCTTTTGTTTCATGCCATCGATATGCTCCGGCAGCATGTGATCCCTGATGTCAGAATGCACGGGATCATACCTGCCGGCGGAGAGGCTCCTAACATCGTTCCCGAACTCGCAACGGCCCGATTTTATTTCAGGGCGCCCAGGCGCTCCATCGTTGACAAAGTTGTCGACAAAGCTCTGAATTGTGCCCGGGGAGCGGCCATGGCTACAGAAACAGAGGTCTCGTGGGAGAAATTCGAGACCAGTTTTGACGACATGCGCCCGAATGACCCTGCTGAAAAGGCCATGGCTGCAATAATGGAAGAGTTGGGTGTTGAACTTTCGCCCTCTCCCGGATCCCAGGGGTCGTCCGATATCGGGAATGTCAGCTATCGATGTCCTGCGCTACAGCCAATGTTCGCCATAACATCCAGCCCCTTGACCCTTCACACGAGGGAATTCTCCGAAGCAACAGCCCTTGAGGAATCCCATAAAGCACTGGTGGTTGGGGCCAAGGCGCTGGTCGCTATGGCGCATCTTGTCCTGACAGATGGATCACTAAGGATGGCTATGCAGGAAGCCTTCGTCAAGGAGAGCGGGGCTTCTCGGGAAAAATAACCCTTGTTCCCTGTTCCATTCCTGCGGAAAGAGGTTTGCCATGAACGTCATTGAAAGAGTTGTGGAACCAGGATTCTGTTCGGGATGCGGCCTCTGCGCCGGTCTTTGTCCTTCAGAGTCACTGGTGATGGGGTTTGACTCCAGAAAGGATCTTGTCCCCACTCTCATCGGGCAGTGTTCCCGGTGCGGGCTCTGCCTTGAGGTCTGCCCCTTCTCGGGAGAAGGTTCTGGCATCGATGATATCGGGAATGAACGGTTTGGCGATGTCCCTGGGATATCCCTTGATCGGGTGTCAGGGTTTTATCTTTCGATCTGGGAAGGTCATTCATCAAGGGGGGATTTTCGCAAAAGAGGTGCTTCCGGCGGTATGGCATCGTGGTTTTTGACGAGGATCCTGGAAGAGGGTCTGGCTGATGCTGTCCTGTCCGCGGGGCCGGATGGGTCAAGGCCGGGTATCTGGACATTCATCAAAGCGGAAAGAGCGGAAGATGTGATCTCACAGGCGGGTTCGGTCTACCATCCTGTTCCCATCGACAGGGCCTTGAAGAAGATCCTTCTGGAAAAGGAATACAAACGCTATGCCGTTGTTGCTCTGCCCTGTCTTGCCTATGGGCTAAGAAAGGCCATGAAGAGGCTGCCGCGTCTGAAGGAAAAGATCGTCATGCTTGTGTCACTGACGTGCGGACTTATGCCGAACCACCGTTACTCTGAGTATGTTTCTCTCGAGTCGGGCGTGCTGCCGGAGAATATGAGCCATATCAACTTCAGGTATCCGCCGGGCGAGGCCGACAGCAGCAACTACAGGCACGTAGCCTTTTCCCGAGATGGGAAACAGGGCTTGCCCGTTCCAGCAAAGGGCTTGCCGGATCTTCTCTGGCGGCACGAGGCCTTTATTCAGGGCGGTTGTCTGATCTGTGATGATGTCTTTGGAGAAACGGCCGATGCTGTTTTTATGGATGCCTGGCTGCCGGAATATAAAAAAGACATCCGGGGCAACTCCCTTGTTATCTGCCGCTCACCCCTGGCGGAGAAGATCCTTCGGGACGGGGCGGCAGAGAGTGAGTGCAAGGTCAGGGAAATAGACCATGAACGGTTGATGCAGTCTCAGTATGAGACTTTGCTGGTTAAACGGCATCTGCTCGCAGGAAGGCTTGCCCGAAAGGAAGAGGAGGGCAAAAGTTTCCCCGAACGAAGAGTCGCGATGGACAGGGAAATTCTTGATAAATACGGGAAATATTTCCGGTTTTGCGAAAAGCTCAAGGCTGCAATTGAGAAGACCCGGCTCGAGACCTTCGAGGACCTTGAGGTTTTCCACCATCTGATCGACCCGCTTCTCGAAGAGGAGATGGAGATGCGGCTTAATGGAGAAAGCCCCTTTGGGGGCAACGAATAAAAGTTTTTCGCAAGGAGAAGATCTCTGCTCCAGACCAGCAAGACAAGTCTATCCCATTGCCTGTCAGAAACTGAACCCGGGGGTAAGGGCCCGCTGGAACATCCTTTCCGCGAGCCCGCAAAGGGTAGCCGGTCACCTGAGTTTTTTCCAGTAAGGGACCAGGGGCCCTGGACAGAGTATCCGGCTGGTATAGCCCGAGGCCTTGAGAATGGATTCGGGAGGGGGTGTTCAAGGCCTTTTTTGCGCTGTTGCTTTTCACTCTCTCTGTCAAGAAGATGGGTCAGAACCCTGTTTTTGTTTCCGGCTGCCCTGCCGGGTCAAGGAACTGATCAAGACGTTCTCCTGCGGGCACCATCGGGTAGACGTTTTCCTCGAGTGGAATAAAGCATTCGACAAGGGAAGGGCCCTCTNNCATGCCTGGAAGCCGAAGGATCCTGCTACTTTCGAAAGGGAGCAGGCCGGTTTCTGGCACGTGTGGACGTAATTTTTTCTCCAGAACAGATCCTGCCACTGACGGACCATTCCGAGGCTTCCGTTGTTCAGTACGATCAGCCTAACCGGCAGTTTGTACCTGACGCAGGTCTCCAGCTCCTGAATGTTCATGAAGAAACTCCCGTCACCCGAAAGGCAGGTTACGGGACGGCCGGGTCTGGCGAACGCCGCGCCTACCGCTGCCGGGAGGCCGAACCCCATGGTCCCCAGCCCGCCTGAGGTTATGAAAGTGCCTGGAACGGAGGCCTTCCAGTGGAGAGCTGCCCACATCTGGTGCTGACCTACTTNNTGTAGAACTGGGCGGCCCACATCTGGTGCTGACCTACTTCCGTGGTAAGGATGTCCTCGCTGTTCACTCTTGACCGAAGACTCCGGATGATGCCGACCGGGTTCAATCCTCCCTTGAGGACTGGTTCTGCCGGGTACATCTGCCGAAGGCGTTCAATCTCGGCGAGCCATGCTTCATGGTTTGGCGGTGGATCCGCAGGGAGTTTTTCGATCAGTTTCGAAAGGACGGCAGCGCAGTCCCCCAGGAGGGAAATATCAGCCCGGATGTTTTTCCCTATCTCGGCGCTGTCGATGTCAATGTGAATGATCCTGGCTTTCGGTGCGAAATGATCCCTGTCCCCTGTAGAACGGTCGCTGAAACGTGTGCCGACAGCAAGGATAAGGTCCGCCCCGGAGACTGAAAGGTTGGCCTGCGCTCTTCCGTGCATGCCGAGCATCCCCAGGGAGAGTGTGTGATCTTCAGGAAATATTCCCTTTCCCATGAGTGTAGTCGCTACGGGGATCCGCTCTCCGGTGGCGATCCTGAATATCTGATCGCCGGCGCCCGATATGATGGAACCTCCGCCGGCTATGATTACAGGCCTTTCCGCCCCCCGAAGTGCTGCAACGGCATCATCCAGAGATCTGATGTCGCTTTTGTTCCTTGACGAGTAGTGAGGGAAGGAGACTTCCCCGGGGTATTTGAAGGAACCGCGGGCCTTTTGGATATTCACGGGGATATCCACGAGGACCGGTCCCGGACGGCCGGAAGAAGCAATGAAAAAGGCGCCACTGAGCGCGCCTGGAAGTTCCTCCAGGTGCTGGATCATAAAGCTGTGCTTTACCAGGGGGAGGGAGCAGCCGAAAATGTCTGATTCCTGGAAAGCGTCGGATCCGATCAAGTGTGATGCGACCTGTCCGGTGATAACTACCAGGGGGGTGGAGTCCATCTGGGCGTTGGCCAGTCCGGTCAGTATATTTGTAGCTCCCGGGCCGGAGGTGGCTATGCAGACGCCGGTTTTCCCGGTGGCACGGGCGTAGCCCTCGGCGGCGTGGCAGGCAGCCTGTTCGTGTCGGGTCAGTATGGTGGTAAAGGAAGCTTCCCCCAGAGCGTCGTAGAGCGGAATTACGGCACCTCCGGGAATGCCGAATACGTGCTTGACGCCTTCGGCTTCAAGAACCCGGACGATCATCTGCGCGCCGGTCATGATCATGTCTTTTTTGAGTTTCCTGGCAGGCGAGTTCTTTGTCTTGAAGGCTGCCGTTTCGGTTTCTACGCTCATGTCATACCCTCCATCTAAGTATTCCGGGACGGCCCGGGGGCCGCCCCTCCCTCTCCGGGTCTAGTTTTCAGGGGCTTGTTTAGCGTCCATCCACGGCATCATGCCTCTGAGTTCCTGACCGACCTTCTCGATGAGGTGTTCCTGTTCCCGCTCGGCCCATTTTTTCATGGAAGGGCGCCCGCACTGGTTTTCAAGGATCCAGTCCTTGGCGAATTCGCCATTCTGTACGTTTTCCAGGAGACCCTTCATAACTTGCCTGACATGGGCATCTATGACAAGTTTTCCGGCTACCTTGTCTCCGTATTTTGCTGTGTCGCTGACGGAATATCGCATCCAGGAAAGGCCGCCCTCAAACATCATATCCACGATAAGTTTCAGTTCGTTCAGGCATTCGAAATAGGCGATCTCCGGCTGGTAACCAGCTTCGACGAGGGTGTCGAATCCGGCCTTGACAAGTTCCGTCACCCCGCCGCAGAGAACTGCCTGTTCTCCGAAGAGGTCGGTCTCGGTTTCTTCTGCGAAGGTGGTCTCAATGACACCGGCTCTTCCGCATCCGATGGCCGAGGCATAAGCCAGCCCCATATCGCGTGTGGCTCCGGAAGTATCCTGATAGATCGCAAGAAGCCCAGGTACGCCTTTCCCTTCGGTGTACATTCTGCGGACGAGATGGCCCGGGCTTTTGGGCGCCACCATGAAAACGTCTGCGTCCCTGGGGGGTTCCACCTGGTGGTAGTGGATGGTGAATCCGTGGGAGAACACCAGGACCGCGCCTTTTTTCAGATTGGGACGGATCTCCCTGGAATATACTTCGGCCTGGATATGATCGGGCATAAGAAAAACCACAAGATCTCCCTGTTTGACAGCCTCTGCCACTGTGAAGACCTTGAATCCGTCCTCCGCGGCCTTTTTTCTGGAGCGGCTGCCTTCGTGAAGCCCTACAACAACGTTCACTCCGCTGTCCCTGAGATTCTGCGAATGTGCGTGCCCCTGGCTGCCGTAGCCGATAACGGCAACCACCTTTCCTGAGAGCTTTTTGAGATCAGCGTTACTGTCGTAATAGATGCGCGGCATGCTCTGTCACTTCCTTCCGTCCCTGAGGGATGATGTATTTGTGCTATCCGGGTGCCCGTTCATAAAGCCTGTCCGTTCCATGGCGACAGCTCCGCTTGAGGCGACCTCGAGAACACCAAAAGGTTTTACGGCCTCCAGAAAGGCCTCGATCTTGCCGCGGTCTCCCGTAGATTCAAAGACCAGTGAATCTTCTCCTACATCGACCACCCGGCTGCGGAAAAGTTCGGCTGTCTGGAGGATCATTGGGCGGACATCCATGGCGGCCTTTACTTTGACAAGCGTCATCCAGCGTTCAACGAAGGGGCCCTGGCTCAATCTTTTGACATCCACAGTTTCCACAAGCTTGCCAAGCTGCCTGACGATCTGGCTGACAGCATCATCATCCCCGTTGACGACGAGAGTAAAACGGGAAATACCTGCCTGGTCCGTCTTTCCTACGCTAAGGCTGTTTACGTTGTAGCCTCTTCTGGCGACAAGTCCCGCAAGGCGTGACAGGACACCCGGGTGATCCTCCGTCAGAACGCTGATCGTATGCTGCATAAATAGCCCTCCCCTGATCCTCGAATGAATTCTCTGGAAAAAGATAAAAAAAGGCCGGGACCCTGTATAAGGGTCCCGGCCCGGTTCCGGCGTTTGCGTACTAGTCCGCCGGCACTCCGGGAGGGAACCCGCAGCTAATAAGGACGAGGACGAGGACGACTATAAGAATGCTTCCGATCGAGAACAGTTCGCGCATGGGGTTTCCTCCTTTCGATGCCGGTTATAAATCTATGTTGTCGGGGATTGTACACGTCGTGAAAATATACGTCAAGGCATTATTCGATGATCCGGTGATATAATTTTCAAAATAATTCGCCAAACATGCTTCTCGGCGTGCAATATCATTACCGTTCCGGTAAACTTGTCTTCAAAGGAAATCATGTGGCTCCCCGGATATCGGGAAGCACAAAAATGCTTTTACTGGTGAGGGAGGAAATGAAATGAGCAAGATAGTGAATATCGATTGGAAGGCGCTTGGTTTCAAGTACATCAAAACAGACCTTCGCTTCATCTCGCGGTGGAAAGATGGGAAATGGGATGAAGGAGAGATGATTGAAGACAGCATTCTCTCCTTCAGCGAAGCTTCAAATGTCCTTCATTATGGGCAGGAGTGCTTTGAAGGGCTCAAGGCCTACCGCACAAAAGAGGGCAGGACACAGCTTTTCAGGCCGGATCAGAATGCAAGGCGCATGCAGGATAGCTGTAGAAGAATACTGATGCCTGAGGTGACTGTCGAGAAATTCATAGATGCGTGTGCCCAGGTCGTGAAGGCGAATGATGCCTATGTGCCTCCGTACGGCACCGGCGCAACTCTTTATATCAGACCCTTTATGATAGGCACAGGCGAAAATATCGGTGTGGCTCCTGCTTCAGAATACATTTTCTGTGTATTCTGCATGCCCGTAGGCGCCTATTTCAAAGGTGGCCTGACCCCTGTCAATTTCATCATAACGGATTACGACAGGGCAGCCCCAAATGGAACAGGTGCCGCAAAGATAGGAGGAAACTATGCAGCCAGCCTTCTTCCCCATGCCCTGGCGGCAGAAAAGGGATTTGCGGACTGCATATACCTGGACCCGGCGACTCATACGAAGATAGAAGAGGTAGGGGCCGCGAACTTCTTCGGAATTACGAGAGACAACAGGTTCGTCACGCCCAAATCGCCGTCCATCCTGCCCAGCGTCACAAGGAGGTCCCTGCTGCAGGTTGCAAAAGACTACCTCGGAATGGAAGTTGAGGAAAGAGATGTATTTGTCGATGAACTGGATGAATTCGCGGAGGCCGGAGCCTGCGGGACCGCTGCCGTGATAACTCCCGTAGGAGGGATCGAATACAAGGGAAAACTTCATGTGTTCCATAGCGAAAAAGAAGTAGGTCCCGTCACAAAGAAACTTTATGAAACTCTCACGGGAATACAGTTCGGGGACATAAAGGCGCCTGAGGGCTGGATATTTGAAGTAAAGTGAGTAGGCCTTCGATGCGGCAGCTGTATCCCCGGAATTTTTGTACCGGTGGAAAATAGAAGGCAGACTTCTGACCGACTGAGGTATCGTCGGGAGTGTCCTTATAATTCCGCTGTGGGAGTTCGGAACCGATATTGTCACCGGAATTGATCTGAACTAAGGGAAAAGCCGGACGCAACTGTCGACTTCGAGGACAGATAGGGAATAGACTTACTTTTCTTCTTCGACTGTGACATTTGAACATGGAGATGCTGAAGAGGCAGTCCCTGGAAATCTTCCATTGACTGCCTCTTTTTCCAATTGCCGTGTCTGCTAATTGCCTCTCTTGGGCTGGCGGTCTTTTCGGCCGCGATTGTCTTATGAACCATGTCAACGACTACCCCGTAATCATTCCTGGTGATTTCGGGAAAATCCAGTATCTTCAGGAAATTCGATCCTCTCCGCCCGTCCTTTCGGCAACGGCATCTCCGACGCCTGAAAAAAAGGCTTTCCCACCGAACTCCCAGGGGAGATCTTCCGCTGGACTTTCCCGCAAGAAGGATATTACGGCTTTTTCAATGACAACGGCTGCCCTCTCCTCGCCAAGATGCCTGAGCATGATGGCCCCGGAGAGAATGGCGGCTACGGGGTTCGCCCGCCCAGTCCCCGCGATGTCGGGAGCTGATCCGTGGACTGGCTCGAACATGGAAAGACCGTCCCCTATGTTTGCGCCAGCGGCGACGCCCAGCCCCCCGGCTATTCCTGCCAGAAGGTCGCTGACGATGTCTCCGAACATGTTCGGCGTAAGTATGACCCCGTAACGCCCGGGATCCCGGACAAGGTGATAGCAGAGTGCGTCCACATTTGCTACAGAGAAGGCCATGTCCCTCTTTTTGGCCTCGTCGGCAACAACCTCTTCCCAGAACCCGTAGATCCAGGATAGCGCGTTGGATTTTGATGCCAGAACAAAAGAGTCCTCACCGCGGGTCTTCGCTGTTTTGCAGGCGAAGGCAGTGATTCGCCTGATGGCGTCCTCAGTGGCTATTCCTATCTGCACTGCCGAAGCGCAGGGTGGGTCGAAATCAAGGCGCAGATGGCCGCGGAGTGCGTAGGAACTCCTCTCGGCGCTGATGTCTGTTTCGAGAGGGCTTGATCTGGATCGCGCCCCCAGACCCATGTAGAAATCTTCCGTGTTCTCCCTGACCACAACGGTGTCGATCGATTGTGATCTGACAGGTAGCGGAACGCGCGGGTAGCTCTTTGCGGGTCTCAGATTAACGAACTGATCGAAATGGAAGCGGAGTTTTAGAAGGATACCCTGTTCAAGGATCCCAGGCTTGACAGAAGGGTCCCCGATCGCTCCCAGAAGGAGCGCGTCATGGCCGCCGAGGGCATGAAGGGCGGATCCGGAGAGGACCTCGCCACTTTCAAGATAGTGCCGGGCCCCGAAAGGAAACTCCGTCCACTCAAATACCAGGCCTTGGGTCCTTCCTGCCGCCTCAATGACTTTTACTGCCTCGGAGATGACTTCCGGTCCTATTCCGTCTCCGTCTATCCTCGCGATGCGGTATGTTTTCTTCACTGTGGTCATGTATTAACCTCTTTCTTCGAGCTCAGACCTTACCCAGGGGATAAGGCCGCCCGATTCTATGAGATCCTGAAGAAAATCCGGAAATGGAGGAAAATTCCATGACTCGGCTGTTGTAATGTTCATGATGCGCCCTTTCGCCGGGCTGACTTCGATCTCATCGCCCCTGTGGACCGCTCTGGTGGCATCCGGTGACTCGAAGATTGGAAGGCCCACGTTAAAGGCGTTGCGATAGAAGATGCGCGCGAATGATGCTGCGATGACGCAGGCACAGCCCACACCGAGTAGCGCGACCGGGGCGTGTTCACGGG
>DFYG01000138.1 GCA_002382605.1 Synergistaceae bacterium UBA4088 | reverse complement strand
GGGGTCCCTTATGAAGGGAAATAACTCCTTCTGGAGGGGAATGACCCATGGAGGTCAGTCTTACCTGCAATATCTCCTGCCGGGAAAACTAAACGCCAGAATGTCAGTTACCCAGTTCCTGAAAGGGAACCTGATGAGAGAAGCAAAGGGTTGTCCCGAACGGACAGGATGTATCCTTTTCGGTGAAAACCACGAAAAAAGGCTGGTGGCCCCACAGCAGAAGCACAATACGGCCATGATAGACGCAAGGCCCATATGGGCTCTCCCAGCCAGACCTGAGGCAGACGCTGTTTTTCTGCAAGAGAGAGGGGTTTATGGGAGCCTCCGTTTTGCCGATTGTATTCCCCTCGTAATAGCTTCTCATACGCCATACGACTGGTGTGTGCTGATCCACTCAGGTTTTTTGGGCACTTGCCGACGAATTGTTTCCAATGTCCTTGACCGGATATCCAAAAGAACAGGCAGCGAAGGGATCGAACATTCACATGCATGGATCGGGCCGGGAATAGGAATTTGCTGCTATTCAAGATCGGCAGATGACCCTCTCACTCTTCTGGGCGTGCGCGAGCTTCCCTCCGAATGCATCCGCAGGGAGGGCAACCTGGTCTATTTTAATTTGACAAGAGCGCTTATTACACTTTTATATGACAGGGGCATTCCTTCATCCAATATTCATCAGTCGGGAATATGTACTTCCTGCAACCCGGCACTTTGTCATTCCTACAGGAAGGGAGACATATCAGAAAGATCATTTCTCATTGCAAGAATATATCCTGGCTGCCACAATCAATATCATTGGTGGGAGAATAATGTTGAAGAAGATCTTTTCTGAATAAATCCGAATTTCCCGGGAGGAGTCTGTGTGGACTCAATACGCGTAGGAGTTATGGGCGTAGGGCATCTTGGTTATCATCATGCAAGGGTCTATACGGAACTCCTGAACACTGAAGTCGTAGGGATTGTCGATGTGAACCCTGATAGAGCAGCTGCCGTCGGTGAGCTTCTCGGAGTGCCGTACTATTCGGACATTGATAAATTTTACAAACATGCAAGACCTGACGCCGTAAGCGTAGTTGTCCCTACTGTTTCCCATTATGAAACCGCGAAAAGAGCTCTTTCTTCAGGGGTACATGTTCTGATAGAGAAACCTGTAACATCGACAGTGGAGGAGGCCGAGGAACTTCTCGAGCTGGCCGCCACACGGAATCTTGTTCTCCAGGTTGGTCATATTGAACGTTTCAACAGCGCCGTCCAGCACGTCAGGAACATCATAAAAGAACCTCTTTTCCTGCAATCCCGAAGGATCGGCCCTTTCAGCTCCCGGATCAGCGATGTGGGGGTTGTTCTGGACCTCATGATCCATGATATTGATATCATTCTTTCCCTTGTTCATTCGGAAATTAACGGCCTCTCAGCCATAGGAAGATCCATACGCTCTCCATATGAGGATATCGCCTCGGCGCAGATATCGTTTAAAAACGGGACTCTTGCCCAGATCCTTGTAAGCAGGGTTTCCGAACGCCGTCTCCGGCAGCTTGAAATAATGGAGCCCGAACGTTTCGTGACGATAAACTACGAAACCCAGGACGTTTCCATCCATCGGTGTGTTCAGGAAAAAGAATGCGGTCTTGTGGAAGTTATCGAACATCCTGTTTTCCCAAAAAAGGAACCTCTTAAACTTGAACTCCAGCACTTTGTCATGTGTGTCAGGGAGGGTAAACAGCCTCTGGTTGGTATAATGGATGGGAAACGGGCCCTTGAAGTCGCCATAGCAATACTCAAACAGATAAAAACTCCCCAGAAACTGCATGAAACTGCCAATCTGGCTTAATTTACAACTCAGGCCGCCCGAAGGGGCGGCTTTTTTTTTGTCATATTTCCCTTTTTTCAGCTAACTCCAATATTTGCTGTTAAAATACGAATTCGAAAAGAGAGTTAGTATATATGGAGGTTTTATAAATGCCGGCCGATAATCTTCAGGCAATGTTGGCTCTGGGCCTTTTCCTTTTGTCTCTGTTTCTTTCAAGAATGATCGTCAATATATCTTCGGGCAAGTGGCCCGGCAGTCAGTTGTGGATCATATATCTTCGCGTTCTTCTCGGCTTTGTCTTTGCTGCAGCAATAACCTTTGCTCTGTATGCATTTGCCGGTGTCAATATTCTGGGAAGATAGGATTTTCTTTGACCCCCATATAAACTGAAAAAGGTACTGATCTAAATTGAAAACGAAAGGATCGTTGATCTTTTGAAAAATATTATCGAGAAGGCCATTCAGGGTGAACCCCGGTCTATCGCGCGACTGATTACGATGGTCGAAAACGAATCGGCTTCTTCTGTCGACATAATGAGATCGATCTACACCCGATCTGGAAAAGCTCATTTGATCGGTGTTACCGGTAGTCCAGGAGCAGGAAAGAGTACTTTGCTTGACAAACTTATTACAAATATTTCCCGCTCAGGACTTAGCATAGGAGTTATAGCGGTCGATCCCTCAAGCCCCTTTACCGGAGGGGCGGTTCTGGGTGACCGTCTCAGAATGCAGAATCATAGCCTCGATCCTGATGTATTCATACGAAGCATGGGCACAAGGGGTTCTCTGGGGGGCGTAAGCAGGGGAACCTATGAGGCTGCCATGATCCTGGATGCTTGCGGAAAAGATGTTGTTCTTATAGAGACCGTTGGGGTTGGACAATCGGAGATAGACATCATGAAGATCGCCGATACCGTTGTTCTGGTCCTCGTTCCAGGAATGGGAGACGACATACAGATAATGAAGGCAGGTATCATGGAGATAGCCGATATTTTCATAGTCAACAAGTCAGACCGGGATGGATCCGAAAGAATAGTCAGGGAGGTTAATATGATGCTTGATCTTCAGGGGGAGAAACCCTGGAGGCCTCCTGTTATCCCGACAATTGCTGAGAACGGGGACGGGGTCGATATGGCTGCAAAGGCTATTTCCGATCACAGAACCTTCCTCGAGAGAAGCAGCGAAGGTCAGCGCAGAAAACTGGCCAGAGCTCGCCTTGAGGTCGAGGAGGTTCTAAGGAGAGAGATAGCGAAAATAGCAGAAAAGGCGTGGGACAGACAGATATCCGGCGACGTCCTGGAGGATCTGGCCGCCAGAATAAATGATCCCTATACCGTTGCTTATGAACTTCTTTCAAAGATAATTTCCATTTGACGCTTTCCCTGCAGGGCGATCCCCGCGTCGGGAACATGTTATGATACCAGAATATTGCCTGTATATGAGGGGAGGACAAACAATGCGAATCGCGCTTGGTTCCGATCATGCCGGTTATTTTCTGAAAAAATGCATTGAGGAATTTCTTGAGGGAACATCTTTTTCAGTCGGTGATTTCGGGGCCAAAAACGCTGATAAATCTTACGATTACCCGGATGCTGCGTTCTCCGTGGGCGAAAAAGTTGCAAGCGGTGAGTTTGACCTGGGTATACTGATATGCGGTACGGGAATAGGCATGGTGATGGCGGCGAACAAAATTCCTGGTGTCCGCGCCGCTTTCGCTTATGATGAAGATACTGCCAGGCTTGCCAGAAGGCACAATAATGCCAACGTACTTGCTATGGGCGGCAGGAAAACCGATTGCGAAATGGGAATAAAGATTGTCAGGGAGTGGATTTCCGGGGAATTTGAAGGTGGAAGGCATTTTATTCGCACTGAAAAGATCAGGGCATACGAAAATTCCCATTCCTCCTCTGCCTCCAGAAATGGATCCTCAAGACTCGTAACATTCGACCACCCCCTGATCCAGCACAAGCTTGGCATGATCAGAGACAGGAATACCTCTGTCAAGGTTTTCAGGGAACTGGTGCAGGAGATTGCCGGATTGATGGTATATGAAGCCACCCGCAACCTTCCCCTTGAGCCGGTGGAGGTTGAAACTCCGATCACAAAGACCACCGCATTTTCACTTTCCGGGAAAAAAGTAGCCATAGTCCCTATACTTCGGGCCGGATTGGGAATGGTTGACGGGATACTCCAGCTGATCCCCAATGCAAAGGTTGGGCATATCGGACTTTACCGCGATCCGGACACGCTGGAACCCGTTGAATATTACTGCAAACTGCCGGGTGATATAGGAGAAAGGGACATAATCATTGTTGATCCAATGCTTGCCACGGGAGGTTCCGCGGCGGCTGCGATAGATCTGGTCAAAAGAAAAGGCGCCATCAAGATATCTCTTCTTTGCCTTATCGCCGCTCCTGAGGGTGTTTCAAGGATCCACGAAAAACACCCGGACGTGGATATTTTTGCAGCGGCCCTCGATAGTCACCTGAATGACCACGGTTACATAGTTCCCGGCCTGGGAGACGCCGGCGACAGGCTTTTCGGAACCCGATAGTCGCCTATCGCGCGACGGGAGGAGATCTGGTTTGACGGATCCTTTGCTCCTTTTTTTTGCGTTTTTCGTATGGTCCCTGTGCGTGACACCATTATCCATAAAGATTTCCCGCCAATTCCGGATCATCGATGAACCTGGGGGCAGAAAGACGCATTCCAAGGTTACACCGAGGGGCGCCGGGATCGTGATCTGGCTTGGCTACATGATCTTTTCCCTTCTTCTTCCGGGGTCAGGGGTGGGGCTTGGGGTTATCTCCACCGGGGCCACGGCGGTTTTCCTGTCCGGCTACATTGATGACATGCGTCCGCTCCCCGCATCCTGGAAGCTTGCGGTTCATTCGATCTCCGCTCTTCTTGTGGTGATCTTCGTCCCGGTTTCGCTGCCGGTGAAGATCCTGTTATTTATCTGGATCACAGGAGCGACAAGTGCCTATAATCTCGTGGATGGCATGAACGGACTTTCCTTAAGCATTTTTGCCTTGACTTCATTGGCCGGTCTTTATCTGACCGGAGGGAGCTGGTGGATTGTAGCCCTGGGCCTTTCAACGGGAGTTTTACTCTGGAACTACCCCATTGCAAGGACCTTTCTGGGCGATGGAGGCAGTACGCTGCTCGGCTTCATCTGCATGTCGCAGTTTTCCTGGGAACTACCTGGTCTTCTTGATGAAACTTCGATCTTCTTCTGGCTTCTCGTTACGGCGCTCCTCGGCGGGATCCCGGTTTTCGATACTGTCTTTTCCTTTATCAGGAGGCTTGCTGTCGGCCGTTCTCCCTTCAGACCGGACAGAGGGCACTTCCACCACATCCTGTGTGACAGTGGTATGCCTTCAATTCTGGTATTAATCTCTCTCCTGACGGCCCATTCAATATTCCTGGCTCTGGCGATTACTCTGATAGGTCACTGATTTATATGAACAGAGGTGATTCATTGAATACTTCGAAAGCTATTGTATGTTGCGTAGTGGGAACCCGGCCCGAGGCTATCAAAATGGCTCCTGTTATCCTTGAATTGAAAAAGAGCAGTATTCTGGTCCCGTTCCTCCTTGCTACCGGCCAGCACACTGATATGCTTCGCCAGGCTCTCGATTTTTTCGGAATTCAGGCAGATAAAGATCTTTCTGTCATGAAGGAAAGCCAGAGCCTTGACTACATTACGGCCAGTGTTCTGCAAAAGGTTGGGGAGGTGCTTGATGACCTCAAGCCTTCGATGGTACTGGTTCATGGAGACACTACGACAACAATGGCCGCTTCGCTTGCTGCATTCTACAGGAAGATACCTTTGGGACATGTAGAGGCTGGTCTGAGGAGCGGGAACATAAGCCTTCCCTTCCCTGAAGAGCTGAACCGCATTGTCTCGGACAGGGTTTCCGGATGGTGGTTCCCTCCAACTGAGGGGGCGAAAGAAAATCTTCTTAGGGAAGGACTTGACCCTTCAAGGGTTATAGTTACCGGGAATACCGTCATTGATGCCCTTCTCCTGAGTGCCCAGAAGATCAAGGAGCCTGCCCTGGCTGACCTGAAAAGAATCCCTGTAACGGCCCGGGTTATGCTTGTGACGGCTCATCGAAGGGAATCCTGGGGAGAGCCTCTAAAAGGCGTTTGCGAAGCGATCAGAAGAATTATTGATAATTTTCCCGATCTTTGGGTTATCATTCCAATGCACCGGAACCCTCAGGTAAGAGATATCCTTAAATCCGGGCTCCGTGACAGGAAAAGCGTTATCCTGTGTGACCCGCTTGATTACCCGGATTTTGTCTGGGCCATGAAACGGAGCGATCTTATACTCACTGACAGCGGCGGAGTTCAGGAAGAGACCACTGTTCTCGGGACCCCTACACTTGTTTTGAGAGATGTCACAGAAAGGCCGGAGGCGTTGGAATATGGAACTTCAATTCTGGTGGGTACTGATCCCGAGAAGATATTCGGAATGGCCTCCAGCGTTCTTAATGGCTCGAAACTCGGGGCGGCGAGGGTGTCTGACTTCAGAATACAGCCTTTCGGGACAGGGGACGCTTCGTTGACCATCGTGAAAACCATTGAAGATATTTTCTATAAAAATGATCTGTGTGCAGAATAATCATTAGAATATCCTGTGGGGTGATCGCTTGAATTACAAGATGCTGATACAGGGCGGAGTTCCGCTAAAAGGAACGATCGTTGTTCAGGGAGCAAAGAACGCGGCACTTCCTGTCATTGCTTCATCGCTTCTTCTCAGGAACAAGACCATCAGGATAAAGAGAGTCCCCAAATTGCAGGATGTTTTCACCATGGCGGACCTTCTCAGACACCTGGGCGCAATGGTGGATTTCAAGAACAACGAAATGACCATCTCTTTACCTGATGAGCTTTCCTGGGAAACCCCGAAATCCCTTGTGCGAAAAATGAGGGCATCTTCCCTGGTCCTGGGACCCCTTCTGGCAACGACTGGAAGAGCGATCCTTCCGCTTCCCGGCGGGTGTGCCATCGGAAGCCGCCCGATAGACCTTCACCTTAAGGGGCTTGTCAAGCTCGGGGCAAGCATCGATCTGGTTCATGGTGCTGTCCACGCGACGGCTAACGGATTGAGAGGAGCCAAAATATATCTGGACTTCCCTTCGGTAGGGGCCACGGAGAACCTTCTTATGGCTGCTGTTTTCGCAGAGGGGGAGACGGTCATCGAGAACGCAGCCAGGGAGCCTGAGATCAGGAATCTGATCGATACACTTACTCTGATGGGATGTGCTATAGATGGAACAGGAACAGGAACTTTACGCGTTCTTGGCACCAGGGAACTGGAATCTGCCGAGATCGAGATCATACCTGACCGGATAGAGGCAAGCACATACCTTATCGCCGGGGCTGCCACCCGTGGAGAAGTTACAGTCTCGAAAGTCATTCCAGAACATGTCGATTCGATAATCGCAAAACTCGAGGAGGCAGGAGTCGGTATCGAAATAAAGGAAGACAATATCAGTGTCTTTCAGAGAGATAAAATAAGAAGTGTTTCCCTGAAAACGCTGCCATATCCCGGATTCCCCACCGATGTCCAGCCGCAGTTCACGGCATTGATGGCGACAACCGAGGGGACGAGCATTATCCAGGAGAGCGTTTTCGAATCCCGTTTCCTCCATATCAGCGAACTAAAGCGTATGGGGGCCAATATTGAGCTTCAGGGCAACACAGCTGTAGTTTCCGGGGTCCCTTTCCTTAACGGAGCGGATGTAAGGGCCACGGATCTCAGGGCTGGTGCGGCACTTATTATTGCGGGTCTTTCCTCCCCTGAAGAGACCTCGGTCTTTGGCCTCGGCCATATCTGGCGCGGTTATGAGGCGATGGATGAGAAGATCCGGTCTCTCGGCGGAAAAGTCGATATTGTTATTTCCGAGGAGAACGGAGAACATAAGTGGTGAGATCAAAAGAGAAGGGGAATGAGATTTGGCCTGGCTGAGGGGCATAATCAGAAACGGTCTTTCCGGAATCGAAAAATACAAGTACGGCAAGCCTGTAAGCGAATTGCAGAGGGAACTGGGGCTGGATAAAGTGGTCCGGCTGTGCTCAAACGAGAACCCGTGGCCCCTCCCTGAATCCGTAATGAGGGCCATCGGGGTAAGTCTTGAGAAGGTCAACTGTTATCCTGACCCGCAATCATACAGGTTAAGGCGCCTTCTCGCAAAAAAATGGGGAGTATCCACAGGCGAGGTGATCATTGGCGCAGGAACAGAGGGGATTCTTCATTCGCTTTTTCATGCCACCGTTGACCCGGGTGATGAAATAGTATGTCCTGTTCCAGCCTACCCTCTTTATCGAGTTGCAGCAATAGCGGCTGCTGCGAAATTTGTCGAGGTTCCTGTAGAAGAAGGAGCAACCCTGGATATCGGCAGGATCATGAATTTCTGCACAGACAAGACCAAAGCAGTGATAATCTCCAATCCCGGCAACCCGACAGGCAAGATAATCGAACGTGACAGGATGCTTCTGCTTGCACATGAACTGGATTCCAGACAAATCCTCCTTGTCGTGGATGAAGCATATGCTGAATACGTTGAAGACCCAAATTATCTTGCCGGAATAGAATTGTTCCGTGACATTGGAAGAATCGTCATAACCCGGACCTTCTCAAAAATTTATGGTCTGGCCGCGCTCCGTGTGGGCTATTCTATTGCCCCCAAGACTATCGTCGAAGCGTATGACAAAGTTCATCCGGTTTTCGAAGTAAGCAGAGTGGGGCAGTACGCTGCACACGCCGCACTTCTTGAGGAGACATTTATAAAAGATGTCAGACTCAAGACCGTTGCAGAAATGACCAGGGTTCAAAGGCGCCTTGCCGATATGGGCGTTTCTGCCGAGAACACTCAAACCAACTTCCTTCTTTTAAAACACAAAAAGAGCGAGGATATCTTTGAGAGACTTCTTCAAGAGGGAGTAATTGTCAGGAAGGGGAGTGACCTTGGCCTAGAGGGGTATCTTCGTGTGACCATAGGATTGCCCGAGGAAAACGACGTATTCCTGTCTTCACTTAAAAAGGTGCTGACCCAGGTTGTCTGAAGCAAACCGATCCCCCAGACTGAACGGTGTATCCGTTTTTGCTTTTGTTGGTCAGGCGGGCACGGGTAAAAGCCAGAGGGCCCAACTGGTCGCTCTCGAACACGGAGTTGATTTCCTGATCGATGACGGCCTTCTGATCAGGAAAGGACAGATAGTTAGAGGTAAAAGCGCCAAGACGGAAAAAAACCAGATCAAGGCGATCCGGAGAGCACTATTCGAATACCAGAATCACAGGAAATCTGTTGTAGAGTTTCTTGAAGCTTCCCAGCCGTGCTCGGTAATGCTTATTGGAACCTCCTCAGGGATGATCTCCCGTATCCTGAAAAACCTAGGGTTGCCTGATCCCGTCAGAATTATCCATATTGAAGACGTATCCTCCAACGAGGAGATATCCCGGGCCAGGAAAGAGAGGTTCATCAAGGGACAGCATGTCATTCCGGTATCCCATATTCAGGTAAGAAAACACTTTGCAGGAAAACTTGTTGGAAGACTCAAGGTTTTGTTTGACAACTCCGACAGCATGGAGGGTGAAAAGACGATCGTACGCCCACCCTTCAAGTTCTTTGGGGATGTCACCATCGACCCTGCCGTTGTGGAGCAGATGGCACGCTTCATCGCCGAAAGAACCTGCCAGGTCGCTTCCGTGATATCTGCCCAGACAAAGCCATCCAACGGTGGAGTTGTGGTTCAGGTAGGCATCAAATGCACTCCTGGCCCCCGCACGATCCTGTCTCTGGGAGAAAACCTTCGGGAACGCATTTCACGCGCAGTTTCCGGGATCACTGGCCTGGACGTCCACCGGGTCGATATCTCAGTTGTGGAGGTTGAAATGAAATGACGGATCAAACCTGTTCAAAACCTGCCTTCGCTTTTGACGAAAATTATTTTAACGAGAAAAGTACCCAGGCCTGGGAACAACTCATGGCTGCGGCCTGCAGCTGTCAAAGGTGCCCGCTCCATTCCGGAAGGAAAAAAGTTGTATTTGGTGACGGGTCCAGGAACACGGGACTTCTTTTTGTTGGGGAGGCTCCAGGCGCGGAAGAGGATGAACAGGGTATCCCTTTTGTCGGAAAGGCCGGACAATTACTTACAAATATACTGTCTGCTGCTGATATTGACAGGGAGGATATATTCATCACAAACGTAGTGAAATGCAGACCGCCCGAAAACAGGGTTCCCGCTATCGAAGAGATGCTTGCATGTGAGGAATTTCTTAAATCCCAGATAGCACTTATCAATCCGGCTATTATTGTCTGCCTTGGGGCAACCCCGACAAAATGGCTGCTTAAAACGACCGAAAACATCTCAAAAATAAGAGGAAAGTGGTTTGAATGGAAGGGTATCAAGGTGATGCCGATGTTCCATCCCAGTTACCTTCTCAGAAACCAGTCCATAAAGAAAGGCAGCCCGAAAGATCTTACATGGCAGGATATCCAGGAAGTTAGGGACAGGTGGCTGGAGAAAAGATGAGCCGGAATCCACGATCACCAGCAGATATTCCGGCACATGTTGCGATCATAATGGATGGAAATGGACGTTGGGCTCAGAGCCGGAAAATGCCTCGCCTTGCTGGCCATCAGGAAGGCGCAAAGAATGTCGAAAGAGTTATCAGGGCGGCGGTGCGGTCTGATATCCAATTTCTTTCCCTTTACGCCTTTTCGACCGAGAACTGGAACCGGCCCCAGCCAGAAATAGAAGGTCTTATGGGCCTTTTTCGTCATTATCTTAAATTCAAGCTTCCAGATCTGAAAAAGAACGGTGTAAGGCTTCTTTTTTCGGGAAGAAAAAAGAAGCTTCCGGATGACCTTGTGAACCAGATGAATACAGTCGAGCAAGAGACTTCAAAAAACAAGTCGATCACAGTGATCATCTGTGTTAATTATGGAGGCAGGCAGGAGATAGTAGATTCAGTGAACCGGATCATTGAACAGGGCTTTTCTGGTCAATTTACTGAAGAGCTTATCAATTCTTCGATGTACCAGTCTCATGTCCCCGATCCGGATCTTGTCATAAGGACAAGTGGCGAGATCCGACTGAGCAACTTTCTTCTCTGGCAATCCGCCTATAGTGAATTATACTTCACAGATGTTCTCTGGCCGGATTTTTGCGAAGCGGAACTTCAAAAAGCATTGAAATATTATTCCGGAAGGGAGCGCCGATATGGATCTGTCAAAGAGGTTTGACAAGGATCTGGCTTTGAGAACCGGCAGTGGACTGGCACTGCTTCTTGCCGTTCTTGGCGGAATCTATCTTGGTAATCCCTACTGGTTCGCTCTCTGTTTCTGTATAAGCATCGGCTCTCTGGCGGAATTTTACAGGATGATAAGTAATAAATCCCATGTCTCCAGGATCGTCGGTTTTTCGCTAGGAGCCTTAACCCTTTTTTCTGCCGTTTTGGCCAATGACCCCGCTGTAGTATTACCCATCCTTTCGGCGTCAACCCTCCTGGTTTTCTTTATAGAGATCGTCAGGAGACACCTTTTGAGTGAAAGTTATGGCATCGCGAGCTCTGGAGGCACAACAGCGGGTCTTTTGTATATTGTCCTGCCGTGGTCTTTTATGATAGTGCTCCGTGATCATATTTGGGGAATGTATCTTTTGACCGCACTTTTTTCCTGTACCTGGGCCTGCGATGTATCCGCCTACCTTGTAGGTTCAAGGTGGGGGAGGACGCTGCTTTGCCCTGCAGTAAGCCCAAAAAAGACGATTGAAGGTTTTGCAGGTGGCTTTGCCGGAAGTCTCCTCTGCGGAGGCACCCTTTCTTACATTTGGGGAATCGCCCCTGTCCCGCTTCTCTTGATAGCATTTTTTTGCGGTACTTTCGGCCAGATCGGTGATCTCGTAGAATCCCTGATTAAAAGAGAAGCCTGCGTCAAGGATTCGGGAGATCTGATCCCTGGACATGGGGGGATCCTTGACAGGTTTGACAGCATTCTCGTCAATTCCGTTCTTGTTTTTGTTGTCTTTGGAGTGCTATGGTGACAATGCCAGGTAATAGAAGAAATATTGCAGTAATCGGAGCGACTGGAAGTGTTGGCGGGGCCGTTCTTGATGTATGCTCACGTCTTCAGGAACATTTCAGGGTCTGGGCACTTGCCGCAAATTCCGATGTCAATGGGTTGCTCTCCCTTGGAGCTGCTTTCCAAAGCGATATGCTTGTCCTTGCAGATCCTTTCGCGGCCGCAGAGCTCAAGGGAAAACTTAACGGTCGGCAGTCCTCCTACGGAGGGATCGATGGACTGAATGCCATAATAGATGACCCACGATGTGAAGAGATCGTTTTTGCGTCTTCCGGGACGGAAACCCTTCCCGCTCTCGTCAAGGCACTGAAGTCCGGGCGGAAGGTTTACCTGGCGAACAAGGAGATACTTGTTGCCGCCGGTGATTGGATCATGCCGCTTTCACGTGAAGGGATAATCCCTCTCGACAGTGAGCATAATGCTGTCTGGCAGTGCCTGCAGTGCGAAAGACCCGACAGGGTCAAAAACGTGTTTCTTACCGCATCGGGCGGCCCTTTTCTTGATACTCCCATAGAGGATCTGAAGAAGGTCACTTTTGAACAGGCAGCAAGACACCCCGTCTGGCCGATGGGGAAAAAAATATCGGTCGACAGCGCTACACTCATGAACAAGGGTATCGAGATGATAGAGGCCAGGCACCTTTTTTCCCTCCCTCAAGGAAAGATCAAGGCTGTGATCCATCCTCAGGCTTTGGTTCACGGTTTTGTCGAGCTCGTCGATGCCTCGGTCAAGATGCTTTTCTCAAAACCGGACATGCGCCTTGCGGTTCTTTCCGCTCTCGGTTTCCCTGACAGATTTGGCAATCCAATTGATCTTCTTTCCCCTCCGGATTTCAATGAACTGGTTTTCGAGTTCCGTGAGCCGGACGAGGAGAAGTTCCAATGTCTTGCTATCGCAAAAGAGGCATCAAGACTTGGTGGAGCTTATCCTGCCCTTCTGATAGGAGCGGATGAAGGAGCGGTGTCCTTGTTCATGGAGGGAAAGATAGGTTTCATGGAAATTCCCGAAAGGATCCGGGGCATATTGGCGTCCTACAGAGGAGGGGCTCCAAAATCCTGGGAAGAATCACTCTCTCTGGTTGATTTTGCAAGATCCATGGCTTTGACTATTTAGATCCGGGCACAGAAGAATGTCCTTGGAAGGAATGGGAAAATGGGCATAAGCGCTCTGTCTTTTCTATTGGTAATTGCAATATGCGTTCTTTCACACGAATCGGGCCATTTCATGATGGCCAGGCTATTCAAAGTTCAGGTCCATGAATTTGCCTTCGGAATGGGACCGGTCCTTGCCCGGTTTGACCGGGGAACAACAGCCTGGTCAATTCGCCTGATCCCGATAGGCGGTTTCGTAAGGCTTGCCGGAATGGGGGAGGAACAGGCAGACGAAATAGTTGAGCCCGGAAGATCCTTCCCTGAAAAATCCCCCTGGAAACGCCTCCTGATCCTGGGTGGAGGCTCCGGTTCCAACATTCTGCTTGCGGTTGTACTTACTGCCCTCCTTCTTTGGGGACATGGCGTCCTCGATCTGAACAGCACAAAGATAGGAGAGATAATGCCCGGCTATCCGGCCGAAAAAGTGGGGTTGCTCCCGGGAGATACTATCCTGGAAATTTCAGGATCCGCAGTAGCCGACTGGAGCGAACTATCCGTTACGATACGGAAGAAAGCGGAAGAAGGTCCGGTTGAGCTGATGATCGATCGCAAAGGCAAAATTATTCTCGTGTCGGTCGACATCCCTTCCGATCCAGAGCATAAAGTTCCCCTTCTGGGTATTCGTCCTTCGATGGTCAGATACTCATTTGGTCGGGCGCTTTTCAGTTCAATTGGTTATATCTGGGACTTTAGCATCGAGATCGTAAAGGGAATATTTGAATGGGCAACAGGGAGAGGTCAGGTAGATGTCACTGGTCCCGTGGGCATTGCTTCCATGGCCGGGAAAGCTGCGAAAGATGGCTTCTGGACATTTCTGGCGTTTCTTTCGATGATCAATCTGCACCTTGGCATTCTGAATCTTTTGCCCTTCCCGGCACTCGACGGGGGGCGGATCCTCATAATTTCGGGAGAGATCATCACCGGCCGGCGCCTGCCTGAAAAATGGGAGAACATGGTTCATCTTGCCGGATTCGCGCTTTTGATCCTTCTTCTGATTTTTGTTACGTGGAAGGATCTTGTGCGTTTATTCAGCGCCATTCCTGTTATCAAATAGTCCTTTAAAAGGAGATCCGTTATGCAAGGCAGAACGATGATTGGATCACTGGGGATAGGCAAACCATTTCCCGTGAGGGTTGAGAGCATGCTTCGCACCCCGCTGGATCAGGTGGAAGATTGTTTACGTGAAATACATTGTCTTCATGAAGAGGGTTGCGAACTTGTCAGGATAGCCTTCCCTGAGGTCACTCTGTCGGATAACCTTTCCAAAGTGGTCTCCTTTTCTCCTGTTGAAGTTATGGCAGATATTCATTTTGACCATCGCCTGGCAATTAAGGCTGTCAGATCTGGTTGCCGCGCAATCCGGATCAATCCGGGAAATATGGGCAGCAGCAGAAACCTGGTCGAGTTATCAACCCTCATCAAGGATGCTGGGACTGTTGTCAGGGTCGGAGCCAACGCGGGTTCGCTTTCCAGGTCCCAAATTGAAAAAGCGAAAGGAGATATATCCAGGGCTCTTTTCGAAGCTGTGCGTGTACAGATCCTTGCGTTACAGGAACTTGGGGTAGAACGGATAATCATGTCCGCCAAATCTTCATCGATACCAGTAACACTCAAAGCCAATGCTCTCCTGGCCGGAAAATTCCGTTATCCGGTCCATGTAGGTCTTACGGAGTCTGGTTCTGGACAAAAGGGGACGATCAGGAGTTGTGTCGCGATATCCTCCCTTCTGGGGAGTGGGATCGGAGACACGATCAGAATAAGCCTGACCGGGCCTTCGGTCGATGAAGTTATTGTCGGAAGGCGTATTCTCCAGGCGCTCGAGATCAGGCGCTTCGAACCGGAGTTGATCTCCTGCCCTGCCTGTGGAAGAAGGAGGGTCGATGTTGCTTCGCTTGTGGAAAGGATCGAACCTCTTTTGAAGAGACTTCCTGCGGAACTGAATGTTGCCGTAATGGGTTGTGAGGTGAACGGACCGCAGGAGGCATCCAATGCTGATATCGGGGTTGCCGGCACAGCATCAGGTATGATCCTCTTTGCCAAAGGGAAGGTGAAAGGTGTATGTTCTGAAGAGGAGATAGAAGACCGGTTTTTTGAAGTCTGCAGAGAACTTGGATACTTTATTTAGGAATTCCATTTGACACCCCCACGCATGCAGATATAATGATATCCGTTTTTTTTATGGAAATCTGAACGTATGGGAGGCTTGTCTGGTATGTTGCCTATTCCTGAATTCTTTACACTTGTCGTGGGCAGGGGCGAAGGAAAGAAAAAACTTACCGCGTTTGATTCAGCTCTTCTTGATGCCGGAGTCGGCAACATGAACCTGTTGAGGGTCAGTAGTGTTCTCCCCCCCCGCTGTGTTTTTCAGACATCTCTGAAAATGCCATTCGGCTCTCTCCTTCCGATAGCATACGGATCGATCACAAGCGACGTTCCCGGAGAAATCATTTCCGCATCCATTGGGGTCGGCATACCGAAGGATGCAGAATCATTCGGCATGATATTCGAGTTTTCCGGTTTCTGCTCCGGAGCGGAGGCCGCAGCCAAAGTTGAGGAAATGGTCCGGGAAGCCTTCGAGATGAGATCCCTGGCACTTCACGATGTCAGGGTCAAGGCTATTGACCATGTGGTCAGGGAATGCGGAACCGTGTTTGCAGGCTGCCCGCTGTTCTTCCCGCTCAAGAGCTGAAGGAGCAGCATCGATGGAAAAACGGACTAC
>DFYG01000016.1 GCA_002382605.1 Synergistaceae bacterium UBA4088 | reverse complement strand
GTCTCGATCCCGAAAAAGCCGCATCTCTTCTTGAACGATACGGCCCGAACGAGATCAACCCCGAAGAGCCGGAACCCTGGTGGAGGAATCTTCTCAAACAGTTTATGACCCCAATGATCTACCTGCTTGGCGGAGCTTCAATCATCAGCCTGGTGATGGGAGAGACGCTTGATGCGTCAGCTATCCTTGTAGTAATTTTGCTGAATGCTGCAATTGGTTTTCTGACCGAGTTCCGCGCCGAAAAAGCCCTTCTTGCCCTTCGCAAGATGATATCTCTCAAAGCCGTAATACTTCGTAAGGGAAAGACACAGATCATAAACAGCAACGAGATCGTTCCTGGAGAGATAATCCTTCTGGAGTCAGGGGACGTTGTTCCGGCCGACGCCCGTGTCTTCGAGCAGTATAACCTTGCGGTGGACGAAGCGGCACTGACTGGTGAGTCTCTTCCAGTGAACAAGACCGCATCCCAGATCCCTCTGAAGACCGAACTCGCCGACCGGAAGAACTGTCTCTTTTCCGGTACTGCCGTTGTACGCGGTTCGGGCAGGGCGATCGTATTCGCCACGGGTATGCGCACGGAAATAGGGAAGATCAGCTCCCTCCTTTCCACCATCGGCAAGAAAACTACACCTCTTGAAGAAAGGCTCGACAGGCTCAGCAGATTCCTGATCAAAATGGTCATAGGGATCGCGGTGCTGGTAACCGGCCTTGGGGTCTTCCAGGGGAGAGGGATCGTAAGAATGATCGAGACTGGGATAGCCCTTGCCGTTGCTGCGGTTCCCGAGGGGCTCCCCTTTGTCGCTACCATGACCCTGGCTTTGGGTGTACACAGGATGGCAAGCCGCAAGGCCCTGGTCAGAAACCTTTCCTCCGTCGAAACGCTGGGGTCCACTACAGTGATATGTACGGACAAGACAGGGACACTGACAATGAACGATATGGCTGTGCGTTCGGTAGAAATGTCGGATCCAGGCGAAGAGGATCTGCTCCTCAGGGTTGCGGTACTCTGCAACAAAGCGATTATCGATGGCGACTCCTCAATTGGCGACCCGATGGAAGTGGCTCTTCTCAAATACGCCGTTTCCCGGGGGGTTGAAGTTGCAGCCATGCGGAAGGAGAGTCCGATCATCAGGGAGGAACCTTTTGATTCACAAACTATGCAGATGATAACCTGGCACAGAGACTGCGTTGCGGTCAAGGGTGCCCCGGAGAAGCTGGTTTATAAGGCTTCCCGGTTCATGATCGATGGAAAGGCGACTCCATTAACTCCGGATATCCAGAAGGAGTGGATGGACCGGATCGAGGAGATGGCCGCACAGGGGATGCGCACTCTTGCCTTCGCATGGGGAGAAGATGAAAACGACCTGGTCTTCCTTGGTGTAGCCGGGATATTCGACCCCCCAAGGCCCGAAGTCATGGAATCCGTACGCTTATGCCACGACGCAGGAATACACGTGATCATGGTGACTGGAGATCACCTCGTTACCGCCCGCTCCATCGCGGAAGAAGTTGGGATCCTCGGCCAGAGTGCAAGAGTTGTCATTTCGGGATACGAACTTGCCGAAACAGAAGAAAGTGAACTGTCAGGAAAAATGAGAGAGATAGCGGTCATAGCAAGGGTCACACCCGAACTCAAGCTGAAGATCATAAGGGCTCTCCAGTCAGCGGGTGAGGTCGTGGCAATGACCGGCGACGGTGTCAACGATGCTGCAGCACTCAAGCAGGCCGATGTGGGAATTGCCATGGGCATCCAGGGAACGGAGGTCAGTAAGGCTGCTTCCGACATCATCCTGCAGGACGACCGATTTTCGACTATCGTCACTGCTATCAGCGAGGGCAGAAAGATCTTCGACAACATACGGAAATCTGTTCTTTTTCTCCTGTGCTGCAACCTCAGCGAAGTGATCACAGTTCTGGGCGGAATAATTCTAGGTCTTCCTTCTATTCTGCTTCCCCTGCAGATCCTATGGATAAACCTTGTGACCGACGTTGCCCCGGCTCTGGCACTTGCGCTGGATCCATCCGAACCTGAGGTGATGAGCCGCCCTCCCAAAAACAGACAAGAGGATATTTTGACAAAATGGCACAGGATCAACATAATTTTCTACGGGCTGGCAATGTCACTAGGCGTATTCGCCGCGTATGGCCTCTCTCTGGTATTGAACCCGGGTGATACTGTCCGGGCCACCGAGATATGTTTTCACACTCTTGTTTTCGCGCAGCTCCTCTTCGTTTTCAACGTCAGGAACAAGAGCATTCTTTCAAACCCTGAACAGATATTCTCTAATCCGTGGCTCCTTGCGGGGGTCGTATTTTCGGCTCTTTTGCAGTTCACCATCACACATTTCCCGATAATGCAGACCGTTCTTGATATTGTCCCCCTCTCTGGCCTCGAATGGGGGGTTGTGATCTTCGGGGCACTGATACCTACCCTGATCGCACAGGGAAGGAAAATTTTCCGGTATGGGATGGTAGGGAAATGAAAATCGATGTTGGCTTGAGCGGACAGCGCTGTTGGATCCACGATCTTTGAGAAAAAAGATATCAAACAGTTCATCGTTGATATGCTGACCCGTTTCGATAATTCAAACTAAAGAGGCGACCGGGTAGAAAAAGATCTGAAGTATTATGCTCTGTCGGCTGCCGCCTTTCGATCCGCAAGGAGGCATTTGGAGGATTATGGCGAGGATGGCCTCCCGTCCTTTATTGCAATGACAGAGTATATGGTGGTGGTATTATTGAAAGAACAGAAAGAGGAGGGCGACATTAAGATGAACAAGGAAAACTACCTTCTGGAAATTGAACAGCTCAGAAAGAGGATAGACCCTGCATCCCTTGACTTCGCCACCACCCTTGATCTCCCGTGCCTGGACGACATTATCGGCCAGGACAGGGCAGTTCAGGCAATGACCTTCGGGATGGCCATAAAGAATACCGGATACAACATTTTTGTTGTAGGAGATCCTGGGAGCGGCAGAACTACCTACACCCTTGAGCGCCTCAAGGACCAGGCCGAGACGGATCCGGCGCCTTGCGACTACATCTACGCCTTCAACTTTGAAAACCCGGAGGAACCTCTTGCAATAAACCTTCCCCCGGGACAGGGGAAGCTCCTCTCATCTCACCTGGAGGAACTGGTCGAGTTGCTCAAGAACACCCTCAGCAAGGCTTTTGAGAACAGCCAGTATGAGGATGCGAAGGCGCAACTTGTAAAGGACTTTCAGGAGCAGGTCAACCAGGTAATGGAGGAGTTGCGCTCCTGGGCGAAAGAGAAAGACTTTGTGATCAAGCGGACCCCCCAGGGTTTCGTTAACATCCCCATGGTCATCAAGAACTCCGGAAAAATAGAATCCTCTGAATCTGCGGATCCGTCCAGGCCCGAGGAAGCGGAAGCAGAAACCCCGCCGCTGTCATTCGATGAAGAAACGGTCTTAGATGAAAAGGGCGATAATGTCAAGGATGAGTTAAAAGAGATGATGCAAGAGGACTTTGAATCGCTATCCGAGGAGCGGAAGAAGGATCTGCAGGCTGTGTCCGAGGAGATATCGCTGCGAACACTTGAAGTGCTGCGCAAGATCCGCGACATGGAAAAATCGCTAAAGGAAAAGATAAAGGAACTCGAGTCGGAAATATCCCGTGCCGCGATCGATCCCTATCTTCAGGAAACCCGGGATCGTTTCGCCAAAGAGGATATGATCAGCGAATGGCTAGACGCCCTTTCCGAGGACATTATTTCGAACTTCAGCATGTTCATTGCTGCTGCCAGGGACGAAACCGCTGAGGTTGACTTTTCCAGATACATGATCAATGTCTTCGTTTCCAATGATCCTGAGGATGGAGCTCCGGTTGTCCGGGAGACCAACCCGACCTATTACAACCTTGCGGGAAAAATCGAATACGACAGCCGCCAGGGAATGCTGACCACTGATTTCCGCAAGATCATCGCCGGTGTAATTCATAAGGCAAATGGTGGATACCTTGTCCTCAACGCGGAAGAGGTGCTGAGGAACTTTATGTCCTGGGATGCCCTTAAAAGAGCTCTCAAGACGGGAGAACTTATAATCGAGAACCTCGGCGAACAACTCGGGGTGATCCCGGTCTCCTCGCTACGGCCTCAGGCAATTCCCATTTCATTGAAGGTCGTAATGATAGGGACCCGTTACCTTTATCAGCTTTTGCTCATCTACGATCCGGAATTTCAGAAACTCTTCAAGATAAAAGCAGATTTTGACACCGATATGACGAGGGATCTGGAAACAGAAAAGCAGATGGCCTGTTTTGTCGCTGGTTATGTCAAAAAAGAGGATCTTCTGCCATTTTCTGCTGAAGGAGTTGGAGAGTTGATAGAGTGGTCCGCAAGACTTTCCGGAAGCTCTGACAGAATGTCTACCCAGTTCAACAAGATAGCGGAGGTAATAGTAGAATCTTCCGCCTGGGCTTCCACGGCTCAGCTTGATGTTGTCGGTGCTGCGGAGGTGAACAAGGCTCTTGTCGAGAAAGCATTCCGGACTAATCTGATTGAGGAGAAGATCCATAGAGCGTTCGAGGAGGATACCATTAGGATCCTGACAGATGGGTGGGTCGTAGGGCAGATCAACGGCCTTACTGTAATTGACATGAGGGATCACACCTTCGGGCACCCGGTCAGGATAACCGCTAACGTTTACATGGGTGCTGAAGGGATAGTCAATATCGAGAGAGAGGTCAAGATGACCGGACCAATTCACAACAAGGGACTACTGATTCTCGGAAGCTTCCTGGGCCAAAAGTTTGCGCAGGACTTTCCTCTCTCGCTTACCGCCAGGATCGCATTTGAACAGACCTATGGCGGCATTGAGGGCGACAGCGCATCGTCCACAGAGCTCTATTGCATTCTGTCGGCCCTTTCGGAGATCCCTCTGGATCAAGGTATAGCTGTTACCGGGTCCGTCGACCAGCAGGGCAACGTCCAGCCAATAGGTGGAGTCAACGAAAAGATCGAGGGTTTCTTCAAATACTGTAAAGTTCGTGGCCTCACAGGAAGACAGGGAGTGATCATCCCACACCAGAACGTCAAAAACCTGATGCTGGGTCACGAAGTCGTCAAAGCCGTAGCCAGGGGTGAATTCAGGATATGGTCAGTTTCGAACATAGATGAGGGCATAGCCATCCTAACAGGGCATGAGCCGGGAGATCAGGACGAAAAGGGGTGCTACCCAACCGACAGTATTTACGGCAAAGCCTCGACAAGATTGCGGAAATGGGTTGAAAAAGCCGCTAAAATTCACCGTGAAGCAGGAAACTCAAACAGAAAACGCAATGCCCCCAACAGCGAGGAAAATGAAGGAGAAGAGGAAGAACCGGGCGAATGAAACCCCAAAAACTGCCCAATCCGGAGGTCGTCCGCTCATTGCTCGATGAACTGGAGGGGCTCTGGCATAACAGGGCTTCAGGAAAACCGCCATTTTCCGACGACCCTCTGGATGGACTTGTTCTTACACTCCTTTCGCAGAACACCAACGACAAAAACAGGGATCGGGCCTTTGGGTCACTAAAGGCCCGTTTCCTTTCGTGGAAAGATGTTGCCGGCGCCACCCGGCAGGAGATCGCTGATGTGATCCGAACCGGTGGAATAGCCAACATCAAGGCGGCAAGGATCCTCGGGATAATGGAGAGGGTTTTCAGCGAGTTCCACGATCACACACTTAAGGGTCTCAAGGACTGGGATACTGGGAGGATCAGGACTTTCCTCGGTGATATTCCGGGAGTTGGACCCAAAACAGTCGCCTGTGTTCTCCTTTTCGATCTGGGGCGTCCGGCTTTTCCTGTCGACACCCACGTGGCAAGGCTTTCAAAAAGGCTGGGCTGGGCAGACCCCGGGACATCCCCGGAGGAGATCGAAATGATCCTGGAGACCGTTGTCGATGAGGATCATTTCCTGGGAGACCATCTCAATATGATCACTCACGGCAGGCATATATGCACTGCAAGGTCACCCCTCTGTGCGGACTGTCCCCTCCGGGAGGCTTGCGAATACCCAAGGGAGCGTAAGCTATCATGAGACCCCATCGATTTACAGTCGCCTGTGCGCGTTGTGAATCCTATGAAAGAGAAAAAGTCCAGGACGCTGTAAGAGAGGCAGTTGAGCTGGCGGGAGGTTTCCCTCCTATCCCTGGGGAAGTGCTGGTGAAGGCCAACCTGCTGTCCCCCTGCGACCCCGCAAGGGCTGTGACTACACACCCTGAGGTGCTCAGGGCTCTGTGCCTTCTCCTTTCTGGAACTGGCGCAGAGGATATTGAGATCGCAGATAACCCGGGTTATATCTTCAGGCACCAGGAGGCAGAACTCTTACAAAAGACAGGCATGCTGGATATTCAGAATGAAAAAATCGCAAAAGTAGGGCTGCTCTCCAGAAACGGATTCAGGGATGTCTCAGTTACGGACGCGGTATCCCTAAATACGATGAGAGTCTCTCAAACCATCCTCACATCACCTTGTTTGATAAATGTCTCCAAACTGAAAACCCACGTAGAGACGGAGATTACGGGAGCGATCAAGAACATGTTCGGGATATCCGATACCGACACCCGAAAAAAAGCACACGGTATGAAGGGTCAAACTTTTCTTCTTAATGCGGTTATCGACCTTTTCTCAGTAAGGGTTCCTGACCTTTGCCTTCTTGACGCTGTTGATGGCATGGAGGGGAACGGTCCATCACACGGAACGGCGACGAGGATCGGGTGGATCGCGGTTTCAAAAAACGCACTGGCCCTTGATGTTGTCCAGGGCTGGATCATGGGTTACAAAAATCCATTCTCGATAACGCTTCTGGATATCGCTTCCCAAAGGCTTGACGGACCGCGGTCAATGGAGGAGATAGAGCTTAAGGGAGCTGAATGGGAGGATCTTCCAGCCAAGGGTTTCCGCAAGGCGTCTGGATCTATCCGCATGTTTCCTGCCTTTTTGAGGGGTATGGTTCATCGTCTCGTAACGCTTTATCCGGAACTGGACAGACCCACCTGCACGAGGTGTGGAATATGCATGCGCGTCTGCCCCGTCAAGGCCATAACAATGGAAGGCTCCGACTTCCCCCTTATTGATACCAGGGCATGCGTGCGCTGTCTTTGCTGCCACGAAATGTGTCCCTGCGGTGCGATGCAAGTCAGTGAAAGCCTTTTAAGCCGTTTCATTCGGTAAAAAGGTAAAAAGCGCCCCTCGAGCGGGGCGCCTGTTGCCACTCACTCGTCTTTTGTATCAGGCTAGCCCTTTTTCTTCATGCGCTCAAGAACCAGTTTGTAGCCGTCGGCGCCGTATTCCAGAAACTTCTTCACCCTGCTTATGGTGGCAGTGCTGGCCCCGGTCTGCTGGGCGATCTGAGGATAGGTGAACCCTTCGCTTAAAAGCTTTGCAACCTCGAGTCTCTGTGCCAGAGCCCTGATCTCGCCAATAGTGGCTATGTCTTCGAGAAAACGGTAAACGTCATCGACCGTCTCTAGAGACAGGGTGGCCTTGCACAACTGATCTGTCAGGCGATCCTTCCACTTTTCCGCCATGCCGAATCCCTCCCGAATAAAATTGCTTTAGCATATTCTAGCATTGCCTAGGGTTTTGAGCAAGATTATACAGAAGCAAAATATTTTGTTCATTCTTGCAGAACTTTAGCGATGGCGAAAAAGAATCTACTCTATCCGGGGTTGACGCGACCGGGGTCGATGCATATAATGAGTTCCGCTGGCCGGGCTGGCGGAACAGGTAGACGCACGGGACTTAAAATCCTGTGGACGAGAGTCCGTGCGGGTTCGA
>DFYG01000185.1 GCA_002382605.1 Synergistaceae bacterium UBA4088 | reverse complement strand
CTGGTGGCTAAAATAATGGGCGGCGAGGTCAGAAAGGGAGAATTCGCGGAGTACGGCAGGTCCAGGGTGATGGTCGATGACCGGGAGAGCGCTCTCCTGGGCGGGTTGCCGGAAGGGCTCGATGTCTGGATGAGCCACTGGGACTACGTTGAATCGCCCCCGCCTGGTTTCCGCGTGACTGCCAGAAGCGAATCCGGGATGATAGCAGGTTTCGAGTCCGGCGACTCAAGGATATCGGCTATCCAGTTCCATCCGGAAGTAGCGCATACCGCTCACGGTATCGATGTACTCAAGAACTTTGTCTTCAGGATCTGCGGATGCGGCGGGNNGTTTGCGGCCTGTCCGGCGGGGTGGATTCCACAGTCGCGGCAGTGCTGACGTCAAGGGCCATCGGTGACAGACTCGAGTGCATCTTCGTCAACAACGGTCTTCTCCGCCAGGGAGAAGCGGAGCAGGTGATGGAGACCTACGGCAGTTCACTCGGGCTCAAGGTCCATTATGTCGATGCCTCGGATGATTTCCTGTCTGCCCTGCGGGGGGTGACGGATCCCGAGGTGAAACGCAAGGTCATAGGAACGACATTCATACGTGTCTTCGAGCGCAAGGCAAAAGAGATAGGTGGCGCTTCGTGGCTTCTTCAGGGGACACTTTATCCGGACGTTATCGAGAGCGGGCACAAGGGCAAGGGCGCAGCGGTCATCAAGAGCCACCATAACGTTGGGGGGCTGCCGGAGAAGATGGATTTCAGGGTGCTGGAGCCTCTCAGGGATCTCTTCAAGGATGAGGTCCGCAAGATAGGCGAAATGCTCGGTGTCCCTGCCTGTATTCTTGGCCGGCATCCTTTCCCGGGTCCCGGGCTGGCTGTCAGGTGCGTAGGGGAGATAACGCCCGAAAGACTTGAAACCCTCCGGAAGGCCGACGCCATATTCATCTCCGAGATCCTCGCGAGCGGTCTTTACGAAAGCATGTGGCAGGCATTCTGTGTTCTGCTGCCGGTCAGGACGGTCGGGGTAATGGGGGACATAAGGACGTACGCTGAGGTCATCGCGCTGCGGGCCGTCGAGTCTATGGACGGAATGACTGCCGACTGGGTGCGTCTGCCGGGGGACCTTCTCGACAGGACATCCAGAAGGATCTGCAACGAGGTCGGCGGGGCTAACCGTGTGGTCTACGACATCACAGGCAAACCCCCGGCAACGATAGAGTGGGAATAGCAAGAGTCCTACGGTGAACTCCCGGGCCTACCGGGGCCGTTACGGAGGTGTGTGCAGGCTTGGAGACGATCAGAGAGCCAAGATCCAAAGGGCCGAGGGGCAGTTATCTGCCTTTTATTGTGGCCTTTGCCATGCTTGCAGTTCTATCATTCAAAATTTCATTCCCCCTCTTCAGACCGCTGGCATGGTCGGCGCTCCTCTCCTTCTTCGCCTATCCCCTCTACGCCCTGATCTACCGGAGGTTTTTTTCGGGCAGGTGGTCCAACCTCGCCGCAGGAATAACCACGGCGGCGATACTTCTCCTGCTGGTAGTCCCCGCAGGACTAATGGGCACGCTGATCGCCCGTGAGGGGATCAAGGTCTACGGGAACATAGCTGACCTGCTCATGAATCTTGAAGGTTTGGAGTTCCCGACCATCCTCGACCTTCTACCCAAAAGCATGTCAGACCGCCTGGCACCCTTCGTCGAACACTTCGCATTCCTCGGGGACGCCGTCCGCCAGGCAGGGAGATGGTTGGCATCATGGTTTGCGGGCTTGTCGAGAGGGTTCCTCGGAGACGCTTTCCGCCTGGTCTATCAGCTGATAGTGATCGCGGTTGCGTCATTCTTCATGATCCGTGACGGACACAGGATACTTGAATATGTCAAGGAGATACTCCCGCTTCCCTCGCTTGAACGCGACGATCTTTTCGACAAGGCCAAGCAGATCCTGCAGGCCGTCGTGTACGGTATTACATTCACGGCCGGTATACAGGCCACACTGGGAGGCCTTGGGTGGTGGTGGGTCGGGCTGCCAAATCCTGCGCTCTTTGCCGGTTTCATGTTCATTCTGGCAATGATCCCGTTCGTCGGCACACCGATGGTCCTTCTGCCGGGAGCGGCCTACCTTGCCGCGACAGGAGACGTCAGGTCAGCAATAATCCTTGCCGTCTGGGCCATTATCGTGGTAAGCACCATCGACAACTTCATCCGTCCCCTCTTCATCTCGGAGGGGAGCAAGGTGCATATTCTCATAGTATTCATAGGCGTCGTGGGTGGTCTTGCCGCGTGGGGTTTCCTGGGCCTCTTCTGCGGCCCGCTGATAATTTCCATGTTCATCTTCTTCCTCGACAGCTACCGCAGGATATGGATGAAGATGCGCGGCGACAACTAGATCCAGTGAAAAGAGGGATATAATGCCTTTTATTATTGCCGTAAGCGGCTTGAAGAACAGCGGGAAGACGACCCTCTGCCTTAAACTGCTTACGCTGCTTCTCGAAGATGGAGTAGACGCGGCATACGTGAAGCACACGCATGAAAACGTCCTCTCCCCCGGCGGCAGCGATACGGGCCTCCTCCTTGAAGCAGCGTCCAGGGCAGCTCTCTGGGGCCCGGATGGCGTCAGGCTGGAAGAGTCTGACAGAAAGATCGATCCTGCGGCACTTGCGGCTCGCTTTTTCCCGGGCAGGGACCTCCTGTTGATAGAGGGTGGAAAGTCATTCCCGGTCCCGAGGGTCTGGGTCGGAAGTCCGCTCGATATCCCCGAAGAGGTGTCGGGCGTGGTGGCTTTTTTCGACAGGGATGTACCCTGCGCGAAGGAGAGGCACTTTGCCGCAGGTGAAGAGGCGGACCTTGCGGCCCTCCTCGCCTCAATGGCCCGCGGCGCGGAGGCCTCCCCGGCGGAGGTCTACTGCGGAGACAAGAGGATCCCGACAAAGGCATTTGTCGGCGAGTTCATATCAGGGGCCGTGAAAGGGATGCTGAGATCCCTGAAGGGAGATTTCGACCTCAGGTCAGGAGTAAGCCTGTACCTGAGGCACCGGAAGGGTGAAAAGTGAAAATTCCGGAAGAACATCGATGCCTTGCAGGAAAAAGTAAGGGTGTCTATAATGATGTTCGCCTGATGAACCTGGTATTTGTCTCCGGTTTTTTTATCTGACGCTTGTCATTTTTTGTTTTGGCGCCCGCCAGGGAGGCGGGCTGTCTTTTGTGTTCCAAGACTTCATTCGATACAGGGAGGTTCTTTGAATGGTCACTCAGATCTTCTGGATTGCCGGAGGCGCGGGTCTTCTGGCGCTGGTTTACGCAGCAATAGCCTCGGGGCGGATCAATGCCTTCGAGGTGACGAACGAAAGGATAGTCGAACTCTCGGGAATAATCCAGCGAGGCTCAATGGCATTTTTGTCGCGAGAGTACAGGGCACTGGTCCCCTTTGTTCTTGCAGTTGGTGCCCTGCTATGGTTCAAGATCAGCCCGTACTCTGCCATGTCGTTCCTTTTCGGAGCCCTGTGCAGCGGGTTTGCGGGTTTCGTGGGCATGAGAGTCGCCACCAGGGCTAACGGCAAGACTGCCTTTGCTGCCGCAAGCGGGATGAACCCGGCACTCAAGATCGCCTTCACGGGCGGGACCGTAATGGGCATGTCGGTTGTCGGCATAGGCATCATAGGCATCGTCGTCTGCTACTGGTTCTTCAGGGATCCCAACATCATCACAGGTTTCGGCTTCGGAGCCAGCTCCATAGCACTCTTCGCCAGGGTCGGGGGGGGTATCTACACCAAGGCCGCCGATGTCGGNNACAACGTCGGCGACAACGTCGGCGATATCGCCGGAATGGGAGCCGACCTTTTCGAATCCTACGTCAACTCGATCATTGCCGCGATGGCCATAGGCCTGGTAATGTTCGGGGACACCGGCGTAGTCTACCCGCTCCTGCTTGCTGCCCTCGGGATCGTCTCGGCCGTCCTCGGGACTTTCTTCGTCAGGGTCAAAGAGGGCGGAAACCCGCAGATAGCCCTGAGAATAGGCACGCTTGTTACGGGGGCCTTGATGATAGCCGGATCCTTCTTCATGACCAAAGCCGTTTTTGGTGACATCACGCTGTTCTGGGCCGTAATGGCCGGAGTGGCGGTCGGAGTCCTGATAGGTCTGATAACCGAGTACTACACATCATCGACCTATGCTCCGGTCCGCGGAATAGCGGAATCGTCCGTAACGGGATCTGCCACC
>DFYG01000056.1 GCA_002382605.1 Synergistaceae bacterium UBA4088 | reverse complement strand
AAGATATCCAGACCATCACAGGTGGGTCTCCCGGCAAACGAAAGGAAGAATATCCCGAAAAATGCGATGCGGTGGAAAGGAGAACTCCTCCCTGGCAGAATGATCTGTCTCGTAGATGACGTTTGCACCACGGGAGCCACTCTCAGGAGTGCCATTCAGGCGGTAGAAGTATCAGGAGGGGAAACGGCCGGAGCATTTACGTGGGCCCTGACACCAGGGGCATGATCCGGGACAAACTTATTCTTCCGGAGTACAGGCCTGGGGCAGATGGTACTCCAGGACCTCTATCGAATTTTCCGAAGCCAGTTCCCTTACACGCGGATCGTCTTCAATGCGGAAACGGCAGGCCAGCCCGCAACTGGCCGAAATATTTCTTGGTACCGGNNACTATCTTTACGGACAATCCGTTCTTTTTGCAGATCTTTTCGAACAGAATGGCCATGTGGGTCGTGTCAAAAGTGGCAATGCAGTCCAAAAATATCTTCTCCCTTCGATCCAGTCTGGCTTGATATGTAATTATACCTAGACGAAGGAGTTTCGTAAGGATAGAATATTGACTTGATTTATCGAATTCAAAGGAGGTTCTTAAATGTCTCGTTCAAGAAAGACCATTTCAGTTCTGGCCCTGGGTGTTCTTGTTGTTGTTGTTCTTGCAGGTCTTGCAACGGCAGCAGAGAGTATCGGCGTGATCGATCCTCAGAAGGTTCTCTTTCAGCATCCCAAATTCGAGCAGGCCCAGAAGCAGATAAAGGCTGTCGTCGAAAAGAAGCAGGCGGAAGCAAAAGCAGCGATGGACAAGACTACCGACAACAACGAGAAGCAGAAGATCTTCGAGACCAAGAGGCAGGAGGCCGCGAGAGAAGAACAGAAGCTCATGGAACCTCTGTTCAAGGATATTGACCTGGCCATCAGAACAGTTGCCAAGGCCAAGAAGATCACTATCGTTCTTGACAAGGGACAGGTGTTCTTCGGTGGTATCGATCTTACCGAAGATGTAATTCTGGAGCTTAAGAAGAAGAACTCCTAGATAGAGGCAAGGCGGTTCCGAAAAAAGGGGCCCCAGCTATCATGCCGGGGCCCCTTTTTTAACAGGAAGTTATTTTTTCTTCACCGTTCCCAGGTAGGCGGCTTCGACCTCGGGGTTTATGAGAAGATCTTCTGATCGGCCTTCAAGGAGCATCTTTCCTGTCTGCATCACATACCCTCTGTGGGAGAGAAGAAGTGCCTGACGGGCGTTCTGCTCGACAAGGAGGATAGTGACTCCCTCTTCGTTTATCCTTTTAAGTTCTCTGAAAATATCCCGGATTATTATCGGTGCCAATCCAAGTGAAGGTTCGTCAAGAAGCAGGATCCTTGGGTTGGACATCAGGGCGCGGCCTATCGAGAGCATCTGCTGTTCTCCTCCGGAAAGGGTCCCCGCGTGCTGGTCTTTACGCTCCTTTAGCCGGGGAAACAGTGTAAACACCCAATCAAGATCCTCCTGGATCTTTTTCCTGTCCCTGTTCGGAAAGGCACCCATCATCAGGTTTTCAAAGACAGTAAGGGGGGCGAATACCTTTCTCCCCTCCGGCGAGAGAGAAATACCCTGGGATACGACCTTGAAACTTTTGTCGGAAAGCTTTTGGCCGTCCATCTCCAGGGTCCCCTTTTCCCTTTTTACGCTTCCTATAATAGCGTTCATCAGCGTGGATTTGCCAGCTCCGTTCGCTCCAATTACGCAGACAACCTCTCCCTGATAAACGTCCAGGTCAATGCCCCGTATGGCCTTGATCGCACCGTAGCTGACGTGAAGGTCCCTGATCCGAAGGAGAGGATCCCTGACTTCGCTCATCAATCCTCCACCTCCTCTCCAAGATAGGCCTTCCGGGTTTCAGGGTTGCACTGGATGTGTTCAGGATCTCCTTCGGCGATCCTGGCCCCGAAGTTCATACATATAATGTGAGGGCATATCTCCATGATAACTTCCATGTGATGTTCGATGACAAGTATAGTGAGGTTGAAGTCACGGTGAATATTTTTGATAAGCCCGTTGAGAACCAGGACCTCTTCAGGGTTCATTCCCGCTGCCGGTTCATCGAGGAGCAGTAGTTCAGGCTGGAGAGCAAGAGCCCGGGCAATTTCCAGGCGGCGCTGGTGTCCATAAGGGAGTGTTCCTGCCGCCTGTTCGGCNNAGCAGGTCGAGGCTTTTTTCACGGATCTTCTTTTCATTGCTCTTCCATCGTCCAAGGTGCGACACTGCTTCAAAAAAGTTGTAGCTTAAATGAAACTGGCAGGCAGTCATTACATTTTCGAGCACAGTTGAACGCTGGAAAAGACGAAGGTTCTGGAAAGTTCTCGCAATATTTCTTGCAACAACTTCGTAGGTCTTGAAGGAGGCAANNAGTCGTCTTGCCGGCTCCGTTCGGGCCTATAAGTCCCGCCAATTCACCTTTTTCAAGAGAGAAGGAGATGTCCTGAACGGCATGTACGCCTCCGAAATGCTTGTTCAGGCCTTCTATTTTCAGTATGGGATCAGCCATTGGTCCCATCTCCCTGGTGGACTGGTTTTCGCGAGAAAAGAGTGCGAAGGAGTTTTGGTCCTATCTCGTGCTGGCCCATGATCCCTTCGGGGCGGACGACCATTATGATGACCATAATGGCTCCGTATATAAGCATCCTGTACTGGGAGATGGGTCTGAATACCTCGGTAACGATCCCTATGACCGCTGTCCCTATGATGGATCCGCTGAGTGATCCGAGCCCTCCGAATACAACAACTGCCGTAAGTTCAGTGGATTTGTTCAGGTCGAACATGACGGGCTGAAGGAAGGTGAGAAACCCCGCCATAAGAGCACCGGCGATCCCGCAGTAAAAGCCGGATATCGCAAGGCTCAGGACCCGGTAGTGGGCTGTCTTGAATCCCAGCAGGGATGCGGCGATGTAGTCGTCCCTGCAGGCCTTGAAAGCGCGTCCGTAGTTGCCGTTGATCAGATATCGCATCAGAATTAGCATGCCGATGAAAAAGCTTATGGCAACAGGAAGAGTAGTGAAGTTGGTGATGCCGGGGAACCCCCTGGCGCCGCGCGTGAAGGACTGCCAGTTCTCAAGGATCAACCTGATGGTCTCACCAAGGCCTATCGAAGCGATGGCGAAATAGTCGCCCATGAGTCTGAGTGTCGGAATTCCGATAAGCCAGGCTATGATCATCGCGAGGATGCCACCGGCCACAACGGCAACTACCCACGGCACATCGTGACGAACAGTCAGAATGGCTGCCGTATATGCTCCGATGGCCATGTATCCCGCGTGCCCCAGGGTGAATATTCCGGTGAACCCGGTAAGGAGGCTGACGCCCATTGCGGCTATCGCATTGATGCAGATCAGAATAATGATGCCCTCTATATAACCAGACATTTAGCGCCTCCCCCTAGACCTTTTCGGCCACGTGCTTGCCGAACAGGCCCGTTGGTCTCCATAGCAGCGTGAGGACCAGCATGCCGAATACAACGATATCCCTCATCTGACTGGATATGAATCCGGCGGTAAGCATCTCTGCGAGTCCCAGGATCAGACTCCCGACAACAGCGCCGGGAAGGCTTCCAAGTCCTCCAATTACAGCGGCAACGAATGCCTTGATAGTTATC
>DFYG01000057.1 GCA_002382605.1 Synergistaceae bacterium UBA4088 | reverse complement strand
TATCGCCTGAATGTTTCGGACCCCTGATCAAGGGCCATCCTTGAAAACATGGTGTCGCGCTCATCTTCCGGCATCACAATTTCCCCCACCCGTCAGATATGCCTCGACTGTTCCGAAATGATCGACCCACTGCAAAAATACTATAGTGGCTGTGAAGTTATTCATCCGAGAGCATTCATTATCAGTTTTGTGAAAAGGACCATGCAGAAAATAGCCACGGGATAAGTGGCTCCATAACCGGCGGAACATTCGTCACACCCGGTGGATTCTATCGCGGCGCCAAGTCCGGGTGTGCTTGTCATTGCACCGGGGATGGCACCGGCCAGGAGAACCCAGTTAAGCCGGAAAACCATCCTGCCAAGAACCAGCCCCACCATGAGTGAGACCAAGGCCGAAACCATACCTATGCCCACCAGGACGACCCCGTGCCTTGCAAGGATCTCCGGTATATCCGGCCCAGCCAGGATCCCCATAACTGCCAGGAAATACGCAAGGGATAAAGCGCGGAGCGCAGAAAGAACCTTACTGTCAAGCCTCATAGGGAATGGTCCGATATGTCCCCTTGCCCCAAGGAAAAGGGCCAGTAGAAGGGCTCCGCCAGTGCTGCCCAGGGAAAAGCCGCCAACCCAGGGGATGGGAATGGATATGGATCCGAAAATAATCCCGCCGATCATGCATAAGACAAAAGAAATCAGGGTGAATGGAGCCGAAGGACTCGTTGAGTCATCTCCAGGGTTGCCCCCGCGGATGCTTTCAAGAAGTTCCAGACGCTCTTTCGGGATATCGATCCTCATCAGAGCCGGGATGATCTGTACGAACAGGACAACGGAGATCACTCCGAACGGGTAAGCGATAGTATAGCCTATGGTAACAAGTGCATTTCCCCCGGTTGCCTCCAGTGCGGCTCCCAGCCCCGGCGAACTGGTTAGAGCTCCCGTGTAGGTACCTCCGACAAGGAGCGGTTCTACCGAAGCCGCGAAGAGCAGAGCCATCCAGTACGTGGCAAGTGCTCCGGCTCCTGTAACGGCCACAGCCAGTAGAATAAACCGGTACCCGTAACGCCTTATGATACCAACGATCCCCCTGGACGAAAGAAGTCCCACCGCGGTGACAAAGATCAGGAGGTTCCAGATAAAGAAATCCTTCGGGACGGAGACTCCCATCCAACCCAACAGCAACCCCGTGAACAGGGTTCCAGAGGTTCCCAACCCAATTCCCCGTACCTTTATGTTTCCTATCATGATTCCTGATGCCACGGCAAGACTCAGCGAAAAAACAGGGTTCGCCATCAGAGTTCTGATAAAAGGGAGCGGATCGATCATCGGATCTCATCCTCGGACATGTTTTTCAGGAATAACGTTGGCGAACTTCTTTTGTGAACCTTTTTCGAATTTCCTTCATTCGCTCTGGTTAGTTGCCAGCCCTTTTTATCAGGTTGTTGAGCACCGAGAGAAGGGGCTGGATATTAGCCGCTGTCGCCCTTTTATTCAATATTTCCTTCGAGTTGAGCGAGGAGCCCCAGTATGAAGCGTTGACATCGTGATCAGTGCTCATCAGCGATCCACTAAGCGAAAATCCTGCGAAAAGACCCTCGTTCATGGAGTAGCTGTATATGGAGGCTTTGAGATTGATGTCCGTTGCGGCACCAGCGCTTCGGCCTACAGGACCCGCCGCAATGTCTACATCCGCCCCGAGCTTGAATTTGTCCCCGTAAAAGTGCTCCATACCCTTGTCGTTGTTTATCACAAGGAGAAGCGCGGTGGACTGGACTCCTATCTGAAGACCGATCGAAGCCCCGCTGATGCTTAGAAAACTAGGTCCATACCATTTGTTGGTGGCCGCGTCGCGTCTCAGGATCAAACCTTCGCCGTGAGCGCCGCCAATGCCGAAGGCCGCCTTGATGTATTTGGGGATTATTACAACACCCCTGGCCGACTTTACCAGATCTGCCATTGTCTCGATGTCATCCTGGGACGACAGATCCCTGATGACCCCTACTGATTGAGTGATCCTCTCATTGGGAGTAGCGGCAAAAGCAGGCATTGCCAATAGAGCCAGGAGCGAAAGAGCCAGCAGCAGAATAGTCGCCTTCATTGCGAACGATCTTTTCATAAACACCATCTCCTTTTCGAGAACACACCTTAATGCGTTCATCACAACAAAACACCTTGCTGAAAGGATTTTACTTTGATGTGCTGATTAATGCAAGCGTTTTTTAAATGGTTAAGGGATCGGGGTCTATTATGAAAATCGTTGAAGTACAGCGCTGCACACGCCGGAAATTCGTCATTCATGATGGTAAAATATTAATGGGGGTGAGGTGACTGCCCTGAAATGGAGGGAGATTCTTTGAAGGCATCCGGGGTCATTTCGATCTGCATCATAGGATCTGGAACAATGGGTTCATCCATAGCCCTTAATTTCGCGAAGAGCGGTATTGACGTGGATCTTTTCGACATATCTGATCAGGCTTTGGAAAGAGGCTTTTTCCTCATCAAGGCAGCCCTGGAAACACTCGCTGAAAACGGACTCACTGCCCGGGCCGGGGTTCCTGCAATCCTGGCCAGGATCCGTGGAGCGACGGATCTCGATGCCGCATCACCCGATACAGCCTTCGTCATAGAATGCGCACCGGAAAACCTGGAGATCAAGCAAAGAATATTCAGGCAACTCGAGTCCCATTTCCCGCAGACCACGATCTTCGCTTCGAACACTTCCAGTTTGAGTCCCACAAAAATAGCCTCAGTTCTTTCAAAAAGAGATCGATCCATCGCGGCCAATTTCTGGAACCCCGCTCACCTGCTCCCTCTCGTTGAGATAATGCCTGGAGAGGGAACATCGAAGGAGACCGTTCAATTCACAAGAGAGATCATGGTGAGAATAGGGAAAGAACCTGTCGTGCTGTCAAGAGAAACACCCGGTTACATCGGCAACAGGCTTCAGTTCGCCCTTTTGCGTGAAGCCCTTTACCTTGTCGACTCAGGGATCGCCACAAAAGAGGATGTGGACAGGGCAGTACGGTTCGGGATCGGGAGAAGGCTTACCGACACAGGGCCCCTTGAAACCGCTGATCTCGGAGGCACTCACGTCTTTGCCGCCATCTGTGAATCACTCTTCAAAGAACTCTGCAGCAGCAGCGAGGTATCACCTGCGCTGCTTGATGCCGCCAGAAGAGGGGACCTTGGCTATTCAACCGGTCGGGGCCTCTACGAATGGACACCGGAAAAACTCGAAAAAATACAGAAGAACAGGCAGCGGACCTTGATAGAACGGCTCAGGAGAGATCAGGAACAGGAAGGATAGACGTTCAGACCGATCTGATAAATGTCCCTCTGTTCAGATCATCGAAAGCAGTCTTAAGTTCTTCCTGTGTATTCATGACGATGGGTCCGCGCCAGGCTATAGGCTCACCTATCGGTCTCCCGGAGACGAACAGGAATCGGACCGGATCGCTTGCGGTGGCCACGTCGACCTGCCGCCCTTCGTCGAACAGGGCAAGTTCCCCGCTTGCAATGAAAGGATCCGTATCCATATCGAAATAATTGGCACTCTCCACCTCATAGGAAAAAGAATCATTCGCCTGGCAAAAACTGGCCTTGCCCTCTATTACATAGGCAAAGGCAGTGTGATCTTCAATTACCGGAATTGTTAATCTTGTCCTCTCCGGAATGCTCAGATCAAGGTACTTCGGATCGGTCACGATGTCCTGTACGGGCCCCTGTATCCCCTCCGCTTCGCCGCAAATGACCCTTATCCTCACTCCATTCTCTTTTGTAACAACCGGGATCTGATCTTCGGTGATCTCTCTATAGCGCGGAGCCATCATTTTGCTTGAAGCAGGAAGGTTCGCCCACAACTGGAACCCTCCCATGCGCCCCTTTTTGTCCCCTTTGGGCATCTCCTGGTGGATTATGCCGCTTCCTGCAGTCATCCACTGCACTTCACCGGGGTGGATGACCCCTGAGTTCCCCAGGCTGTCTCCGTGTTCGACAACTCCGTCGATCATGTATGTTATTGTTTCAATCCCCCTGTGGGGGTGCCACGGGAATCCCTGGAGAAAATCGCGGGGTTCAGATGAACGGAAATCATCGAGAAGCAGGAATGGGTCGAATTCACGCACATCCCCGAATCCGAAAATTCGTTTCAGGTGGACGCCTGCCCCTTCGATCACAGGTTTGCCCTTGATCACCTTTTTTATTCTCCTCCTATCGTCCATTTCGATCTCTCCTCTCCATGCCTTCAACTTCTTTCACGCCCGGATTTTATCTGAAAGATCCGGGCCGTCACTCGAAAAGGCTTTTGTCCGGTATACCTGATTCACACGGTACGCCGGTCTGGCAGAGGCCGCATCCCACTCCGTCGAACCCGAAATTTTCCTTGATAAAATCCGTCAGGAAAGGCCTGCAGTACGCGGCGCACTTTTTTTTGTCGTGCCCCCTCCCGGATATTGCCCCTGCAGGGCATCTCTGTATGCATGCTCCACACTTGCCATTTTCCAGAAAGGGACAATATTCATGCCAGGTCTTATAAGAACGTGGGGTGGGATCCAGCCGGAGCCTAACGACGGTCGATCCGAGGCGAACCGCCTTACCCGCGGGAGTGATAAGGCCATCACAAAGACCGAAGGTTCCAAGTCCGGAAGAATGGGCGACATGACGCTCGGACCATGTTGAAACGTAATCCCCGGTGACCTTGTCGAAACGCATCCACAGCGGGGACAGGGCAGGAGACACCGCTTCGTACCCGGCATCTGCAAGGGTGGTTTCCACTTGTTTCTTCAGGGCTTCGTTGAACTGCTCACCGAAGGTCCGGGATCTTACCCACCGTTCGGAAGGGGTACTCCTGTTTTTACTGTTGTCTTTTTTTGTAAGGGTGGTCTGCGGAAGAACCCAGCTGATTACAGAAAGGTCCGCTGCTTCAGCTATCGAGGAAGGGAAAGTCAGGCGGAAGATCTCCTCCGGTGTCCAGTGAACAGGACCAACAGCTTCCTTGAATACTTCAAATATCTGGTCATCTCCGGACGCGAACCCCACAAGGGGCTCATCCCATGCCGGCTCATCGCCAAAGGGCCCTCCAAGTTTGTTTGAAACATCAGCGGCTGCAAAGGCCTTGATAAAACTGCTGATCCACTGCACTGCACTGCCCGGTCCAGACACCAGAGGCATCCTCCTGGGATAGAATTTTCCCAGATCGTCTACGGATCCTGATCTGCTCTCTGCTCGAGCGCATTCCTTTCGACTCTCTCGAGATACGGGCGTTTGGCAACTCTAACCTGCTCCTTTGTTCTGATCTCGACAGCCTGCGCCTCTGCCCGTGTAAACCGGCATTCTGTTGCGAACTCAAGCTCCACAGGCCCCCTCGAGGCCGTATACCGGGAACCCTTACCTTCATTATGCTGCCTGACCCTTCGCTCAAGATCAAGCGAGATGCCGCAGTAAAGCGTACCGTCAGAGCACCTTAAAAGATAGACGCAGTAGAGATCGTCGTTATCTGAATCGCGACAGGGTCCGGCCAACTCTGATCAGTCCCTCTTCCAGGCGTGGTTTGTCGACCCCGAAGTTCATCCTCAGATGACTCTCTATCCCGAAGCAGCTTCCAGGTATTACGAACACGCTGTTGTTCCTGACCATGTCCATCACGAGATCCCAGGATGTCACCGGAAGGTCGAACTTCACAAAGGCAAAACACCCTGCCTGGGGAGGGGTGAAAGAAAGAATATCCCCTTGACTGTTCACCCAATCGGTGAAGGTTGCCAGGTTCTGGCGAACGATCCCCCTGTTCCGTGCAAAGATCTTTTTTCGCATCTCCGGCTCCAGGGCTTTGGTCGCAAGAAAGTCACTGAACGTCGTCACTGTTGTAGAAAGAAAATCATGATAGAACCAGGACATCTCGGCTATATCGCGCGGTCCTGCTACCCAGCCAACCCTCAGACCGGGAAGGCCGAAAGATTTTGAAAGGCCGCTGATGATGATCACCTTTTCGTACATTCCCCAGAAGCTGGGGGTCTCGACATTTCCCTGTTCTGCGCCCCTGTAGACCTCGTCAGAGAGAATGTAGGCTCCGACGGAGGCGGCGACATCCACGATCTGCTGCATCTGTTCTTTGCTGAGCACTGTGCCGGTCGGGTTATTGGGGTTACAGACGCACACCAGTTTTGTTTTGGGGTTCACCGCGTTCTTCAGGCTCTGCACATCAAGCGCCCAGCCCCGTTCCGGGTCCAGATGGAATGGACGCACAATCGCCCCGTTGGACTCTACAACGTGAGAAAGAAGCATGAAATTGGGGATCATGAACGCCACTTCATCGCCGGGCTCTATAAGGCCCCACGCCATGAGGAAGAGCGCTTCGGCGGAGCCGTTTGTCATGAAAACACTTGAGGGATCCATCCCTTCGTAGAATGAAGCCACGGCCTCTCTGAGATGACTGGTACCAGCTGTGTGAACATACTTGAGGTGAAGATTGTTGTACGCATCATCCATCTCTTCCGGAGTAAGGATCTCCCGAATGTACATAGGATATATTCCCGATGCGCTCAGATCGTAATCAACTTCATTCTGGAACCGCGCAAGCGTCCTCTCAAGCTTGAACTCCTCGATCTTCATGTGCAACCTCCGTCAGGGAAAAGGTATTGGATCATAGTTGCATTCTAACGCACAATCCGCGGGAGACACAATCAGATCTTCTGGTATATTTTGACAAATGTACCTTAGGGGGGTATAATGCATTTAAATTATTTCCAGAAAGGGGAATAAAGCATGGGCTGTTGCTGTAACAAACCTAAAGAACCAGAAGAAAAAAAACCTCAGGATAGCTGCTGTGACAAAAAGGAGGAACCGAAGGAGAAAGACAAGACCTGCGGTGACTCCACCTGCAAAACCGAAAAGTAACTCTTCTTCAACTTCAACCAAGAACAGCCGCCATTACGGGCGGCTGTTCTTGCATCCAGCGGTCAAGGCTGCTGGATCCTAGATCACCCTTCGGATTACCATCGCGACACCCTGACCGCCTCCAATGCAGGCTGTGGCCAGGCCAAGTTCCCGGTCCCTGTTTTTTAGAGCGTAGACCAATGTGGTAAGAATCTTTGCGCCGGTAGCCCCTATCGGGTGCCCCAGCGCTATTGCACCCCCGTGTACGTTACATCTCCCCATATCGAAGGGCATTACTCTATGCACAGCAATAACCTGCGCAGCAAAAGCCTCGTTGAGTTCTATGAGGTCCATATCATCAAGAGAAAGTCCTGCCATTTCAAGTGCTTTCGGCACCGCGCGGGTAGGGCCAAGTCCCATGCGTTCCGCCTCGAGAGCCCCGCTTGCATAACCCAGAATTTCAGCGATCGGTTTGTGTCCGTTAGCCTCAGCCCAGTCAGCATCTGCTATGACAACAGCACTGCCAGCATCGCAAAGTGCCGAACTTGTTCCTGCCGTGATCGTTCCATTTTCCCTGAAAAGGGACGGAAGCCTTGAGAGTTTTTCAAGAGTTGTGTCTTCCCTGGGTATTTCTTCTGATGCCCAATCCAGTCTTTCCTTTTTAACTTTTACCGTAACCGGGGCTGTCTCCTCGACGAAAAGACCTGCTTTCATTGCGGCTATAGCCTTTTTATGGCTTTCAAGGGCAAACGCATCCTGCTCTTCACGGGTGATCCCGTATTCGTCCACCAGTATCTCAGCTGTGGCACCCATCAGCATATTAGAGAGTGGGCAAATGAACCCATCCTGGTGGAGCACGTCGAGAACCTTTTTTTCGCCCATCCGGTGCCCCCAGCGAGCCTCAGGAAGCAGATAGGGGGTTCTGCTCGCGCTCTCCATCCCTCCGGCAATTCCTGCGGCAATGTCTCCAAGACGGATCCTGTCTGAAACGAGCATGGCCGCCCGCAGCCCTGATCCACAGCGTTTGTTCACCGTAAAGGCGGGAACGGATTGCGGCAAACCAGCCCTGAACATTGCAATACGGGCAGGATTGGCCCCAACACCGGCCTGCCAGCCGTTCCCCATGATCACTTCGTCGATGTCGTTTCCGCTGACCCCGCTTCTCAGGAGCGCTTCCCTGATAGCAATCCCCCCGAGATCCGCTGCTTCAATTCCTGAAAAAACCCCCCCGAACTTTCCTCCTCCTGTACGGCATGCCGCCAGGATGACAGGCCTGTGCATTTTCGTCATCAGCTCCTTCCTACTGTTCTTTTTCACACCCCAGCATCTCTGAGAGATCGGGGCTTACCTCGAACTCGGCTTCTGTGGCTCGACGAATATCTTCAAGATCTATACCCGGGGCCAGTTCAGAAAGGATCATCCTCCCTCCAGTAAACCGGAATACAGCGTATTCCGTTACGACCATGCTGACCACTTTTGCTCCGGTGAGAGGAAGGGTGCACTTTTTCATCAGCTTTGCACCGCCCTTTTTTGTGCAGTGCGTTGTGGCTATGATCACACATTTGGCCCCGCTGACCAGGTCCATGGCGCCGCCCATCCCTGGCACCAGTTTTCCGGGAACCCACCAGTTGGCGAGATTTCCCTCCTGGTCAACCTCGAGGGCTCCAAGAACCGTTGAATCAAGATGGCCTCCCCTGATCAGACCGAAACTGAAGTCGCTTGCGATAAGAGAGGCACCTGGTATAGTGCTCAGGCACCTGCCTCCGGCGCCGATAAAACGGAGATCGTCTTTTTCCGGTTTGGGGCCTGCTCCGACAAGCCCGTTTTCAGTCTGGAAGATCACCTGTATGCCTTCAGGAATATAATCGGAGACAAGGGTAGGGATCCCTATCCCAAGGTTGACGACCGCACCATCCTCGAACTCCAGCGCTATGCGCCTGGCTATCCTGTGTCGAACGAGTTCGTCATCAAGTACGGGAAGCATAATGAGAATCCCCCTTCAGGACGAGAATATCTACCAGTATGCCGGGTGTAACAACATCATTGGGATCAATATCTCCCAATTCGAGAATGGCGTCCACTTCGGCTATTACAAGAGAGGCCGCCGTTGCCATGGCCGGGTTGAAGTTCCGGTTAGTACCGAAGTATACGAGGTTTCCGTAGCGGTCCGCTCGATAACCCCTGATCAAGGCGACATCGGCTTTCAGCGGCAGTTCCAGTATGTAGCGTTTTCCCTGAACTTCGAGTACCTGTTTGCCCTCCTCGTGGACCGTTCCCACCCCAGTCGGGGTCAGGATCCCTCCCAATCCGAACCCCCCGGCGCGGATCCTTTCGACGAAAGTTCCCTGCGGGACAAGTTCCAGTTCGAGTTTGCCTTCGTTGAAAAGGCTTTGCGTGACCTTGTTAAGACCTACATGTGATGCGGTAACCTTGCGAACCTGACCGTTCTGGACAAGTTTCCCGTGGCCGACTCCCTCGTAGGCGGTATCATTTGATATGAGATGGAGATCGCCCGTCTTCGATTCCGCCAGCGCGTCGATCAGGGTATAGGGAATTCCTCCATAGTTGAACCCCCCAACCATGACGGAACTTCCGGTTTTGACGTAACTTACGGCTTCTTCCGCGGACATGACTGGCTTGATGATATGAGTGGGCATTCGATCAGGACTCCTCCTTTGGCATCTCCGTTTTTTTATCGACCCCGGACTTCCTGGTCTGGAAAAACATCATGCTTCCGAGAACGGCCAGTCCGATGGCATCGGTTACTATCCCGGGATTGATAAGAGCAAAGGCTACGGCAAAGAGAACGATCCTCTCAATAACATTAAGGTTTTTCATGTAAAAGCCCTGAACACCCGCCGCAAGGGCTATTACACCCAGGATCGCGGTACCGCTTGATAGAGCAACTTCCCATATCGGACCCTGAAAAAGAAGTGCCTGATTATAGACAAACATGAAGGGAACAATGAACCCGGCCAAAGCAAGACCCAAAGCGGCAAAACCGGTCCGCATGGCGTTGGCCTTAGCGATACCTGCCCCGGCATAAGCCGCAAGGGCCACAGGCGGCGTGATATCGGCTATTACACCGAAATAGAGAATAAAAAGATGCGCGGCGATCATGGGGACTCCCATTTTGTGAATTGCCGGGGCAGCCAGGGTCGAAAGGATGATGTACTTGGCCGTCGTCGGAAGCCCCATTCCAAGAATAATAGATGCCACCATTGTCAGCAGAAGGGCAAGAAAAAGTATTCCATGGGAGAGGTCGATAATAAAGGAGGTGAAGGCAAGCCCCAAACCTGTAATCCCGACAACGCCGATAATAATTCCCGAGCAGGCGCATGCAGCGGCCACCTCAACTGCCGCGGTTCCACCCTCGATAAAGGATTGGGTGATCTTTTTCGGCGTCATGTGGTTTTCCCTGGGCCCTATCCAGCTGGTCAATATGAGCAGAATAATGGACCAGAAAACCGCCTTCATGGCTGAATATCCCAGCGCCAGAAAAACTATGAGGGTGATGACCGGAAGCAGAAGGTGCCAGCCTTTCTTCAGGATCTCCCGTGCTACAGGCAACTCTTCTTTTGGAATTCCCAGAATGCCTTCCTTCCCGGCCCTGAAATGCACCATGGCGAATATCGAGAAGAAATAGAGACATGCGGGAATTGCAGCGGCAACAACTATGCTCCAGTAGGAAACACCAAGAAATTGGGCCATTACAAATGCCGCGGCTCCCATTACAGGAGGCATTATCTGTCCCCCTGTGGAAGCGGCAGCCTCGACGGCTCCAGCAAAATGAGCCGGATAACCTGCGCTTTTCATGAGAGGGATCGTGAAAGATCCGGTGGTGACAGTGTTTGCGACCGAACTCCCGGATACGCTCCCCATGAGGGCGCTTGCTACTACCGCGGCCTTTGCGGGGCCCCCCCTGCTGCGCCCGGTGAGGGCAAAGGCAAGGTCGATAAAAAATTTGCCCGCCCCGGAAATGTTCAGTACGGCACCGAAGAGGACGAACAGGAAGATGAATGTAGCCGACACTCCAAGTGGAACACCGAAGATGCCATCCGTCCTCAGGTACATATACGGAGCCAGTTCAGAAACAGGAAATGACGGGTGCTGGAGCATTCCAGGAAGCCAAGGCCCGAAGATAGCGTACAGGATAGCAACGATCGCGACGATCGGAAGAGGCCAGCCAACTGTCCTTCGTGTTGCTTCAATAACAAGGATCGTCATCATTATTCCGATCACGACATCCGACGAAATGGCAGCCCCTTCCCGCATAGTGATGGCATCCCAGTTGAGAAGGATATTAAGACAACCGAAGATCAGAAGACCGGCGAAGGCCCAGTCCCAGAGATCGATACTGTCCCTGGGGCGCTTCCGTGAAGCAGGGTAAAGCAGAAAGATTATGGTCCCCATGAGCATCCAATGGATGGCTCGCTGCTTCATGGCGAAAAAAAGTCCAAAAGCAGCCGTATAGAGGTGAAAAAATGAAGCCGTTATCGCCAGGGCCGCTATGACCCAGTATTGCCAACCCGAAAGTTCTCGTTTTCCGCCCTCGAGTTTTTCGAGGAATAACTTTTCGTCAGTTCTCTCTTCCTTGGCGCTCTTGTTGATCATTTCATTCATATTCACACCTCCGGTGATCATGTTGCGGCCATTACCGGAAAGGCGGGCCATGAAGGCCCGCCCGACAGTCACAAAGGTTATTTCACGTCAACACCCTGTTCTTTGAAAAACTTCACAGCGCCCGGATGGAAAGGAATAATGCCTTTGCTGGACTCCTCGGGAGCGAAATGCGCTGCCTGCGGGGTAATATCCATGAAGGTGTCCCTTTGTTCTATAAGGATTTTCGCGAGATTATAGGCAAGATCTTCCGGCATTGTATCCTTGACCACCATATAGTTCCCGTCCGCGATCGTGAGAACATCTTCCTTGATCGACTTGTAGACACCGGCCTTAAGTTTGTATGACATCAGGAAGGGGTTCTTCTCCACGATTTTTTGAACAAGATCTTCGGGCAGCGGAATAAACACCACGTCCCTTACAGCCTCGACTTCCATTACGGCCGCTCCGGGAGCCGCGAAGTTCCAGAACACCGCGTCCACGTTTCCGTCTTTCAGTGCCATCGCAGCCTCAGGCTGGGTCAACTGGGCCATATTGAAATCTTTTTCCGGATCGATACCGGCAGCGTCAAGGATCATCCTGGTAAGGACCTGGTTGCCGCTTCCAGGAGCTCCGATAGAGACCCGTTTACCCTTGAGATCCGCGAATGTCGTTATCTTCGTTCCTTTTACAGTCAGAAGGTGTTGCGGAGCGGGGTACATGTTGAAGAGTATCTTCAGGGGGAGTTTTCCGTCCTCCACAAAGGCTTCTGTTCCGGTGTAGGCCTGATAGAGGGTCGAACCCATGGTCATCCCCATCTGAGCCTTGTCACTGGCAACAAGTCGACAGTTCTCCTTGGAAGCAGCGGTCGACCTCGAGCTTGCCTTGACATCAATGCCTGCCTTGTTCAGCACTTCTGCCATGGATCCGCCGAGCGGATAGTAGGTACCCCCGACTCCACCGGTCCCGATTGTGATGAATGTCGCCGCGAAAGCCGCGGAAGCAAAACACGCAATTGCAATTACCGCCATTGGAAGCAAAAATCTCCTCATTAATATGTCCCCTCCTTTGCTTTCTGTGCTGCTCGACCAGGTTTGCCTTTAAACCATACTTCCTGTTCACGACTTTGTTGCATCACCTCCCCGCGATCCAGCTAGAGCGGTTTCGCCAGTGCGGCACTTGCCGCCATAAGACTCTCCTGGAGAATAGACATTATTTCTTTTACCTGTTCCTCTGTAATGTTCAAGGGTGGCGCGACCATGAAATTGTCACCATCGACGCCATCTACCATGCCGCCGCCCGGGTAGACGATCAAGCCCCGCTTCATGCACTCGGAAGTAACTGCCGCGGCGGCCTTCGCGCTCTTCGGGAAGGGGGTTCGGCTCTGTCTGTCAGCCACGAGTTCGACGCCTCTCATAAGCCCCAGACCACGGACCTGCCCCACAATGGGAACAGATGCGGGCAGTTCTTCCATCCCGCTGGCAAGCAAATCACCCATAAGGGCAGCATTATCGAAGAGGCGATGTTTTTTCATGTACCGGACTGTGGCGGCGGTGGCTGCTCCTGATATCGGATTTCCATTGTAGGTATGCCCGTGCATAAAGGCACCGCTTCCTTTTCTAAAGGTATCAACTATCCTTTCGCTGACGAAAATCCCTCCTGTTGGAATATACCCGGCTGCCATTGCTTTTGCCGCTGCGATAATATCGGGAACGACGTTCCAGTGATCCACGGCAAAGGCCTTCCCCGTTCGACCGAATCCCGTCATGACCTCGTCGGCTATCAGCAGCACATCGTACCTGTCACAGATCTCCCGGATGATGGGCCAATATTCATCAGGGGGATTGAGGGCACCCACGGTTGATCCGACAACCGGCTCCGCCATGAAAGCAGCAACATACTGTGCGCCTATTCGCTTGATCTCCCGCTCCAGATCATGCGCGCACCGGACTCCGCATCCGGGGTATTCCAGACCATATGGACAGCGGTAGCAGTAGTGTGTCTCGATCTTGGGGTGCTCCTTGAACATGGGGCTGAAAAACCGTCTCCTTGGCATACTCCCGCCAATGGCCATTGTGCCCAGGGTGCTTCCATGATATGAGTTCCATCGAGCGATAACCAGATGTCGGGGCGACGCGGAACCGTCACGCTCGAGAAAAAACTGCCGGGCCATTTTCACCGCAGATTCAATGGCCTCGCTGCCCCCGCTGACGAACCATACATGGTTCAGATCGCCGGGAGTTATCTCCGCGATCTCTTCCGCCGCTTCCTCCACGGCCATGTTTCTCCAACGTGAAGGATGCGCGAAAGAAAGGGTCTTCAACTGGGCGGATATTGCATCCGTTACTTCGCTTACACCATGCCCGATGCTTGAGATCAGGGCACCGCTGCATCCGTCAATATACCGCTTGCCCTGTTCATCGAAGATATATGCACCTTCCGCACGAACGGCAAGAGGTTTTTCTTCCTTGAAGTTTCTCGGGAAAACAAAATCATCTGAACGCACTGCCCTCATCCCCCTATTTAAAATGACCCTGGGATTTTCCCGGATCTTTCATTCCGGCTGTTTCAAGTTTTGGGAGGCGATTCACATAAACATCGTTCTCGCCCCATGTACGTTCCAGGATCTCCAGTCTCTGCTGAACGGCACTCCCAAGAACTCTCGCGGCTCCAAGGATCACGCAGTTCATGATGCTGATCGGTGCCGTGAAGGAATCAATGAACGAGATGGGGTTCCAGGGAACCGGAATAACTATGTTCGACCACGTTGCGAGGGGGCTTGAATAATCATTTGTGATCGACGCGGTCGGTATCCCGCACATATGGGAATGCCGCATAACTTCTACGGTCCAGGACGTGTAGCGGGGGAAACTGATGCCGATAACCAGACTTTTGGGTGATGCGTTGATCACTTTTTCTATTGCAGAATCCGGATCAAGAAGATGTATGTTCGGGAAGAGCCATGAGAGGTAGTACCAGAGGTAATAGGCCAGAGCTCTTGAACTCCTTTGTCCCGCTACCAGAACCTGGTCAGCCACGGCGATCATGCTGCCAAGTTCTTCGAGTGCTCTGGTATTCAACGAGGCCTGCGCGGCACTTAGAGTTTTGATGTCCTTGTCAATAGCCCTGAAGAAGTAGTGCGCCCCGTCGGATTCATCATATTCCCGCAGCCTTTCCAGCGTCGAAAGCCTTTCCATCAGGATCTCCCTGACCGCTGAACGCATTTCGGGGTATCCGGAATAGCCCAGAACAGCCGCGAAGCGGATGACGGTGGATTCACTCACCCCTACGATCTCTCCAAGCTGGAAAGCGGTCAGAAAGGCGGCGTCCCTCGGGTTGCCAAGAATATATTTCGCAATACTCTGTTGTCCGGGAGAAAGCGCAGGCATTTTCTCGGCGATCCGTTCTCCAAGCATAAGTTACCTCCCATTTGTGCTGAACAAAAAAGAAATAATTTCCTGCATGCAATATCATAACATGAATCTTTTCCTGCATAAAAATAATAATAACCTCCTGTTCAGGATTTTGTCAATTATTTTACTTGTGCACAGGGATAATCCTCTGTTTTCGCGATCTTCGTTCGAAAATTTTCCCGTGCAACCCAATGTGGATGTAAAATACCAAAAACAGAATATATCGAGAGCAATTCGAGAGAGCGCAATGACCATCGTCTGCGACTCTTTCGTATTCACAAAATGAACGGAGGTAATACGGTGAAGATATTGGCAAGATCGTTGCGGGGGTCCTTTTGTTATCCAATTGCAATTTTTCTCGTTGGGGTCCTTTTTTCACCTGGACCAGCAAGCGCTGCGGTTGACACTGCCGCGTTATCAAAGGCGATGCAGTCGATCGCGGTACTGACAGCCGAGACAGCGGAAGGATCCAAAGTCTCCGGCCTGGCTTTTATTTCCTCAGGAGAGAACATGGCCGTAACTGCCCTCGGCCTCTTGAAGGACGCGCGGAAAGTCACTCTTAAATTCCAGAACGGGGAAGAGATCGACTCCCCGGGGTTTATCGACCTCGACGAAAGAAAGGGGATCGCACTTATTGACCTCCGTCCCTCGAGAAGGGTTGAACTGAACCTCGCGCAGGTGAAGATCACTCCGGGAACAACGGTAAATTGCGCGGCAGTAAGGGATGCCGCTTACGGTTTCGTGCAGTTGGCGGTTGCAGAAGTTCATCAGGGCTCAGACGGAGTTGAGAGGTATATTCTTTCCGGGGAGGCTTCATTCGGCAATAGCGGAGCACCAGCGCTTGACGCAAAAGGGAATGTGATCGGGCTGGTCCTTGAAACAAAAACCGGCCGAGTCCTTGTCCCCTCTTCCTTCATAATGGTTCTGGATCCGTCACTTCCATCAAAAGCATGGGAAACCCCGAACGAAACCACCACCGCAACTCAGCCTTCAACACCCGCATCCGGCCCCATGGATGAGATCGACAACTCCATCCTTGACTTTCTGATCCTTCGAGCTGATCACCAGGTCGTCTACCACTGGGCAGACGAGATCACCGGAGGGACCGGTTTCCTCCAGGGCGTGCCCCAGGATCTTTACAATCACCAGACGAAACTGGAAGTGGGACTGCGCCGCCTCAAGGAAATCAAAACGGATGATCCTTCCAGGGCAACACTGCTCAAAAACCTTCAGGAAGTTGGAGCAAGCCAGTATGTTGCGACCGAACATATGATCAAGGCCATTGTCACCGGTCAGCAAACCAACAACTGGGGGCCGCAGTCGCAGGACCTCCAGAAGAGATCCAAGGCCGCACTGGCAATGGCGGAAGAACTTCTGTCTTCCCAGAACACGATCCTGCTTGAGATTTACAAAGGGTCTTCCTCCTTCAGGGACAACATCCCGAAGGAACTTGTCTACTTCCTGGAAATTGAACCAAGGCCTTCTCTTTTCCGGCTCGGAGTTCAGGCCCTTGTGACAAACCCGTTATACCTTTCGATCGTATACCAGGATAGTCTTGCCTCAACGCTGGGACTGAAACCCGGCGACAGGTTAATTTCCGCGGCCGGTACCGATCTCGACCCGAAAGGCTCCATTGAAGAATTCAAGATGATAGTCCAGAACAATCTTGGGAACACAATATCCGCAACCGTGGATAGAGAGGGCAAGAAAACCGAACTGAAGATGCAGATCCCAAAGGAAATACCTGCAAATTTCCTTTATTGAGTCAACAGGAGATCTTTGGATAGCGCAAAGGCGGGAGGCCTGAAACTATCAGGGAACCCCGCCTTTGCTTTGGCCCTGCAGTAATCGTTATCGGAAATATCAGGGTCTGGTCACTGCCACCACTCAAGAACAATTTTTATTAGTGAAGGCAGGACAAGAAAGATCGTGAAAAGGCGAACCAGGTGAAGAAGGCTCACCTTCAGGGGATCTGCCCCGAGTTCATCGGCAATGGAGGAAAGCTGGGTGATCCCTCCAGGGCTACTTCCCAGGAGACAGGTCATCATTTCCCACCCTGTGATCCACCGGACCAGGAAAGCGAGAATTATTCCCCACACCAGAATTGCCACTGTCGTTCCCAGGATGGTAAAAAGCATCCCCCAAAGAGTGGATAATATATCAGGGGTCGCATTCAGCCCGATAAGGGCCCCAAGACCCAGCTGGCCCAGATGCCGGAAGGGAAGAGGAAGGGGTTTCAGAGGCAGGCCTGCACCCGAGGCGATCGCCGTAAAGGTAATGGAACCCACGAAACCACCAACCGGAACCCCCAATTTGAAGAATATCAATCCTCCCGCAGCAGCAAAAAGGAAAGTAATCATGGCCCCGCTGAGTTTTACGTTTCGGGGCGTTTCTGCAGGTCCAGCTTCAAGTCGAACTCCCTTCTCTTTTGGAACAGATCCTCCGTTCGCTCTTTTATTGATCCACCCGGCTATCAGCGGCATTGCCATCAGTGTGGATGAAAGCCTGAAAAACTGCATTACAGCCACCAGTGCGGCATCGGCATTCAGCGAGAGTGCCAGAATGCTCATTTCCGCAATACCTCCGGGAACGGTTCCAAGAATGGATGTGGGGAGATCAAGAGCTGACCATTCACTTACGAGCCACCCGAGTCCAAGGGGAAAACTGATCCACCAGACACCGGCGAAAATTGCAACGCCTACGCTGGCTTTAAGCTCCCGGCCAGCCTGCCTGGTGAACCTGATGCCTATAAAAAGGCCAAGAATGACCTGAAACAGCAAGTTTGCTCCAACGGGTATCTCCGGGACCCACCACCCTTTCACCGCGAAAAAGGCAGCAGAAACCATCGCGCCGACCATGATCGAAGAAGGGACCTTCAAAAAACGGAACAACAGCCAGCCGGGTACACCAATAGCGAGAAGGGAAATAAAATTCACAAACCAGTACATTTGAACCCCCCAGACCTTTAAAACGGGAAAACCTGGTTCATAATGAAACCATTATGTGGTAATTGTTCCTGCAAAATGCAAGGATATCAATAATATTTCTAATTTGAAGTATCACAGTTGAGACCTATGAACAGAAAACTCGCAATCCTGTCAGTCTCAACAGTAATTTTAGCCGTTTTTCTGCTCCCGCGTCTTCCGTCTTTAAGGAGCGAAGACCAGAGGACCATAAAGGAGGCATTGAACTTGCCCACGGATAAAATTACCCGTACAGAGGAAGAGTGGAAGGCGATCCTGACCCCGGAACAATACCGGGTGACCAGGCTGGGGGGAACCGAACCGGCTTTTACCGGTGAATATCACAAACAAGGCGAAAAGGGGATCTACCGCTGCGTTGGCTGCGGCATTCCGCTCTTCGGCTCGGAAGCCAAATATGATTCAGGTACCGGGTGGCCAAGCTTTTTACAGCCCCTCAAACCTGAAAGCATCTGGACCCGGGAGGACCGCTCCCTCTGGATAGCCAGGACAGAAGTCCTATGCTCCCGTTGCGATGCCCACCTGGGTCATGTCTTCCCGCGGCCCGGAACCCACGGGGCTCAGTTACTGTCTAAACTCAATTGCGCTGATTTTCGATCCTTCCGGACAGGGAATGTGATCGGTTCTCTTCTTTTTTGGATATTTATCATGTAAATATTTGAAATCGACGGATCGAAAGTCGCCTCGTATTTATAGTTTATGGGGTTTTGATCCTATTTGCGAAAATTCTTTACTTAAGACCCTTTTTCCCGTAATTCCTTTCAGACATCAGCCATCTGGAGTATTTCATTCCCGTTAAAATCTTTCAGGGCTCCAGTGAAACCATTTATTCCAACTACATTGCGCCATAAAATTCTTTTCTTAAAACAACTGAATGAACATATCTGATCATTGAATTAAAATCAAAAACAGGCATTCCTGTTGCCTTATGAACCGCTGCAGCGTAAGGGGGCAGATCACTGCATTCGAGAAGGATGGCCTTAATTCCGTCGTTATTCTGTACTAGCCTCTTTGTTCCCTCCACAACCTCGCAAGTCATTTTTTCACTATCAAGACAGCCCGTTTCATCATGTATTACTTCCCTGAAGTGTTCATGGCCTTCCAGTCCATGCACAACTACCCTTTCCAGATCCGGCTCCGACACTCCGGCGATCTTCAGGAATTCGTGAGTGAGACTTTCCCCGTTGGCACATAAAATTCCGACTTTCCCTCTCCTACCGATGATCTTCAGAATGAACGGGATCTGGAGCAGGGTTGAAAGGAAAACCGGGACATCCATTTTATCCGCAAGCTCTTCCTGAAAGGCCAGCATGTATCCGCAATCTCCGGTAATTGCCCTGACACCCTGTTTCCTGAGTATTTTTGCAGCGGCATGGAACTCTTCAAACGCGGTCTGGTCCTTTTCGAACATTCTCATGGTAGTAAGGCCTTTCACTGTCTGGTAGAGGACTGGAAAGTCATATGAAGTTGCATTGCCTACATCTCCAGGGATGAAGGGAATGGTCGTCTCCATCAAAAGAATGCCGATAGTCACTCCATAAACAACTCTCCTGTCATCTGCGTAATACAGCATTTATATCCCTCCTTCAGGGAGCCTGCTTTTACGTATTGCCCTCCTTGCTGTCACGTAATTCGATCAATAACTTCCGGGAGTTTTCAAGATGCCGCCTCAAGGCAGCCACAGCTGATTCCACGTCCCCGGCCCTGCAGGCCTCAAGAATTGAAGCGTGTTCTTGCCTGCCTATATTCCTGTAATCCTCCACTTCGAGGTAGATCCGGAGGTAGCGATCCACATTCGAATAAAGATTCTGGATCAGCTGCAAAAGCCTGGGGCTTTGCGCGGCTTCATAGAGACATTTGTGGAAATCCCAATTCAGGCCGCACCACTTGTGGACGTCCTGTTCATCTCCTATCTCGCCGTTTATGAACTCGCATTTGCGGAAGATCTTTTCATCCAGACCCGGCATTGCAAGCCTGAGCGCTTCTGATTCGAGGAGGATGCGGATGGAAAATATCTCCATAGCATCTTCGGAAGTCAATCCTTTGACTACGGCGCCCCTATTGGGGATTATTTCTACGAATCCTTCTGCTTCAAGCTGGCGCATAGCCTCTCTCACCGGAATATGACTAAGCCCCAATTCCGCGGCTATTTCCCCCTGTCTCAATATTTTCCCGGGAGGAATGAGGCCGCGCATTATGGCTTCGCGAAGAACATTAACCACAAATACCGGCGTTGACTGGTTCTTGCCTGATTCTCGGGAAATTAATTCGGGAAGCTCCATTTATCATCCACCCTTGATCTACCTCAATGTGCTTTGTCTGAATACAGAGATGTCTTCAATATATCAAGCGCTCATATTTGCCCGCAACCAGGGCCTGGGAGAAAAAAGGCCGTGCCATGACCGGAGACTTCAGATACTCCTGATAACTGTGGCGATGCCCTGACCTCCGCCTATACAGAGAGATACCAGACCGAACTCCTCTCCTCTCTGTTCCAGCTCATGGAAAGCCTTTGTGAAAACGATGGACCCTGTGGCGCCTATGGGATGTCCCAGGGCGATTGCCCCGCCATTGGTGTTGACCTTGTCTGGATCGATCCGCAGTTCACGAAGCACGGCAAGGGATTGAGCAGCAAAGGCTTCGTTAAGCTCGATAACTCCGATATCCTTCAGATCGAGCCCCGCGGACTTCAATGCCCCGGGAATGGCAAAAACTGGACCGATACCCATATATTCGGGATCCACGCCTACAACAGCCTGGGACATTATCACGCATCTGGGCTTCAATCCAAGTGCCTTGGCTTTCTCCTTCTCCATCACGAGAACCGCGGAGGCTGCGTCATTGATGCTGGATGCATTTCCAGCCGTAACGGTACCGTCCGGTTTGAACGCCGGTTTCAACTTTGACATCGACTCCATTGATGCATCCGCACGTGGACCTTCATCTTTATCTACAACCAAAGTCTGTTTCCTTGAAGATATTTCAACAGTGACGATCTGCGACGCGAATTGCCCCTCCTCCATCGCCTTTACCGCCTTGCGGTGACTTTCGGCAGCAAATTGATCCTGATCATGGCGGCTGATGCTATACTTTTCAGCCAGATTTTCGGCAGTTATTCCCATGTGTACACCAAGCATGGGATCAGTGAGGAGCGCGACCACACCGTCGGTGAAAGAGACATGACCCAGGCGGGCCCCTCCCCTCAAGTGGGTTGAAAAATAGGGACCGTTGCTCATGCTTTCCGCTCCACCAGCCACACATGCATCCGCCAGACCCAGCTGGATCATGCGGGCGGCCTCATTTATCGCTTCCAGCCCGGAACCGCAGAGACGGTTGACCGTCAGCGCCGGAGTTTCATATGGGATCCCGGCCTTGACCGCCGCCAGGCGGCTGAGATACGCATTTTCCCCAAACTGAAGAGTACACCCCATGATCACATGATCCACTACAGAAGGAGCAATGCCAGTCCTCTGAAAAAGAGCGGCGATCACTTTTGCGCCCAGATTCGAGGCACTAAGAGGCAACAATCCCCCGTTGAATCGCCCGATGGGGGTCCTTACCGCATCAATGACAACAACTTCCCTCATTTTTCTCCCTCTTTTTTCCATCCAGTAAGACTTCTTTAGACTGGTCGTCTGAGCCTTCCTCTGTTGCGTATCTGCGTTCGATCTTCTGCTCTTCTCCGACAACGGCACGGACTACAAAAATATTGTTGGGCGGACAGCCCTGTACGTAGGTTCCCCGGCCGGCCAGGTGCTTTGTGCAGATCCCAACAAGAATGGTATTTTCTTTTTCCGCACCGGGTGGAAGAAGTTTTTCATCCAGAGGTCCGGCTACGACATACTTGCCTTCAAGGCTGCCCTGAAGCTCCTGGCTTTTAAGGTCCATGATCGCGCTGATGACCGTATTTCGGCATCCGGTGCATGCACCTTTGTCCAGCATCAGCTCAAACGGGGGCACCCCTTCCAGAATGGTCTCGCTGGATCGTTTGAACCGCCTCTCCACTTCGGCAATGGTCGCGTCGCCACGCACCTTTATCTTCTCGAGATCCATCTCTCCTATACCCCGGGCGGCGGCACGGACGGTTATCATGACATCCCTGGGGTCATAACCCATGATACGGCCTCCAACTGAATCGGCTGCAACGAGATCCTTCGATGCCAGGATCAACCCCATGGGGACCGGGGTCCCGAAGATGGGTCCCATCCCCTCCTGACAGATGGTCGCATCGAAAACCGTAAGGGACGGCTTCAATGCCGTCATGAGATCCACAACACCTTCCAGGAGCCCGTCCCTGTGGAAAGACTTCTTCGTCGCGTCATCAATGAGCCCCTTAAGGTTTTTCATGCTGAGGGTGACCTCGGTCTGGTCATGGGTTTTCATGACTGGAACGCTGATGATAACATCCGCCTTCTGGACCAGTTCCCAGGAACCCAGTTCCGAAAACACCTTGTACCCGTCAGGAACCGGTATTTTGGTCCCAGGAGTTGTTTTGAGGTCTACCACATCGTAACCTTGTTCACGCAACTGGGCATATTCGCCCGCTTCTATCACCTTCTCGGTGTCGACGCCGGCCGCCGACGATTCCGCAATCACCGGCCTGCCTCCCTTTTCCTTTACCAGATCGGCGATAGCTTTGCATACCTCCCAACGAGTGATCGCTCCCGAGAATCTGTCAGTCGGGACTGCAACCAGGTTAGGGTTGATCAGCACCAGATTCCCGGGATTTACAATATCTTCGATCCCCCCGATGATATCCAGTGATCGCCGCACTGCCTCATATATCCCCTGTTCATCGTCCTGCCTGACTCTGACAAGAGAAACCAGACTCATAGTGATCACTCCTCTCCCGCTATTTACGTTCACTTCCGCGCTTCCCGAATTCGGGTTTGCGCTTTTCAAGAAAGGCCCTGATGCCCTCCCTGCTGTCCGGATGTTCAAAGCAGGAGGAAAAGGCATCGTTCTCAAGTCGAAGTCCCTCCTGGATCGGCAGATTCCGGCTGGTGTTCAGAACTTTTTTTGCCTGGGAGAGTGCGCTTTGACTTCGTGTTGCAAGATCCTTTGCAAAGGCCACAGATTCATCCCAGAGCCGCTCTTCAGGGAACACCCGATCAACAAGTCCACAGGCAAGAGCACTGGAAGCATCAACCTTGTTCCCGGTAAAGATCATCTCCTTTGCTCTTGAGACACCGGCAACGGAAGCAAGCCTCTGGGTTCCTCCAAAACCCGGGATGATCCCGAGAAATATCTCGGGAAAACCCAGTTGGGCTCCCTCCGCCGCAAAGCGAAAATCGCACGCGAGAGCAAGTTCCAGGCCGCCACCCAGTGCAAAACCGTTAATAACAGCCACGATCGGCTGGGGCATTCTTTCCATCAGATCAAAGAGTTCGTAACCATTTCGGGAAAATTCCGCAGCCTGCTCCGGTGCAAAATTGGACAGGGCGGATATGTCGGCTCCTGCCACAAAAGCCTTACCCTTGCCTGTAAGAAGAACCACCCTGACCTTTGGATCCTTTGCAAAGGCACTCAGGACATCCTTGAGGTGCTGGAGTATCTGCCCGTCAAGAGCGTTCAGTGTTTGAGGGCTGTTGATCGAAAGAGCCAGGACACCACCGCCGACGTCTTCCACAAGCAAAGAGTTTTTTCCGCTTGATGACTCCATGCCCTTTACCTCCAATTGTGTTTACTTTTTTTGAACCTGCCTTTTAGTAACCCACAACAAAAAAGCTCCGTCTACAGGGAGCCCTTTTATCAGGAGTTACTGGTGCTTTTTCATGCTTCAGGTTCCATTCCGGCAAGGATCTCCGCAAGTCTTTTCTTCCCCTTGATACTGGAATTACGGTAGATCATGATCTTCTGTGCCTGGGGAGAACCGGCCCCATGCATGGATTCGACAAGAGCAGTTCCGCCCGTGAGGTTCTCTATAAGGCGCATCATCCTGATCCTGGCTTCAGTATTCACTCCTTCGCGGCCTTTCAGATACTTTGTAATGAAAGGACCGATCTCGATGTTATTCATATCCGCCTCGGACGGTAACGTCGCCATGAGCCCTCCCGCGATATCCTGGGCAAGGCGGCATATCTCGTAGATGTTGCGGGTAACGTTCTGCTTGGTGATGTTCGCCAGCATGGCATCCGCAATATATGCACCGGAGGGGGTGGCCCGGCCTTCGTTCGAACATGCGAGAGAACAGCCGTAGAGAGTTTCGGCAAGGAGCGTCATCTCGACGAGTTTGTCCCGGACGTGAGAAGCGCTCTCCACGCCGTTATAATCGGCCAGCGCAGCAGCGGCACCTATAATGACATCGCTTACGCCTGTCTTGCATCCTCCGTAGTTCTGCCTGTGAAGGGTTGCAAAACGCTCGACCATCAGCCCCGAGTACTCCGTTTCTCCGCAAAGGAAGACATTGTCCCAGGGAACGAATACGTCATCGAATATCGTGAGGGCTTCTCCACCCACAATGCCGAACTGGTGATTCCCCGTATCAATTGTGCTGTTCTCCAGGCGCCTTGTGTCATTCGTCTGACGACCGAAAATGTGAATGACCCCTGGTGCGTCAACAGGAAGAGAGAAACAGACAGAGTAATCTTCCTCGCCCTCACCCATACCAAGAGTGGGCATGACCAGCATCTCGTGTGAATTGATCATTCCCGTCATATGAGCCTTGGCGCCCCGCACGACGATACCCTCGGGCTTCCTCTCGACGATATGAACGTACATGTCCGGATCCTCCTGTTGACCCGGTTTTTTGCTCCTGTCTCCTTTGGGGTCGGTCATTGCACCGGCCAGCATCAGATCGTCTTTCTGGACCCTCTCAAGGAATTTCAGGAATCGCGTATGGTAACTGGTCTTGTTCTTCTGGTCTATCTCCCATGTGACGGAATACACGGCGTTCAGTGCGTCCCAGCCAACACAGCGCTGGAAGCAGGCTCCGGTTTTCTGTCCAAGCAGCCTGAGGGCTTTTACCTTCTTGACAAGATCACCGGTGTTCTCATGGATATGTGTCCACCTGTTCACCCTGGCCTGCAGGAACGGCGACCATGCCGTCAGCAGATCCTGGTGCTCAGGCTGGCAAGCCAGCTCATATGTCAGGGCAGCGCAGTTGACATGGGGTTGGAAAGCCGGATGGTCGACAACACTTTCAACCTTCTCCCCAAGGTAATAGACGACCGGCTTTACCCCGCGAAGGCTTTCAATGTACTGCTCACGGTTTTTCATGAAGCATTCACCTCCAGGTTTCATCAATGAATCAATTCGTAAACGAAGAATCCCCTCTTTGTCTTGCGCCCCAGGAAGCCTGCCCTGACATACTTCCTGAGCAGAGGGCATGGTCTGTACCTGGGATCACCGAACTCAGTGTGAAGGGTCTCCATGACGGCAAGACATACGTCGAGGCCAATAAGGTCGGCAAGTGCCAGCGGCCCTATGGGATGGTTGGCTCCCAGTTTCATTCCCTTGTCGATATCCTCCGCGGATGCCACGCCTTCCATCAGGGCGCAAACAGCTTCATTTATCATCGGCACCAGTATCCGGTTGACCACAAAACCCGGCGCCTCGTTTACAACGATCGGAGACTTCCCCAGGGATTCTATGAAAGCTTCGACTTTGCCGACGACCAATTCGTCGGTAGCGGCGCCCTTGACTATTTCTACCAGGCTCATTACAGGAGCGGGGTTGAAAAAGTGTATCCCCAGGAACCGGTCAGGCCTTTGGGTCACCGAAGCCAGCTCGGTGATGCTCAGGGCAGAACTGTTTGTGGCAAAAACAGTCTCCTCCCGGAGATCCTGAGTTCCGGCCTTGCGAAAGACCTGTTGTTTCACTTCCATGTCTTCCACTGCCACCTCAAGGAAGAGATCGACCTGTGATATTCCATCAGCCATATCTGCAACCGGGTGGATCCTGTCCATTATGCTTTTAGCGTTCCCGACCGTCTCTTTCCCCTTCTGAACAGCACGATCGAGCAATGATCCCACCCTGGCCTTGCATTTTACCGGGAGATCCATTCCCCCCAGAGCATCACCCAGCAGAACCTCAACTCCCGCGGTTGCCATAACCTGCGTTATACCGGTCCCCATGGTTCCGGTCCCGTATACCATCACTTTTCTCACAGGAAGACACCTCCCTTATTGAGAGCTTTTTCGCATCACACAAGATCGAATTTTTTGATGTTGTCTTCCGCCTTTTTCCGGATCGCTTCAAGAACATCAGTAAATTTTTCGTTTTTGAATAAATGCTGGTATCGCTTCTGGGGTTTCAGGTACTCCTCCACCGGGACAGGCCGGATCTTCAGAGCTGAAACCAGATCCCCATCTTCAAATTCAACGATAGGGAACAACCCTGTCTCCACGGCTTTTCTTGCCAGTTCGACTGTTTCCTCCGGTTCATAGCCCCAGCCTACATTGCAGGGAGTAAGCATGAGAATAAATGCCGGGCCGGGATTATCCATCCCTTTCCGGACCTTTTTTTTCAGATCTGCCAGGTTGGCTATGCTGGCAGTTGCGACATAGGGAACTCCGTGAGCAAGAGCGATAGCGACCAGATCTTTCTTCTCCACCGTTTTTCCGAAAGAGTTCCCCGTTACCGGAGTAGTTGTGGTCCCAACTCCCAGGGGAGTCGCGCTGCTTCCCTGAATACCGGTATTCATGTATGCCTCGTTGTCATAGCAGATGTAAAGAATATCGTCCTTCCTTTCGAACATCCCGGAAAGAGAGCCCATTCCGATATCATAAGTTCCGCCGTCTCCACCTATTACGACCACTTTGGTGCCATCGGGGTTCCCCTTGGCGTTAAGGCCAGCCAGCACACCGGTTGCGATCGCCGGAGCATTTTCGAAGAGAGAATGTATCCAGGGGACTTCCCATGATGAGCCTCTGATAGGGCTCGTAAACGTCTCCAGGCAGCCCGTGGGGGAAACAACAATGGTGTTCGGCCCCGTTTCCCGCAGGATGCTCTTGACCGCAATTGCACAGCCGCATCCCGGACAGGCGCGATGCCCCGGTGCGTGTAACTCCTTGACTTCCGTCTGCATAGTCATCTCTTTTTCACCTTCCCTGTCCACAATCAATTGAAGAAGCCATGATCAAGACCCATCCAGACCGTATCTTTCCGCGGCCCCTGTTTATCCCCCGAACGACTGGCAATATCAACGATCTCCTTGATCACGCGGCGGTTGACTTCCTTGCCTCCGAGACCCGCCATGAATGGAAGGATAACGGGCTGAACCGGATTGCCGTAGAAGGAGGCTTTTACTTCAGTGGCAAGAATACCTCCCGTGTTGACGCTGAGGCTCTTGTCCAGTACGGCGATCAGGGGGGCTTTCCCGCATGCTTTTATGATCTCCTCTCCGGGGAACGGCCGGAAGGTCCTGACTTTTATCAATCCGACTTTTCTGCCCTCCGCCCGGAGTTCATCAACCGCTGCCCTGATCGTTGAAACCATGGAGCCCATGGCCACGAGAATTATCTCCGCATCCTCAGTACAGTGGGTATCGATCAGATCACCGTCAAAATGACCGAAAATATCTTTATACTCTTTCGTTACGGAACATATCTTCTCCTTTGCTTTCTCCTGGGCAAGCATAAGCGCATAGCGATACTCCATCAGGACATCCTGGTCCGCATAAGATCCGTATGTCAGGGGGTTGGCAGGATCAAGCTTCTGAACCGGATGGAAAGTTCCGGCAAATTCCGATATGGCCTCGTCTGGAAAAACTGTTACAGGCTCATAGGAGTGACTGAGGACCCACCCATCCATGCATATCAAGAGCGGAAGCAGCACCTCCGGGTCTTCGGCGATCCTGAAAGACTGCACATGAGCGTCATAGGCCTCCTGCATGCTCTCTACATGGATCTGGAGCGCTCCTGTGTCCCGGAGACTCATTGTGTCCTGATGGTCGGGCTGGATCGTTATGGGAGCGGAGATCGCCCTGTTCACGGCCGTAAGAACAACCGGCAACCTTGTCGAAGCCATGGCGTAGATGACCTCATTCATAAGGAGGAGACCCTGGGAGGCAGATGCCGTATATGCCCTGGCCCCGGCCGCGCTTGCCCCGTAAACGATGGAGGCCGCGGAAAACTCGGAATCAGCCCGGACAAACTGGCTCTTCAATCGGCCCGAAGATACGAACCTCGCAAGATCCTCAAGAATATGGGTCTGAGGAGTGATCGGATAAACCGATATTACGTCTGGCCGGCAGGCACGAACGGCTTCCGCCACCGCCCGGGAACCTTCGAGGATGGCTGTTTTCCCTTTCACTTCTCTTCAACCTCCTTCGTAATTGCCTTGACCGGACACTCCCTCATACATATCAGGCAGCCCTTGCAGTAATAGAGATTCACTTCGGCCCCGTCCTCTTTTATTTCCATGCAGGAATCAGGGCAGAGATCGGCGCATTTGCCGCACTTGATGCATCTGTTCCTGTCAACGACCGGGCGAAAGGACCTCCACTTGCCTGTTTCAAGCCTCTTGGACTCACCGGCCTTGCAGACTCCTCCAAGCAGCAGATCCATCACAAGGCACCTCCAACCTGCTCAAATGCTTTTCTCACAGCAAGGATGTTCTTTTCCGCGATCTCTTTCGGAAACTTTGATCTCAGGACTTCCTCTACCGTGCCGACCTCTACAAGACCTGTGATGCGGGAGAGTGCTCCTATAAGAGCCGTGTTCATGATCGGTCTCCCCAGGGTCTCGATAGCGATCTTGCCCGCAGGAACAAAACAGATCCTGACATCTTTCCTGGATACATCAACGGGTTCCTCGGAATTTATGAGGAGTATTCCGCCCGGCTTAAGTCCTGCCAGGACATCAACCATTTCCATAATGGAAGGGTCCTGCACAATTACCAGATCCGGTTCTTCGATCTTTTCTCTCAACTTGATCGGGGAATCCGAGATTCTGGCATACGCCTGAACCGGAGCCCCCCTGCGCTCACCGCCGCCACCCAGGTAGGGAAAGGCCTGGGCGAATTTCCCCTCGGCAAAAGCCGCCCCGGCTATCATTTCCGCCATAGCAACCGAACCCTGGCCGCCCCTTCCGTGAATCCGCAGCTCCACAAGCAAATTTAAACGCCTCCCCTTGTTGAGTTTTCAAGATAACTGTATTTCCCAGAAGATTCTGGACAGGACAACCACTTGATCTCGAAACGGATGTTTCCTCTTAAAAAGGTTTACGATGACCTTGACATAATGCGATCCTGGAATAATATAGGATTATAACATTTCCATGTCAACCGCTGGTATTCCCATCGGTTTTTCGTGCTGGTGGGTGAAAGGGTTTAAAGTAAGTTCCCATCTGATACCCGGCATCAGATGGCAGTAGACATCAGGTTACCTGCCGGGGAGTTTTGGAATACGTCTGCAATTGATCCTCTGAAACACGACCTTAAGCAATGAAGCAGAACCCCGAGGTACACGGCCTTTGGGAGATCCATGAACAAATGCCAGCACTCTTCAGGAGGTGTCAGAATGAGTTTTTCAGAACGAAGCCGATCTCTTCCGGCCTCCCCGATCCGCAGGCTTGAGCCTTTCGCGGAGGAGACCAGAGCAAGGGGAATCAGGATCTATCCGCTTCATATCGGGCAGCCGGACATCGAGACCCCCGGACTATTTTTTGAGAGCCTGAGGAAGTTCAGCAGCAGAACACTGGCTTACGGCAGATCCCATGGGGAACTGGGGCTAATCGACAAGATCGTTGAATATTATGGGAAGATCGGGATCCCGCTTGAACGGGAAAATATACTTGTAACGAACGGCGGAAGCGAGGCCCTCAATTTTGCGGTAAATATCGCATGCGACCCGGGGGACAGCATTCTTGTTCCCGAGCCTTTCTACCCTGCCTATGCAGCATTTGCCTCCCTTGCGACCGCCGGGATCATACCCGTCACGACAAGGGCAGAGGATGGTTTTCATCTCCCCCCCGGCAATGAAATAAACAAGCTGATCAAGCCTTCGACACGGGCAATTCTCCTCAGCCACCCGGGAAACCCGACAGGGGTCGTCTATACGAAGAAAGAGATAGAGACCATCACAGATCTGGCTGTCGAACACGACCTGCTCCTGATAGCGGATGAAGTCTACAGGGAGTTTGTCTATATGGACGAACCCTATCTCAGTTTCGGGAAGGTCGACCGCCTGAGGGACCGCCTTGTAATTGTAGATTCGGTTTCGAAGAGATACAGCGCATGCGGAGCAAGGATCGGCTGCCTGGTAAGCAGGAACAGGGAATTTATGTCGCTTGCGCTAAAACATTGCCAGTCCAGGGGAAGCTCTCCCACACTGGAGCAGGTGGGGGCCGCGGCGCTTTATGAAACTCCCGATTCATATCTTGAAGCAGTCAACCAGGAGTACAGGAAACGGAGAGACATCCTTTTCGATGGCCTGAACGGGATCCCGGGCATAATCTGCAAAAAACCGGAAGGCGCATTCTATATCATGGCAAAACTTCCTGTTGATGACGCGGAAAAGTTCATTATCTGGATGCTTCAGGAGTTTGCCGTGAATGGCGAGACTGTCATGGCCTCTCCCGCGGAGGGTTTTTACGCAACCCCAGGCCTTGGCAAATCTGAGATAAGGATGGCCTATGTCCTTAATGAGGAAGACCTGAAAAAAGCCGTAGGGATCCTGGCCAACGGTATCTCTGCATACCCCGGTAAAACCTTATAGTTCCGATGATCATTTGAGAACACTTACGGCCTAGTGGGATGATCGAGGATCCACGGCAATCCGAAGGAGCGTGAAAACTTTGGATCTGGATGATAATGATTTTGTGTCAGTTGAGACCGCGCGGGAACAGGTGGAAAGAGTCTGCCGCAGGATCGCAATGCTCCACATTGCCTATGCAAGAACTCTTGTCGAGGAGTTTGGGGAAGCAAAGGGCAAGAGGACAGCCATGAAGGCCATCAAGGCTTACGGAAAAATGATCGGAGAGAGCGCCCTCCAGAAAGCAAATGAAAAGGGGCTTGCGAACACTCCCGAGAACTACGCCGAAGACCTCCCCACCTTCGGGCTTTACGAAGAGCTGGAAAGGCTCGAAACCGGTCACGGAAGCACTATAAGACTCAAGGGGTGCGTCATGGGAAAAACCTGGAAGGATATGGGCGAGGAGAAATTGGGCAGGATCTATTGCTATGTCGATCCTGCCAAATCCATGGCATTCAACCCCGACCTGGCTCTGGTCCACTCGACCTGCATGCCCGACGGAGACCCGCACTGCGACCTTTGCTACAGAAAGACGACAGATGAGGAGAAAAAACAGTTTCTGGAGGAAAACACCGACCTGGAGAAAGTGGACCACCCTTAAACACGCAATATGCTTGACGGTTCCAGCAATGACATGTACAATTCCCGTCAATTCATCTTTGTCGCCGACAGCGAAAGGAGGCAGACCCGTGGCTGAACTCTTTGTGAAAACGTCCATCACCCTCATCCTTCTCGTACTCGCTCTTAGCCACCGCTACGGGTTCTCTCCCGGAGTGCCGGCGGAGTAGTACGTCTTAGCCGGAACCGGGCCGGGACCCTGTTATGGGGTCCCGGCTTTTTTGTATNNATCCGCCGGGTCCCGAACAACAGAGGGATCGCCCCGAAAAAATCGAATGGGGGGTAAGAGAATGAACAAGGGACACGTAAGGATCTTCGACACAACTTTGAGAGACGGAGAACAGGCGGCAGGGATCAACCTCAACACCGCCGAAAAGATCCAGATAGCCCACCAGCTGGCCAGACTTGGAGTGGATGTCATCGAGGCGGGTTTCCCCGCGGCCTCGCCGGGAGATCTCGAAGCCGTATCCCTGATAGCCCGTGAGGTCAGAGTTCCGATAATAGCGGGGCTTGCAAGGACCAGAAAGGAGGATATCGAAGCAGCCTTCGAAGCTGTCAAGTGCGCCGCGCGGCCAAGGATCCACACATTCATAGCCACCAGCGACATTCACCTGGAGTACAAGCTCAAAATGAGCCGCAATGAGGTTCTGGAGGAGATCCGCCGGGCCGTCACACAGGCTGCTGCCATGGTTGAAGATGTGGAATTTTCGGCCGAGGATGCCAGCCGCTCCGACATGGATTTTATTGTCGAGGCGTTCCGGACTGCCATCGAGCGGGGCGCGACTACCCTCAATATCCCCGACACTGTCGGTTACTCCATCCCCGAAGAATTCGGCCCGTTTGTGGAGGAGATAATCCAGCGGACCTCAGCCCCGGATAATGTGATCTGGTCATGCCACTGTCATAACGACCTTGGACTTGCCGTTTCAAATTCACTGGAGTCGGTCAGGCGGGGTATCCGGCAGGTTGAATGTACTATCAACGGTCTCGGCGAACGGGCAGGGAACGCATCTATGGAAGAGATCGCCATGGCTCTCCGGACAAAGAAAGCACATTTCGGAGTGGAAACAAATCTGGACACAACCCGCCTTTACAGCGTCAGCCGCCTCGTCTCCAACCTGACAGGATTCGCGGTGCCGCCGAACAAGGCAATTGTCGGAGCAAATGCCTTTGCTCATGAGGCAGGGATCCACCAGCACGGAATCCTCTGCAACAGGGCCACTTACGAGATCATGCGCCCGGAGGACGTCGGAGCCCCCGGAACCCAGCTGGTTCTGGGAAAACACTCCGGACGGCATGCCTTCGGGAAACGCATAGACGACCTTGGATTCTGTCTCTCTCCCGAACAGATCACGGAGGCTTTCAAGTTCTTCAAGGCCCTCTGTGACCGGAAAGAGACCGTGACCGACAATGACATCGAGGCTCTTGTAGTTGATGAGATCCTTGCCGTCAACCCGTTAAGGAAGTATTCGCTCAGGGGCTTTTCGGTCCAGGCGGCGGAAGGGGTTGGGACCGCAACTATAAGCCTCTGGGACGGTGAAACGGAACTTACCGACGCAGCCACCGGTAACGGACCCGTTGATGCGGCATACGCGGCGCTCAGACGGCTCATGAATATTGATCCGGAACTCACAAGTTACCGGATAACCGCAGTCAGTGAAAAATCAGATGCCATCGGCGAGGCCCGCATCACGCTGCGAATGAACGGACTGAGCGCGCACGGGCGCGGGGCAAGCACCGACGTCATAGAAGCCAGCATCAAAGCCTTCGTAAACGCCGTAAACCGTCTTTACCAGTTCTCCGCCGCGAAAGGAGTTGCGCTGGATGTCCCGCACGCTTGCTAGCGCAATCATCGCATCGCGGACCTTGCAAAAAGCCGGGGAAGGAGAAATATGCCGCGTAAAAGTGGACTTCGCCTTCGCAAATGACATAACAGCCCCACCCGCCGTAAGATCTTTCCGGAAGATGGGCGCCCAAAAGGTCTTCGATCCTGCCAGGTGCGCAATCCTCCCCGATCACTTCACGCCCAACAAGGACATAGCTTCGGCCGAACAGGCCAAAACCGCAAGGGAGTTCGCTCTCGAACAGGGCATGCTCTACTGGGAGCAGGGCCGGGTGGGGATAGAGCACGCGTTCCTCCCAGAAAAGGGACTGATCCTTCCCGGCGAGGTGGTGCTTGGTGCCGACAGCCACACTTGCACAGGGGGTACCCTGGGAGCCTTCGCTACAGGAATGGGCAGCACGGATCTTGCTGCCGCATGGGCCCTCGGAGAGACGTGGCTGAGGGTTCCGGAAACGATCCGCATCGTTTTCGAAGGCAAGCGTCCGTCATGGATCTCGGGAAAGGACCTTATCCTCGAGATCCTGCGCAGGATAGGTGTCCAGGGCGCCCGCTACCGGGCACTCGAATTTGACGGTGCTTCCGTCAAGGACATCCCTCTTGACGATCGTTTCACCGTGGCGAACATGGCAGTTGAAACAGGGGCAAAAGCCGGCCTGTTCGTCCCGGACGATATTTCCCTGGCTTACGCTGACCAGCGTGCGGCACGTCCCTTTACGGCTGTCTATCCGGACAGCGGAGCCGGATATATCGAAACTCACGAGATAGACGTTGGCAGTCTTCAGCCGCTGGTGGCCCTCCCCCACCGACCCTCGAACGTCCGCCCCGCTATTGAGTGTGACGACCGTCCCATCCACCAGGTCTTCATAGGGTCATGCACGAACGGAAGGCTGCGCGACCTCGAACAGGCTGCCTTGCTTCTGAGGGGCCGTCAGGTTCACCCATCCTTACGCTGTATCGTGATACCCGCATCACCCGAGGTTTTCCGCGCCGCCCTCGAGCGGGGTTTCATCTCCGACTTCACAGAGGCGGGTGCTGCTGTCTGTACACCGACCTGCGGTCCCTGCCTGGGCGGACACATGGGGATCCTTGCCGCAGGAGAGCGATGTGTTGCAACAAGCAATCGTAATTTCACAGGCAGGATGGGACACCCCGGGAGCGAGGTCATTCTAGCCGGCCCGCTTGTCGCGGCTGCATCGGCCCTGAAAGGACGGATCGCCGATCCCCGGGAGATCATCCCGGAAGAAGAGTTCCAATCCCTGGAGGTGAAGCGTCATGCGTGAGGATATTCACGGAAGAGCCTGGGTATTTGCAGATGACGTTGACACCGATGTGATAATACCCGCCAGATATCTCGTCACAGACAGCCCCGAAGAACTCGGCGCGCACTGCATGGAGGGCATTGATCCGAATTTCTCTTCGACATTCGTCCGGGGGGACATAATTGTCGCCGGGGAGAACTTCGGCTGCGGATCATCCCGTGAACACGCCCCGGTCGCGCT
>DFYG01000021.1 GCA_002382605.1 Synergistaceae bacterium UBA4088 | reverse complement strand
ATTCCGGCGATCCTGATGAGCGGCTTGCCTGGGAGCCTTGTGCTGGCATAGCGGGCTGGAATGACAATAAGATTTCTCACGGATCAGTTGCCCCTTTCGACTTTACATATGGAAGAGAAGCGCTGGTATACGCGGCACCTCTTCTCCCATCCCAGGGAAACGGAAGCGTATTCAATGATCGCTTCAAGGGCTCCCGGGGCGCCCATGAGTACCCTGCCCGCGTTTGCCATCCTTTCTCTCCGTGCGGGGTCGCGCAGGATGGCGATCGCCTCTTCGGCCAGCGACTCCGGATCGGCCGGGACCAGGGACTCGGCGTCACCCAGGAGTTTCTTCTGCACCCGTTTCCCTTTCTCGTCAACCGAGACTACCGGGATCCCCAGACCAGCGCAGATCTGGTTCGCTGTCCCGCCCAGACCTATCAGTATGTCAGCGCGGGAAGCGGCTTCCGCAACGTCCCCTGAAAAAAGCATGACTTCCGGAGACCCTGACGGATGCCGGATAGCGTCTTTCCCTGCAGGAACCCAGTCCGGCGCGCTCCTGAGCAGGCGGTCTCTATCTATGGTAGCGGCCAGAACAATTACAAATGAACACTTCTCCCCGGCGGATACGAGGGTCGCGGCCTCGAGCAGAAGATCGAGGTCCTCGTAGGCGCGCTCCCGGCTCCCGGGAAGCAGAATGACCCTGTGCTCCCCACGGGGGCCCGGCCTGTTAATAGTATCACCGGCCAGGTCCATAATGGGGTTCCCCCCGTAAACGGCATCGACCATCTTGCCCGAAAGGGATGAGGCCGTCTCGGGGTCCCTGGTCCAGACGCGTCGGCACCTTGAGCGGAGGAGCCTCTCTTCCATCCACCAGTGCCCGTGAAGGCGGGTGGATTTTGCCGTCGCCAGAAGGCCGGGTTTGCAGCCCTGCCCCCACAGGGTATGCAGCAGGAGGTAGACGTCTCCCACGCATAGTACCGTCCTTATCTTTCCTCTCAGGGTGGTCCAGGCTTCCGCCTGGCTCGATATGTGTCTGAAAAGACCGGAACGAATGTCAGCCAGGAGATCCTTAAGACGGTATTTTACCACTCCCCCGCTCGGGGTCTCGCTTGGCGGCGAGGCGACATCTATGCCCTTTGTCCGGTACTCACGCCCCCTGCCGACCAGAGAAAATCCCGAAACTTCCGCCAGAGGGAATCTGTTCTTCATTTTTTCCGCCAGGAGGCTCCCGATGGCGTCCTCCCCATGGCCGTTGGAAGCAACCACAAGCCGGGGCTTCAGGCACTCCGACAGGCGTAACCTGAAAGAATGCGGGTCGCAGATCGAGGCCCGGACCCTTGGAACGTAAAGCGGCAGGGATGAGCTCCAGAGGGCCGGGAGATTGAAGACATCCTTTTCGGTGCACACGAGCGCCCCGGCGCCGGCCTTCACCGCCCTTTCACTCACACCCTCTATCTCCCTGAGCGAGAAACGATGGTGATCCCTGAAGGATTCGTGGGAAAGGAGAGAGACTCCCAGCATCGATAGAAAAGTTGTAAAACTGGAAGGATTTCCAATGGCTGAGAAGGCGGCTACAGGGAGTTCCGGCGGAGGCGAGTCCTCCAGAACCGATCCCGCGGATACTTTCGACCACCCGGCGAGTTCCAGGATGGAGAGAAAGGGGGTATGACCGGAAATGTCCATGATCCGCTTCTTTATTTCATCGATCCGACCGGGCAAAACCTGGTCTGCCTTTGTTATGACTACTATATGAGCCCGGCCGAGAGAGTCCGCCGGTTCGCGAAGCATCCCTGCCGGCATCAGGTGACCGTTACCGAAAGGGCATGTCGCGTCAACAAGGACGATGTCCACATCGCGTCCCATCCTGCGGTGCTGGAAACCGTCATCGGCGAGCGCCACATCAACCCTCCGGCTGGCCAGACGATCTATCCCGGTCATCTTCTCCGACGCGACTGCCACCGGAACACCCGGGAGTCTGCCGGAGAGCAGAAGAGCCTCATCGCCGAGAAGATCCCTGCTCTGCGGGCATTCCCCCGCGAACAGGCTCTCTCTGCCGCTGCGGCCGTAGCCCCTGATAACGATACCGGGAGTGAGACCGGCTTCAAGGAACAGACGCGCCAGCATTTCCACGAAAGGAGTCTTGTTGGTGCCGCCGTGGGTGATGTTCCCGACACTTACGACAGGAACGGGGGGCTCGGTCGAGGATGCGATACCGTGGTCGTAGGCGAAGTTGCGCACTCTTGAACATAAGCCCACGAACAAGCCGAGCGGCACAAGGAGATCCCAGCAGAGGCATCTTCCTTCGCCGCGAATGTAACGAAGGTAGCTAGCCAGAAGTTTTGCCATTGTTTTCCCCGAACTGGAGATCGCAAAGCCTGGAGTAGAGACCGCCTGCTTCGCGAAGGGATTCGTGGGTACCCTCTTCGACTATCCTTCCCCGGTCTATGACCAGGATGCGGTCGGCCTCTCGAACGGTCGCCAGGCGATGGGCTATCACTATCGATGTACGCCCGGCCATGGCCTTTCTCATGGCGTCCTGGATCTCCTGCTCGACGGCCGCGTCGAGCGAAGAAGTGGCTTCGTCCATTATCAGGATCCTCGGATCGCGAACGATGGCCCTGGCTATGGCGATCCTCTGTCTCTGCCCGCCGCTCAACGTGACGCCCCGTTCCCCTACCTCCGTTTCGTATCCGCCTGGAAGGGATATTATGAAGTCATTTATTCCAGCCACGCGGGCAGCCTGCTCCACGTCACTTTCAGAAGCGTCCTCGCAGCCGTACGATATGTTGAAGCGCATGCTCCCCTTGAGAAGAACCGGATCCTGGGGAACGATCCCAGTCTGGCGTCTGAAGGTCTTGAGGTCGAGGTTCCGCAGGTCGACTCCGTCGATCAGAACGATCCCCTCCTCGGGGTCGTAGAAGCGGGAGATCAGGTCCGCTATCGTGGATTTGCCGGCCCCGGTAGGCCCAACAATTGCTATCTTTTCGCCGGGTCTGATGGCGAATGAAACACCCTCGAGCACCCGGGAACCCTCGTTGTAGGCGAAGGAAACGTCGCGGAATTCAACTTCTCCGCGCAGGTTTTCGAGGAATACGGGGTTCTCCGGGAGTTTTACCTCGCTCTCGGTGTCCATGATCTCGAACACCCTCTCAGCCGAGGCCAGCCCCTGCTGAAGCTGTGCCACCACCCTCGAGAAGACCCTGACGGGCTGTACAAGCAGGGCGAGGTAGCCCAGAAAAGCAACAAGCTCGCCGGGCGTCATATCCCCTGAAACGACCAGACGCCCACCGAACCAGAGGATCACGGAGAGCGCGGATATAAGGATGACCTCGACGATACCGGTAAGAGCCGCGTTGGTCTGTACTCCCCGCATGAGGGCGCGGAAGTGCGATCTGCTTTGTGATTCGAAGCGTCCGTACTCCTGCTCCTCCGTAGCAAAGAGGCGGACTATCCTGATGGCGGAAAGCGCCTCGGCTACTATGGCGGAGAGTCCGGCAAGCTGCTGCTGGATATCGTGACCTACTATCCGGAGGCGCTTTGATGCAATGTCAAGGATCAGAGCGGCAAGAGGCAGAACCAGGAAAGTCAGAACCGTCAGCTTCCAGTTTATATAAAGAAGGAACCCCAGCATCCCGAAAAAACTAAGGCTCTGGACGACAATGTCGATGAGAGATCTTGTGATCATGTTCTGGAGAATGGCCACATCGTTGGTTATGCGCGAGAGCAACTCCCCTATGCGGCTGCCGTAAAGATACCGCAGGGACATGCGCTGCATGTGGTCATAAAGGCGGAGCCGTATATCCACTACGACTCGCTGCCCGACCCAGCTCATGAGGTACTGCTGGCCGTAATAGAAGATGCTCTTGAGCGTGTAGAGAACGACAAGACCTACCGCGAGAAGATTGAGAACGACGAGGTTTTTGTTGATAAGGACATCGTCGACGATGTTCTTGAGAAGCCAGGGGGCGACGACCGCGCACACAGACGACAGGATCATGCAGACAAGAGCACCCATTATCCGGCGCGTGTAAGGGACAGCATGATTCAAAAGTCTCCGGTATACGTTCTTCCTGGATATCAACAATTCATCATCCCAACATTCTGGCTATTTGAGCGGCGATCCGCCGCGCGGCACCGGGACCCTGGACGATCTTTTCAAGTCCGGATATTATCTGCTTTCGCCGCCGCTCATCCAGCAGGAGTTCAACCGCGACATTGGCAACATCATCAGAAGATATGTCACCGACCATCTCGGGCATGACCTCCCTCCCCGCAAGCCGGTTCGGCCATGCCAGGAGCCCCCTGTTGCGGTTCGCGGAGCGTAGTGCGACCCCCTTGAGGAATGGACCGGCGAACGGGATCGACGCGACTGCACCCTTCAGCCCGGGCAGCGGTACGTGCCCGAGGAACGCGAACGGCAACACCACTATCCCCGGGGTTCCGGAGTACGCGAGTTCAAGAGTGTTCGTACCGGGCTGGGTTATCGCGAGATCCGCCCCGCGCAGGATGCTTCCTGTAGAGGCTGTCGCCGGATTCAGACCCGCGGATCTCCAGTCTTCGACATCCTCAGGGGAAGCGAAGGGCGACAGGGCTGTGACCGTTTCTATCCCGGGCAGTCTCCTGTCCATGGAATCCCTGACTTCCCTGATGAACGGAAGAGCAGCGGAACGGATCGCCCGCCGGCTGCCGGGAAAAAAGACTACCCGGTGGCCCTCTTCCGAAAGCCAGGGAGTATCTCCGCCATCCATTGCAAGCGAATCCGCAACCAGGTCCCCAGCGACGAATACGTTATCACACCCCGGGCGAAAGGTGTGGCGTGCCTGTTCAAATCCCGTAAATACCGTGCAGCATCTCCCAAGGAGAGGCTTGAAGGCATAAGTGTAACAGAACAGGGGAACGCGGTTCCTTCGCGAAAAAGCAAACCCGAAGAGGAGGTCTCCTCCCAACTGAAATACTGCGGAAAGCGGCTTCTTCTCTCTCCTGGCCAGAGAACCGAATATGGAGGAAGGAGGGGAAACATCCTCCGCTCCAAGGTTACCGGCGATCTGGGCCTCGTTCCCGGCCGAGTACTGGCATGGAAGAATACGAAGCGAGACTTCGAACCCGAGATCCGTCAAAGCCGGGATCATCGGCCTGGCCCAGCACCATAGTTCGCCGGGGCCGTTGGCGAGGAGCAGTATGCGCCTCATGCTCCGAGGATCTCCATGATGCTACGTGCCCATCCTTCGGGAGCGTTTCCTTCTCCCAACTCAAGGGCTGCCCTGTCCAGCAGAACTTCGATCCGTATCTTCTCATCGGTTTTTCCGATGTAGTTGTCGAGTTGACGCAGTATTTTCCCGGGAGACGCGTCGCCCTGGAGCAGTTCGGGGTAGACGGATCCCTTTGCCAGGATGTTGGGGATGGATATCCACGGGGTTTTCACAAACAGTTTGTATGTGATCCAGGAGCTCAAGGAAACCCTGTAGAGGACTATCATGAACTTCCGGAGAATAAGGGCCTCGACCGCGGCAGTCCCGCTGGCGCCGATGACCATTTCGGACCCGGCCATAAGCTCTGCGCCGGGACCCTCGAAGACCCTCCAGTCAGAACACGCTGCCTTCAGATCCGCAGAGACCTCCGCATCAAGCCCGGGAGCGATGGAAAAGACAGGGAGAAGCCCCCTGTCCACAACACCCTGCGCCGTTTCGAGCAGCACCGGGAGCAGCGCTCTTATCTCGCTTTTCCTGCTGCCGGGAAGCAGCGCGACAACCTTTCTTCCGCCGATGTCGTCCAGTTTGGCGGGAGAAAGGCGACGGATCCCGTTCAGGAGGGGGTGGCCGAACCATCGGCATTTGACACCCCTGGTTTCAAGGAAGTCCTTCTCGAAACCGAAAAGGGGGAAACACATATCACAGAGCTCCGCGAGCGCGTCGGCCCGGCCCTGGCGCCATGCCCATACAGTGGGGGGAGCCAGGTAGAACATTTTGCCGCGGTAGCCTAGTTTTTTCAATCTCTTCAGAAGAGGGATGTTGAAATCGGGGCTGTCGATCACGACAACTCCGGATGGTTCGCGCTTCAGGATCTCGTCCGCTATCTCATTTCTCAGACGAATAAGCCGCGGCAAGGCCCCCAGGACCTCGGAGACACCGATAAGCGAGAGAGAACTGCTGCTCCAGACCGCTCTCCCCCCTGAAGATACGCACTGATCCCCCATCATCCCCCAGATATCTGCGATGAACCCGCTGGAGCGGAGTGCGCCTGTCAGAAGCGAGGCATAGTGATCCCCCGAGGCCTCGCCGCAGCCTATGAAGAGGGAATCGGAGATATACCGGTTACGGCTATGTCCCATGATCCTGCGCTTTCCCTGAAGAGTTCATCTCCAAGCACGATAGTTCTTCCAGCCTCGACCGCGAGGCATGTCAGCCCGGCGTCGTGCATGACCCTGAGTGTACCGACGCCTACAGTGGGAAGGTCGAACCTTTCGTCCTGGTCGGGGCGCATCATCTTGACGACGACCCCACCCCCGGATATCCTCCCTGCTCTCTCTATCGCCGCATCGGTACCCTCCATGGCTTCGACAGCCACCACGGACCTTCCCCTTACGACAACAGTCTGGCCGAAAGAGAGCGGCACAACTGTCGAGGCTATCCTCGATCCGTAAAGAATGTCATCTTTCTCCGACGCGGATGGATCCCTCCCGGCTATCCGTCCGAGGGACGCGATAAGTTCCGGGATCATCTTACGGTAGGGGAGTACTTGAATGCCGCGCGACTCAAAGATCTCCACTATTGCCCCGAGAAGTGCATGGTCATCCCTCACCGGGAGGTTTGCGATAAGGGTTCGAAGTGTCTCGTCCATAAGATCGGGGCGGAACATGAGTTCCTTCGGAACAACCCCGGCCAGAATTATGGAATCCATGCCCCTCCCGACGGCGTCGTCCACCAGTTCACCAAGTCTCGGCCCCTTCATCAGGACGAGATCGGAGGCAAATTTCCTTAACTCCGCATTGTTCTCTGAAAATGAGTATATTACGGGAGAAAAACCCTTTTTAGCAAGACGCCTGGATATCTCCAGAGGGAGGATCCCCTCTCCTGCCAGGAGAGCTGTGGTTCTTTTCATTTAATGTCACCACCTATCTGTCGGCGGATCGTACAAGCAATCCAGCGATAACAAGGAAGATTATGTTGGGAGCCCATGCCGCGACTACCGGAGGCAGATAACCGCCCTCGCCGAATGAACGGGAGAACGACATGACAACGTAATAGGCGAAAACGATAAGGACGCTCATGGCCAGCCCCATCCCCGCTCCGGAGCGCTGGGGACCAACACCGAGAGAAGCCCCCAGGACCGCGAGGATGACGCATGCCCATGGAATTGCCAGTTTCAGGTGGAAAAGGACCCGCAAGGGCGCAAGGTCGGCTCCCTGCTTGTTCATAACGCTTATGTGCCCCCACAACTGCCAGGCACTCATATCAGCTGGTCTCTGGAAAGTGCGCGCCACCTCGGACGGGCCGAGGAGGAGGGGGAGCTTCTGGCGTGCGAAGGAAAAAAGCAGGTTCACGGACCTGTCCTCAAGAACTTCGAAGACCTTCCCGTCCTCGAGCCACCACTCACCGTTCCCCCACGTACCTCGTTTCGCGGATATTATTCTGTTCATCGATCCCTGATCGAACTCCTGGACGAGGATGTCCTCCATCGTCCCGAGATTCTGTCTCAACTTTGATATGTATATCACCCTCTGGAGGAACCCCCCGCTCTCGTCGCGCAGGAAGACCTGTTCCCGGAGCAGGGTGGGGCGCTCCTTGGCTATCTCGTAGCGCATGATGTTTTCCGCGGCCTTGTTGCTCATTGGAACTATCGTCTCGTTCAGAAGCATGGCGCCAAGGGACACCAGAACAGATGCGACAAATACAGGCCGGATGATCCTGCCGAACGATATCCCCGCCGCCCTGAGGGCCACTATTTCGCTCTGCGAAGACAGGCGCCCGAACGTAAGGAGCGCGGAGAGGAGCGAGGCCATCGGGAGGGTCATGACAACAACCTCCGGCAGTTTATATACGAAGAGCCTGGTCACGACCCCCAGCGATATCCCCTTGTCGATCACAAGATTGGCGATCTGAAAGAGCAGGTCACCGGCTACAAGGAGCACGGAGAAGACGAGCACTCCGAACAGGAACGAGTTCCCCATCTGGGAAACCAGATATCTGTCCAGCGTCCTGACCGGCTGTCCCCAATGGGACTTTTTTTTCTTGACAGGTCGCTCCCGGGTCATTTGAAAAAACCATTCCTGTTGAGTTCAAGAACGTGCTCCACAGCTTCGCGGACAGCCCCATAACCTCCGGGAGATCTCAGGACAATGTCCGCGGCTTCCCTGGTCTCAGGTCTGGCGTCGGACGGGGCAAAACCCCTTCCGGCCCAGAGAATGCAGGAACAGTCGTTCACGTCGTCCCCGATATAGGCAACCTCTTCGGGTGCCAGGCACTTCCTCTCCGCAAGTTCACGAAGCACGGCGAGTTTGTCCTTCACTCCCTGGAAGATATCGGATATCCCGAGTTCTCCGGCCCGGCGCCCGGTCACATCCGAAAAGCGGCCGCTGATTATCGCCGTCTCCACGCCGGAATGGATCAGCATGGATATTCCGAGACCATCCCTTACATCGAAGCGCTTGAATTCTCCGCCGCTCCCATCGAGGTAAACGGCGCCGTCCGTCATCGTGCCGTCCACATCCATGACGAAGAGTTTAATCATCCTTTTCTCCCCTGCTTCCCCATGGAGTGATGCCGCGTTTCGTGGAACGGAGGAATTCAAGTATCTCCAGGATATGGAGATCCCCGGGCGAGGTCTCCTCTATCCGCCTGACGGCATCCTTGACCCGCGTCGACGGGTCGAATATCTCTCTGTAGACTCTCTTGACCGCTGCCCTCTGCTCCTGTGAAAACCCGTTCCGCCGAAGTCCTATAACATTCAGACCGTGTATCCTCGCCGGGTGTCCGTCGGCCAGAGTGAACGGCGGGATATCCTTTACCACCTTGGTAAGTCCTCCGATCATGCAGAAGCGCCCGACCCTGACGAACTGGTGCAGGCCCGATATTCCTCCCAGGACAGACCCGTCCCCGACACTGGAGTATCCGGAGAGCCCCACACCGTTGGCCAGGACGCAATTTGCGCCGACGGCCGCGTTGTGTCCCGCGTGCGACCCCGCCATCATCCAGGTGCCGTTCCCTATGGACGTAACTGAATCCTCACCGCTTCCCCTGTGAACCGTCACGTTCTCACGGAGCGTGACATCGTCTCCTATCCTGGCGAAAGAACGCTCACCCTTGAAAGCGAGATCCTGGGGCTCGCCCCCAAGTACGACGTTCTCGAAGATCCTGCACCGGTTCCCTACCCGGACATATTCGAGGATCCGCACGTACCCTTCAAGACGGGTTCCTTCACCTATCTCGACATCCGCCCCTATTACGCAAAAAGGGCCTATCCAGGCTCCATCTCCTATACGCGCCTCGTTTGAGACTATCGAAGAAGGGTGGACAAAAACACTCATTCGTCCATTTCCCCCGTGAGCCGGGGCGCCAGGACAAACCCGAGGATCGCTTCGGCCACGATACTGTCACCCACACGGGCCACGGTACGGACCTTGCCGACCCTCCCCCTGATCTTGACAACGCGGGCCTCAGTGACCAGTTGATCACCTGGAACTACCGGTTTCCGCAGGCGTGCCTTCTCTACGGATGTAAGGTATATCGTCACGCCGGCCATTTCCGGGAGCCGGGTTATAAGCATTCCCGCCACCTGCCCCATGGCTTCCAGAATGAGAACTCCTGGCATGACAGGCTCGGCCGGGAAGTGACCTTGGAAGAACGGCTCGTTGATGGTAACGTTTTTCAGCCCAATGACCCTTTCACTGTCGATCTCGAGGATCCTGTCTACGAGAAGAAAGGGATACCTGTGGGGGAGCGACTTGAATATCTTATGGATGTCAAGCATCGTAATTCTCCTTTCCTTATCAGGCGGAGAGCAGACTCCTGCGGATCCTCCGCGAAAGTTCAAGGTGCATATCATGACCGGACCTGTACGCTACGACACGCCCCCTCAGGGGGGTCCCGACGGTGGCCAGGTCGCCGATAAGATCCAGCACCTTGTGGCGCACCGGCTCATCCGGGATACGGAGGTGGCCCGGGGCATGCATTACAACGTCATCGATCACCAGCACGTTGTCCGCGGCGCCTCCCTGTCCGAGACCGCGTTCCAGTATACTTTCTATCTCTGAAGTGAGGACAAAAGTCCTGGCCGGAGCGATCTCCTCCAGGAAGGTTTCGGGTGTGACGACTCCCTCGAAAACCTGGCAGCCGATGGCTTTCGTCTCGTACTTTATCATGCAGGTGATCTCAAAGAGATCGGACGGGACCACCGAGATGAACCCACCTCCTGAAGGATCCGTGAACGCTATCTCGCGTGTTACAGTAACCGGCTTCATATCCTCGCCCGGTCCGGCCGCTCTCGCGATGCCCTCCGAAAACACAAGTCCGCTTCCATCCATGGCCGGGATCTCCGGACCTCTCGGGGAAATGACCGCGCTCCAGACCCCGAGGCCCGCAAGAGAGCCGATGAGGTGCTCTACGGTAAGCACTTCGCTCCCGTCCGGGAAGGTAAGGCGTGTCCCTCTCCTGGTTCCGTCGCAATCGGCCGACCCTATCGGGAAAAGCCCTCCCGGAAGATCGAAAAAAATGCCGCTGCCCTCCCCCGGGCGGAGCATTACCTCGCAGGGCTTGCCGCTATGTATGCCCGTCCCTCTAAAGCTGACCTTGTCAATTATCTTCAGCGTTTTTGCCATTGAGCTTCTCTTTCAGGGCATCGAACTCGGCGCGAAGGGCCTTGACCGCCTCGGATAACCCGGGGAGTTTGCGAATAAAAGCCTGCTTCCTGAGTTCCTCCCTGTGATCCCTCGCCGGAAAGCCTGATACAGTAGCGCCGGGCGGAACGTCCCGGGTGGCCCCGCCATTGGCAGCCACCTGCGCACGTTCTCCCACCGTGACATGATCAGCCACTCCGCTTCTCGCTGCCATGATCACTCCGTCTTTCAATACTGCGCTTCCGGCAATGCCGGTCATGGCAATAAGGATGCAGTTCTCTCCGATGCGGGCGTTGTGTCCTACGTGGACGTGATCATCAATAACGGTACCGCTTCCAATAACGGTTTCTTCGACGGTAGCCCTGTCGATCGTGACGCACGCTCCTATCTCTACGTGGTCGCCGATGTGGACCCTTCCGATCTGGGGGATCTTGACGTGCCCTTTGTCAAAATCGGGAAGGAAGCCGAAACCGTCACAGCCTATGACTGCGCCGGAGTGGATGATGCAGTCCCCGCCTATGAGCGTCCTGTCCCGCAGTACCACATTGGCCTCCACCAGGGTACGGGGTCCGATACGAACACCGGGGGAGACGAATACCTGGGCCTCCAGGACGACATCATCCCCTATATCGCACCCTTCTCCCAGGCAGCAGAGCGGGCCTATACAGGCAGAGGGGGAAACACAGGCCCCCGGGTCGACAACGGCGGAAAAATGAACACCCGGCTCGTAAGACCTTTCAGATCTGAAAAGTCCCAGAACTTCCGCGAAAGCCTTTTCGACATCAGGAACCTCTACTCCCGAGACCCCACCCGGTATGGACCCGCTGGACGCGATCACCGGCACGCCGGCGCCGACACCTGTAAGATTCCCGGTTTTTCGGCAGACGACAATAAGGTCCGGATCGGTGCCTCCGGGACCCTGAATCCCCTTGATCACCCGGCCCACGTCTCCGACTGCGTTCCCACCTGTCAATTCCGCGATACGAGTTATTGTATACTCCTTTATCAGATCCATGTCCAGCCCTCTCAAGCCCCGGAATTATCGCCGGCTTATAGATTGCCCACCAGCCTCACGCTTATCCTGTCCTCATCACTGTTATCATAATACAGCTCCCAGGCAAGGTACCCCCCGAAACGCCACCCGATCCCGGCGACAGCGTCCCCTTCGTTGTTCACGCGCCCCCAAAGGTAGACCCTCGGGAGGATCTCCTCGAGCCATACCCTGTACCAGAGATTCTCCCCGGGATACGCCAGTTCAAAGCCTACCCAGATATCGGGCCATGCAGACCATCTTGCCCCCCAGCGGCTCTCAACGCTGAGATCGTTGGTCCTGGCTACCCACTCGCCGTACAGTTCCAGGTCCCAACCCCGCAATGGGGCCGTTCTGCGCCCCAGGTGGATGCCTATCTCCGGATATCTTTCATCGGAGCCCATGTGGATCGCGGCCCATGCCTGGAGGGTATACCTTCCACTCTCAACCTTTATGTCGACAGGAGCGATCCGTTCAGGAGTTATCCCTACTGTCACTTTGCCTTTAATGTCCCGCGAAGCCCATCTTCTTTCAAGCGCTGAAGCGACCATCTCCTCTATCCGGTCTTCATGGTGACTTACCCAGGCACCGGGGAGACCGATGAACGGGGAAAGAACCTCCAGAGCGTTGTCGACAACCTCCGATTGAAGGACCCTCGGCAGCGTCCTCGAACTGATTCTCGGGGAGTAGGCCACAACGACCGGTGGAAGAGCCTGAAAACTGACCGCGACTTCCAGTGAACCGTTCGGGGCCTGCATGAAGATAAGGAAGGGAAACCAGCCTGGAACGCGTTCTCCCAGAAGGGATCCTGCCGAGCTCTGAAATGCCTGCCCGGCCCATGCGATAGACTCTAACGGAAGCTGAGCTATCATCTCCCGGAGGATGTCCGCAGCGTCCCCGATGTCATCCGCAAAGAGAGCGCGGAGCTCGGGGATCAGGTCTGGCTGTTCGACACGGACCAGCCATCCGCCGGGGGGCGGATCGTCGAAGGAGAGATCAAGAATGAGATCCTCTCCGGCAATACCTATCTCCATGATCCTGATCCCCGGGAACAGCCTTTCAATGACGATCTCGAGCATCTGTCTGTTCTGCCGCGGATCCCCCGTCCCCTTTATCTCATCCCATACCGCTCCCATGGGGCCGGATATCGTCGGCCTGATCCACTCGGGAGTCCCGCGAACAGACACCGAAGCAGAAGCCGGTCCCGCGAGAAGAAGGGCCACGGCAAAAAAGACAGCCGCGGCCCTCGAAATGATAATGATGCTTTCTGTCTTTTTTTTCTCCTGCAATTAGAACATCTCTCCAAATCCGAAGTGGGTGCGGTTTTCGTTCTCGCCGGTGGCAAAATCGACCCTGAGGTTGCCCATCGGGGTCTGGATACGGACACCGAAGCCGTAGCCGCTCATCAGATCGGAAAAGGCTGAATCATCGGAGGCCATGCCTATGTCGTAGAAGGCGACGAGGGAGATGGCATCCTGGATAGGAACACGCAACTCGAAGTTCCCTAGCGCCATCTCGCTGCCCTTGAACTCATCGTCCCTGTAGCCTCTCAGCGTTCTGCCTCCCCCCACGAAATACTGCTCGGACCATGGCAGTTCTCCCGAGGAGTAACCTGCCCTTGCGCGGGCCGCCAGAATGACCGGATTATCTTCGGTACCTATCTCGCGGTCCAGAAGGCCCTGGAAGAAATTACTAAGGGGCCAGTAATAACGTAACTCCATCGAGTACTTGGTGTAATTCATTTCAGAA
>DFYG01000046.1 GCA_002382605.1 Synergistaceae bacterium UBA4088 | reverse complement strand
CCCATAGATTTCTACAGCCTCGGAATCGACGCGTCATGGGAGATCGACATCTTCGGCGGACAGGCACAGAAGATCAAGGCCGGCAAGGCCGACCTTCAGGCACAATACGGAGCACTCCATAACGCGTGGGTGACGCTTTCCTCGGAAGTCGCCCTGAACTACACGTCGCTTCGAACTCTGCAGAAAAGACTTCAGGTAGCNNNGAAAGCAACCTGGCCCTGCAGATGGATACAGTGGAATTGCTTCAGTCGCAGTATGATTCCGGGCTCAAGGACGGGCTTGCCCTGAGCCAGGCAAAGTACACAATGGAACAGACTCGCTCGACGATCCCTCCGCTGCGCACCAGCATAGAGGCAACAATGAACAGGCTTGCAATACTTGTCGGTCAGGTACCCGGAAGCCTGGAAGAGATGCTGGGCGAGTACAAGCCCCTGCCGAAACCTGAAGCGGTCGATCTGATCGGCATTCCCGCGAATTCGCTTCGCCAGCGCCCGGATATCTATTCGGCCGAACGCCAGCTGGTTGCACAGATCGCACGCAAGAAAGCGGCCCAAAGGGACCTCTGGCCGAAATTCAGCCTGTTCGGCTCGATAGGTCTTGAATCCTTTACCTCTACCAGCGGATTGTCCTTCTCCGATGGAGAAAGCTACAGTTTCGGGCCCAGTATTTCTTTGCCCATATTCCACGGCGGCGCTATACGAAACAATATCAAAGTCCAGACGGCGAAACAGGAACAGATGCTGGCGACTTATGAGCAGACCGTACTGAACGCCGTTGCGGAAGTGCGCGATGCCCTGACTTCGGAAACGCAGGAGCGGGAACGCAACCAGTCTCTCCAGCGCGGCGTCGATGCTGCGCGAACGGCTTATGAAGTCGCACAGGACAAATACAAGAACGGCCTCACGGACTTCAACAACGTGATAAGCGCCCAGAGCGCACTGCTCATTTTTGAGGAACAGTACGCGATAAGCGAAGGGCAGATGCTCTCGAACATTGTGCGCGTATTCAAGGTGCTGGGCGGAGGATGGGCACCCCTGACGGAAGGGGACCTTTCGCAGCCTGTCGAGGAACATGCAACGCAGGCTCGGGAGACTCGGATCTCAAGTGAAAGCCAGCGTTATCTTGAACAGATACGGCAGGAGTTGAAAAGCACTGAGGAAATGTAACCCCCGTCTGCCATAGTGCCGCCCGAAGCTGTTCTGGAACAGAAACATTAAACGCCGGAATTTTGGGGTATTTGGTGGGGAATTTTATCATCCCTGCCCGGCGATATCCACCCCCGGGCAGAAACAGCCACCGAGACTCCTGCAGTGAATGCTTATTTCCACCGGACCCTTTGCCGGAGTGCGATACCCCTGAAGGAGAACATTTTCTTCCTCATGCAGAAAGGGCAGATGTGATGGAACTGCTCCAGACAAGCGGGCTTCCTTTTCCCGGAGACAGGATTAACAGGGGACGGCGCATCGCCGTAATGATGAGCGGAGGCGTCGACAGCAGTGTCACCGCATGGCTCATGAAGGAACGGGGATGGAATGTGGTTGGGATAACCCTCCGGATCCCCTTGGCCGATGCGGTCTCTATCAGGCGGCCCTGCTGCGGAAGGGATGCTTCCCTTGTCGCCCGTGATCTGGATATTCCTCACTACCTGCTCGATGTGGAGGAAGAATTCGAGAAAGAGGTGATCTGTCGCTTCCGGTCAAGTTACCTGGAGGGGCGAACGCCTAATCCCTGCGTCGACTGCAATACGATCATCAAGTTCGGGCTCGTATGGGATTTCCTGGGATCGACTTTCGGGATCGACTACCTGGCGACAGGACATTATGCCAGGGTGTTGCGCTCCGGAGTAGAAGCGTTCCTCGCAAGGGGACAGGAAGAGAGGCGGGATCAGAGTTACTTCCTCTACGGCATTCCGAGAGAACGCCTCCGATTCCTTGAACTTCCACTTGGGGAGATCGAAAAACCCGAAGTACGCCGGCTGGCTGTGAAGGCAGGACTCCATGTCGCCGAAAAGCCCGACAGCATGGAACTCTGCTTCGCGGCAGAGGGTAATTACCGCAAGATACTGTCTTTTGAACCTCATCCGGGTCATTTCGTCGATCCCGCTTTTCATGTTCTCGGGGATCATCCGGGCATCGAAAACTACACCATCGGGCAACGTTCGGGACTTTCCGCGAAAGATGGGAAGCCTCTTTACGTCCGACGGATCGAAAAGGAAACCGGGCGGATCATCGTCACCCGGCGGGAGGAACTCTACGAAAAAGTCGTTTCCGCAACCGGGGTCAATGTGCTCATGCCCTCCATCTATCGCGATGGCGGGCGATTCTTCGGAAAGATCCGGTCAGGTGGAGAGCTTTCGGAGTGTTTCCTGAGAGCTGCAGGAGCAAAAGAGATGGAAGTGGTTTTTTCGGAACCCCAGTTCGCCCCCGCCCCGGGACAACGGCTGGTCCTTTACGACGAAGACGGCCGGGTCGCGGCGGGGGGAGAACTTTCCAGGTCCGAAAATTCCCGATCCACCGCATGGCCTGGGAATTAGCTCCAATTTCCCGGGATCAGGCAGGGTCGTAGCGCACAGTATCTCATCTTAAAAATCGGCGCCCTTTCGCGAGGCGATCCCCTTCGTGAAGGGGTGCCGGATCTCGCGCATTTCCGTTACAAGGTCGGCCATGTCCAGAAACGCAGGAGGTGCGGACCTGCCGGTGAGGACAACCTCCACGTGAGAGGGTCGTCCCCTGACCGCCCGCACGACGGCATCGGCATCGACAAGCCCGTAATCGACGGCGACGTTCATCTCGTCCAGGACGACAAGATCATAATCTCCCGATGCCAGGCACTCTTCAGCAAGTACAAGCCCTCTCTTCGCTTCCTCGACATCGACGGGCTGCACTTTTCCCCGGTAGACATAATCGGGAGTACCGGTCCTCTCGTGACGAACTCCAGGAAGCATGGCCAGCCCCGCGATCTCGCCGTAGAAATCCCACCCCTTCATGAACTGTATGAAGGCCACCCTGCCTCCGTGACCTGAAACCCTTAGCGTCAACCCCAGTGCCGCAGTGGTTTTGCCCTTGCCGTCGCCCGTGTAAACCTGGACAAAGCCCGGGGCGAAAATACGCTTCGCATCACATTTTCCTGTCATTATCCGTTCCTCCTTTCGCGCCCCCCATTTATTGTAATCCAGGCGGCGCGCAAAAGATCTCACTATGGGTTATCCTTAATAAATGGGGTAAAGCCCCACAGGAGGTTATTTATTTGAAGATAAAGGTCAATCCGGAAGATTTTCAGGTGGAAGAGATCCTTTCGATCCCGCCTGCCCGGACAATGAGATCGCATCGTGTATATCGCCTTAAAAAAAGGAACTGGAACACCGTGGACGCACTCGCGGAGATCGCAAGGGAGAAAAAGGTTTCCCTGAAGGAGCTGCACTGGTGCGGAAGAAAGGATCGTTCAGCGCTGACGACCCAGTACTTCTCCACGACTTCTACCGTAGACATGTCTTTCAAAAGCACTAACGTTTCGACCGAATTCGCGGGCTTTGCAGACTCGCAATTGAGCCCCTCCTCCATATCCGGCAACCGGTTCAGAGTCGCACTGAGAGACATGACCACGGAGGAGACCGCCAAAACCCGGAAAAGGCTCGACTCCGTGCAACGATCCGGCTTCGCCAACTACTTCGACGACCAGCGCTTCGGTGATGTCGAAAGCGGGGGATTCATCGGAGAGATGATCGTCAAGCGGCGCTTCAAAGCCGCCGTAAAAAAGATATTCACTGCCTGCCACCCGGAGGCCCCTGCGGAGACGCGAAAACGCAAAAAAGCCCTGGCGGACAGGTGGGGAAGATGGAGTGACGTGGCGCAGTTATGTCCGGAACCGCAACTAAAGTCGATGCTTGAAGCCATGATGAACGGAGAGGGACCTATCGGGGCGCTGCGGAAGGTCCCGCGTGAGGAGATGGGGCAGTACTTCTCTTCATACCAGAGTTTCATCTGGAACCTCGTCCTTGCGGAAGTGATAAAAAACCGGGAGCGCAGGCTTTTCGAGATCCCATGCCG
>DFYG01000129.1 GCA_002382605.1 Synergistaceae bacterium UBA4088 | reverse complement strand
AACGGCCATCGCTCCTGGAGAAAGGTGAAGAAAGCCTCTCGATCTGCCATCAATCTCTCCAGCGGCCATCCGTCGAACTGTGCATTCTGCCGTAGGAGTTGGAAAAAACGTTCATCGAGTTCCTTTGGAATACGCTGGCCGCGGTAATGGCGACGGAGCAATACTCGCAAGAGGTCCGATGGCTTATTAATCAACTCTGGCGCGATTCCAAAAACGTGCCGCAGAATGAATTCTTTCGTGGCATTGTCGCCTAACTGCCCCGGAGCATGTCTCCTCTGGGCCTCATACAATACATCGAGGTCTCCTCGATCCAGGGCAGTCACGACCGGATAGCTGAGGTTTGGGAAAATGTCGCCGAGGTTGAAGAAGAGTCTGCGGCCGGCATGGAGGAGATCATACGGCAACCCACTGAGGTCGTTGGCTTGCGAGCGCAATACGACGACGAGGTCCGTGTTCTCTCCGCGGTCCCAGCGAGAGCGGAACTTCGACTCATAGGCAAAACGGAACGCGATGTGGTCTTCAAACGGGATCAGCTCGAATCCACGCTCGCGGATGCCTTCAAGAATTCCTTCTTCGAGGAGGAGTCCGTCTGGATCGGCTACCAGCGTGAGCCGAGCGACTTTAGGGGTGAATTCTTTCAAGATTTGGTCACGCCAGCTACTCATGGCCACCGCCTTCCACCCGGACTACAAGCAGCGGCACCATTTCGGGATAGGCAGATGCCTTCTGTTCAAGCTGGTCCTGGAAGGATCGTTCCTCCTGGGTCAGTAGATTCAGACGATAGTTACGAACCTGAGGCAAACCGATCCGCTCTGTGGTTCTACGGCGGGCAGCAAAGGCGTAGTCGGCCCTTTCACGCTCGCGAGCGATTCGGGCTCGGTGCTCCTGAACAAGCGTCTCGTATATGGGCCTTCCGTGTTCCTCCGAGGCAATCCGCAACTTTTCGAATGCAGATTGCGAGATCAATGGTTCCAGAACAGAGTGGACTTGTGGACTTGCCACAAGGAGTTGATCCCAAACGTGCCTTGCCGTTGGCATGAAGACCATGCCGGTGTCAGCCAGGAAGAGAGGCATGATCCTCCGGCGATTCCACTCCATAGTGGTGATGGCGATCCGCCAGAGAGACCAGATGCCTTTAACTTCGGCAGATATGCCGGGAATCGACACCACCGGTACCGGCTGGCCCGGCGCGAAACGGGGAAGCCGCATGGCCAGCCCGCGCACTTTCGGTTCCTCCAGGGTAAGGTGGCGCGCAGTTGGAAGCCTCTCTGCCTCCTTGCCGGTGAATACCACGTTCTCGCAGGTTTCGCCGTCGGGCCAGGTCAGGTTCCAGCTCTGGCTCTTCCTCTCGGCTTTGCCCCCGTGTGCTTTGAGATAGCTCACGGTCATGCGTTCGACCCAATGGGGGAGCGGGTGAGTCAGCAGCCGCTGGGCTTCGCCGGGTTCAAGGTTATCGGTTGCGCCGAGAACGGATGCCGTGGTTCTCGCCTCGCGGGCCTGCTCCTGCAAGCGGGCGATTACGCTCTCCACCGATTCTTCAACCTTTTCGGGATTGAGGATCGCCTCGACATACATTTCGTCGAACATGTGGCCCGCCTGGGCCGAGTCGAGGACGTCGCCGGTCTTGTCGATGCCAAACTCTTCGAAAATGACTGCGAGTTTCTGCTCCAACACCTCCCGGACCCGGTGCTCGACGGACCCCTCGAACACGAAATTGACCGCACGCACCACATGGGTCTGGCCGATACGGTCCACCCTGCCTATCCGCTGTTCCAGGCGCATCGGGTTCCAAGGAATATCGTAGTTGACCACGACGTGGCAGAACTGCAGATTCAAGCCCTCACCACCGGCGTCGGTGGAGATGAGGATGCGGGCATCCTTGGCGAAGGCTTCCTGAACTCGCTTGCGTTCTTCCATTTCCATGGAGCCGTTCAGGCAAACCACCGAGAACCCGCGTTCCGCCAGAAACCGACGCAGCATCTCCTGGGTGGGAACGAACTCGGTGAACACCAGCGCTTTAAGCTCCGGGTCCCCCTCCTCGGACTGAAGACGGTAGAGCCAGTCGAGCAACGCCTCGGCCTTGGCATCCGGTCCCGCCTGATCACAACGGGTCCCTGCTTCCAACAACAGCTTAACCTCGGCACGCTCGTTCTTGAGCGCTTTCAGGCGAGTACGAAGGAGCACATCGACCTGTTCCTGGCCATCTAGGTCCGCCCACTCCTCCTCGGAAGCGAGCGGGAAAAGGGTCAGTTGCTCCTGGGGTGCGGCCAGCACCTCCAGCCGCTTCTCAAGCGTGGTGCGGATGGCGCTCGTGCTAGAGACCACTAAACGCTGCATCAGAATCATCAGGAAGCCGATATAGCTGCGTTTCTCACGCATGGCTTGATTGTAGCCTTCCCGCACGTATTCGGTGACCGCCTCATAAAGGAATTGCTGATTGCGGTGGCGCTCCTCCCAGGAAACAGGAACAAGTTGTGTGCGCCGGGGCTTGAACAAAGGCTTTCCCTCGGCATCGATCGCGCGATGTTTTTCGGTACGGATCACATACGGCTGGACCCGCTCGCGGGTGACGCTGCTGACGTCCGGAAACTCCTGGGCGTCGATCAGGGAAACCAGCCGATGAAAAGCGTCCGTCTTCCCTTGGTGAGGCGTGGCCGAGAGCAGCAGGAAATACGGAGCTGCCTCGGCGAGCCCCTGACCCAGCTTGAAGCGGGCGACCTGATCGGTGCTGCCGCCGAGACGGTGCGCTTCATCTACAATGACCAGATCCCACCCCGCGGATATCAGGTCCTCGAATCGTTCACGGTTGTATTCACCCACCTGAGCAGCGCTCCACCCACGGCGCTTGTCCAGGGGCTTGACCGAATCCATGGGCACTACCACTTGAAAGAACATCTGCCATGCATTAGCAGGCAAAACTTCTGGATCGTGATTTCCCTTCTCGCCGTTTTCCGTGCTCGATACCGGAGCGATTCGCTTCAAGGTTTTAATGTCCTCGGGAAGCACGGGTTGGAATGTCTCCCCGAAATGGAAGCGCATTTCGCTGACCCACTGGCCCACCAGCCCCTTCGGGGCGATGACCAATGTCCGCTTGACCAGCCCGCGAAGCTTCAGCTCCCGCAGAATGAGACCGGCCTCGATGGTTTTGCCCAGCCCAACCTCGTCCGCGAGAAGATAGCGCACCCGATCATTGCCGATTGCACGGGATAACGCCCGTATTTGATGCGGAAGCGGAATGACCGAGGACTCGATAGGTGCGAGCAAAACATCCTGGGTTAATGCGTCTGCCACCCGCGCGGCAGCGGCGATGTAGGCGATATTGTCCGGCGAACTGGTACCGGCACTCTCAATGGGTTTGAGCCGGGAAGCAGGGATACGGACCACAGAGTCTCGCTCGGGCAGCCAGACGCGGCAAGTCGTCTCACCCCAGAGCGTCTGGGATTCAATAATCTGACAAAGCTGTCCGTGGTCCGGGCTGTAGTGCCAATCACCTATCAATGCCAATTCCTCCAGCCGAGCCTCACATCAAAAGCGGGGTACAACCTGCGAAATGTCCCCAGAATTTCTTCACGACGGCGGTCCATTTCACTTGCTGCGCGAAGGGAAACAAAAAAAACAGGACAGTTCGGATCATTGCAGCCGCAAGGGCGGATATCTCCTTTTTTGATTCCTTCATCATACTTGGCGCGGAGTTCCCCAAGCATCCGTTCAATCTGCGACAACATCTTCTTCGCCTCAGCCGATTGCATCGTATGCCTGCTTGGGATGCGACGAATTTCGGTTCCATCTCTAAGGCGATGTACTCCGGTATTCAGGGCCTCGATAGTATCGGTGATCGCCTTCTTGAACGCCGGGATTGAGCTCTCTTGATGGAATGGGGTATAAAAAGCCGGTCTATCGAAAAGTCCGGCCATCAGGGCAAGGATCTCATCATCGGATTGGGGGGTCATAGCTTCTGCAAACATGCGAAGCTCCGCTGGGGCATCTGGGAACTCGTCACCATTGATAAACCGCTTAAGCAAAGACTCAGTTTTTGCTCTTAGCCGTTCCTCAAACTCTGGTCCCGCCCAAATTTCGTTCGTGTAGATCTTTTTCTGTTCGCAGAGCTTTTTGGTTTTATCTCTCAGCGCCGCGGATGCCGAACCACCGGCTACAACAATAAAATCGTCCGGTTTCCCATTCGGCCCGTTAAGAATCTTGTCAAGGTCATCTTGTACCTTTTTGTACGTAAGGGACTTTTGGTTTGTGCATTGGACGCAGACCTTCTGTCCTTGTGGATGTCCATCCCGTTCCCTGATCCCCCAAATGTCTCTTCCAGAATCACTGCCTGACCGTCCATACCACTCCAGTGACAGCCAATTATCGGTTCGGAGCAAGTAGGCGAAGACAAGACGCTCAAATTGATGGCCATCGAAGTCCTCAAAATGGACGGACTGCACAGTGCGATTTGGCATACCTACTCCTCACCTGAACGGGTAAGCGCCTGGTCGTACCACATCAGCAGCTTGGGGTCCTCCTGGAGGACGTTCTCAGGAATCTTGCGGGCCACGTTGATGATGGTGGCGTAGTCGCGTTCCTGCCATGCCTTTTTGAAGCCGACACGGACAGCCTCAAGGCGAAAGATCTTCAGGCGCTTCTGGCTGGAAGTCCTGTAGTCCTCGAACTCCTTGATCAGAGATCTCTCACGCAGCTTTTCCAGGTCTTCAGCCTTGTTCGGGTCAGGCACATACCAGCGGTCCTTGCCCTTGGTGCGCAGGCCCTCGTCATCCTTGGGCAGGTTGCGCAGATCCTTGAAATTAGTCGAAAGGTAGCTGTGTATCTGGTTCGGGACCTCGCCATTGCCGTCGTAGCGCAGGAAGTTCTGTTCAAGCAACTCATCAAGTTCGAGCAGCTTCTCGGTTTTTTGCCATCCACCTATTTCCTGCATGAATTGAGGCTTCAGTTCCCCTGCTGTCTGGGGCTTTTTCAGAAGCTGTTGCCGAAGCCATTGGATGGCTGACGATTCGTCAGTAACAAAGAGCTGGAGCTGAAGAACTTCTCGAACGGTCAGGCGCTTCTTGTCGTACTCGGCAACCTGCTCTGGAAGGAAGTACATTCCATCCCGCTCAGAGAACCTCTGGACTAATCCTGCGTAAAACTCAGCAGCAGATAATGGAACCGTCACGCCGCGCTGGACGTGAAAGGCTACCATACGGTCGAAGAGCAAGTAATTCTGACGTTCGACAACAATTTCGGCCTGCCCATCCTTGAGAACAAAGACAGGAAGTTGCTTAAGGTGCGTGCGAATAAAATCCCAAACACCTTCTTCGGTGCCGGCTGCTAATTTGAAACGATCCTCAAGCCCTCCGTTTGGCTTGTACGCAGAAATAACGAGATCTTGATCGACCGCACCCGACCTGTTGACCGCGTTGAAAGACCGCTGTTGCTTATCCAGAACGCGCACATCTGCGACAACCAACCCAGATGATTCAATAGCTTGCTGTATTGCGCTCCAAACAGCATTTTGGCTGTTGTGAAATTCGATAGTTATCCATCGTCCAGGTTTCAGAAGTCTGGCGTACTCCTTGAACGCTCCAAGCATCATGTGCGAGTAAAAAGGTAAATCCTTCTTGTGCACATAATTCAGAACGCAATCTTCCTCGATGACGGTTCTTACTCTTAACCAAGCCTCAAGAAACATGTTGAGTTCGGCATATTGGAGCGACTCACCAAATGGTGGGTCGGTAAAGATATAGTCAACGGTCCCATTGGGGATATTCCGCAAGTCAACGATACTTTGAGTCGAGATGCAGCCTATCCCGGTCTCTTTCAATGCAAGCGACCGCAGTTTCCTAATCTTACGTTTCAGAACATCGAAAACATTTCTCTCAAGGTGAAGTGATGGAGTAAAAAGAGTCCCAGATACGCCGCCGCCGCCGCCGAAATAACCTTGTTTCCTGGATATATAATTATTGATGGAACTCAAGCAAAATCTGAACAGTGACGTGTGTTTATGCGAAGAAAGCTGCTGCTGCCACAAGGTTCCGTATGCGAATAGCGCCCTCTGCGTATACATATGGCAAATATGCGAGATGCCTGAGCCATTGATGAGCTTGTTGGTTTGTCGCCCCGGGAAAAACTCCTCGGCGGGAATGTATGGCCAAGCGCATCCCTCAAACCGAGACACTACGCTTTTCCGCCCTTCTTCCTTGATTGGTTTTGTCTTGCGCGTCGATCCGAATTTGGCCGTTTCCTCTACCAAAGCAAGCTTCGGTATCCGTACCACCTTCTTCAGAATCGGGTCGAATCCTGTAGCGAACGGACGGTCAAGCTTAATGGCACCCGTTGCCTTGGAAGCAGCTTTGCCAACCATTGTCCCGCAATGCGGACAAGGAAATGACTCCTGAAGTTTTTCGTTCTTGAGTGCTGCTTCCCAGAAAACAAATTCGTGACTGCAATTTGGACAGAGAAACACATCTGACCAGACAGCGCTCAAGACATGACCACCGGAATCGCTTGTATAAAGCCAAGCCAGTTCCTTCTCAAGCTTGGAAACCAGTTTCAGGGCTTCATCTGTAAAAATTACTAGGGAAGAGAAGTCAGCATAGTTGCTTGCAATAAAGGTGGCGACAGGAGACAGATCCGACAGGATAGCCCGGCGTGCACCCAGTTTAGAAAGTGGCTTCCAGGCAGTCTTTCCGTTTTCATCAGTTTCAGGTTGCAGGATCATGCTGCCTTTTTCCCCCCGGCAACCTAGGGACTCAACCATGACCCGGTTCCCGCACAATTGCGCTGCTACACCTGTCATCCCCGTTCCGCAAAACCCGTCGAAAACCACATCCCCCGGTTCGGTGTAATGCAGAAGATACCGCATGATCGCCTTGTGTGGCACTTTTGTGTGGTAAGAATGGGCATTGTAGATCGGGTCGTTCTTGCCCTCGCTCACATCCGCGGCGAACGGCTCGCGGCTGTATGGCTTGCTCGGATCGTAGGGCTTGCCGAAGTGCTTGACGAAGTCGGCAATGAACGGGTTCGGGCAGGCGGTGTAGTATGGGGGATCGGACAGCGCCAGGATGTCCTCGTCCGAGCCGATGGGGAATCCCTCGATCTTGCGGAACTCAGGGTCCTTCAGCTTCTCACGCAGGATGCCGAGAAAATGTTTCCGCCGCTGCTCGTCGCTCGGGAAAGTCATGCCGAGACATTCGACCTGCTCTGCTCTCCGTTCTTCCAATTCTTGTTCCAGAGACTTATCGAACATCTGCCCTTGATCATCAGCAAAAATCTTCAGAGTTTTTGTGTCTTTTTTATTTCTCTTTGGCACCAATCCTCCTCACTCAAGTACGATCCGCACTTTGCCAGGTTCCTTGCCCTTGACGAGTTTATCCAGGTATTCATCGAATCTCTTGCGCATTTCGGTCGGGGTCGCCGGTGAACCGCCCGCAAGCAAGGCGCCGCGCAGGTCTCCGATCTTGACCGAGACCTTGGTGAGCCCTGACAGCACCTCCTGCAGGGCGTTGATGAAGTCCTGATCGAGGTTGTCGGGCAGAGTGCGCCTTTTGATGAAGCCGTCCACCAGTTTCCGTGGTTCGGGCTTGAGCAGGGTCAGGTTACCCTTTGTGGTCGGGTCTTCGAGGTTGGCGAGTAGAGTCTGGGTCCAGTTCTCGACGAGCTTATCGAGTTCGCCGTCCAAAGCATCCAGCATCGTCGTCGCGGGAGCCATTGACGGTTCCGCGCCCGGCTTGAAGTTGCAGTGCGGACAGACTGGCGACGCCTCCAGTTCCTGCTCTGTGAGTGCAAAGCAGCTTTTCAATCCCGCGAGCCGGTTTTGGAAGTCCGAGAGGTGCTGGCGCGGCATCAAGTCGATAGTGGAGAGTTTCTGGAGGTCTTTGAGTCGATCATCGCCCATGAGCTGGGCCTTGCGTTTGTCCTCGTTCACACCCAGGCGCGCTTTTGCGTGCATGGAGAGGTAGGCCAGCAGGTAAGCCTTCTTGAGGTCGCCGAGCTTGCGCTGGGTCTGCTGGCGGAAGGTGGCCGCGCTGCGTTTGACCGGGTCGCCAATCTGGGCGAGGACCTCGTCCCGCGCAGTCTTCATCTTGTCGATCCACTCGTGGCCGGTGGGCAGGACCGCCTCGGCGGTGGATAGGTACGATGCCGTAGACCCGAGGTCCACCACCAGTTCCTCAAGCGATTTGATTTCAATGATCGTATCGAGCCCACTCCGATGAGCAGTCACTTCCGAGGCGTCGAAGCGGAAATTCTTGAGCTTGCCGGTTGTGGTGTAGGCTTGCAGGGATTCGAGGAAGGTCTTGGTCTGATCCAGTTTGGCCCAAACCTTCTTGACCTCTTCCTCAGCCAAGAGCCCACGACCCCAGAAGAACAGCCCTGTCTGAAGGCTCTGCTGTACAAGCACCAACTTCTCCACAGCGGCGGTGACGGACTTTTGCAGTTCCTGGACCGGCTCATCCTTGCCCTGGGTGACCAGCTGTGCCATACCCGGCGTGAGACCGAGCAGTTCAAAAAGCGCCTTGAGTGCCGGAAGGTTCCAGTCCTTGGGCCGTTCGATGTGCTTGAACTGGGTAAGTTCATCGATGCTAGTACCGGCCAATTGTGGGAGCCCAGTGGCGTCAAACTTCTTGCCAGGAATGGAAAGGACCACCTCGCCGGCATAGATCAATGAGGCCAGCACCACCACGGCCCATTCGGGTTCAAGGCGCAATGACTGCGGCGCGAGGTACTCCACGCCGAGAACGTTCTGGATCAGTTCGGAGCGGTTGACCACCTGCCCGTGACCCTTCTTCTTCGCAAGGCCTAGGATGTGTTTGGCGTACTTGGACCGATAGGGGTAGAGTCGGTCGCCGTCGAGAAGCTCTAGTGCGTCCAGTACAGCGGTGGCCTGTTTAGTACGATTTTGTCCAGCGATAGCGCGCAGTGCATCCTGTGCGGCCTGGGCTCTATTGGCTCCCGTGATCAGCACCGAGAAGAACGGGTATTCGGGAGCCTGATCCTGGAATTTGGTTCCAAGACAGATGCCCGCTATGGTGTTTACCAGGTCGCGGAAGTTGATGCGCTCATGAGAACCGATGCCTGAAAGCTCGCGGATGGATTTCCCCTTGGCCCACTCGGTGAGCGACTTGGAGCGCCCCTGATAGGTGACCTCGAAGGCTGTTGACATGTTCTTTTGGAGCCACTGTACGAGATCGCGCAGGAAGTTGGACGCTTTGGATTCATAGGTGGACTTGGCAT
>DFYG01000030.1:4890-16336 GCA_002382605.1 Synergistaceae bacterium UBA4088 | reverse complement strand
CGAAGTCGTGATCACCCGAAGTGGAAGTGACGATGACGCCCTCGTACTTTTCGGAACCCCTGTCGGCGCGGAGCATTGCCGAAAAATCCGGGGAGAGCCGGCGAACCGCCTCCTCATCCGGGACCCTGACCAGGAGCATCAGTGCCTGCGAGGCTATCTGGACATCCACTGCGGCTTCGATCCCCATGGCTGAGAGAACCTCTTCCGGAGGCTGCGCCGGTTGAGGTCTATTTATCGGGAAATCAAGAGTAATGCCTTCATCCGCGACCTTTGCCGAGAGAGGGCCGCCTGGGCTGTCGAAAAAGATCTGTTCGCAAGGCATCCCGATCTCGTGGAAAAGCACATGCGAGGCAGCGAGGGTGGCATGGCCGCAGAGGGGAACCTCCACCGTGGGCGTGAACCACCGGATACGGAATAGCCCTGCAGGATCGGCGGGGCTGCTCCCGGCTGGTACCACGAAAGCCGTTTCGGAGAGGTTCATCTCCATTGCGATCTTCCTCATCGTTTCCGTTTGGGGAAATTCGTCCATAAGACAGACCGCCGCAGGATTGCCAGCGAAGGGGACTGCTGTAAACGCATCAACCTGAAAAAGCGGTATCTTTTTGAAAAACCCGGTTCTCTGCATCACCAATACCTCCCCGTGTTGTTGCTGCATCGAGTATAGCGCACTCCTATGGCATTTTCCCGCATATTCGGGTTATCATCCAGAAGAGGAGGGGAGTTCATGCTTCTTGAGAGAGAGCGTTCTGAAATAGTAAAGTTCGGAAAGAAACTTCTGGAGAAGGGGCTCATAACCGGAACAGGAGGGAATCTGAGCATCCGTTCCGGGGGGCTGGTCGCCGTATCTCCGGGTGCTGTGGAGTACGGAGGCATGGACCCGGAAGACGTTGTCGTAACGGACATGAAAGGAGCAGTCATCGAGGGACACCTGATCCCCTCGAGCGAGACGCCCCTCCATCTTGCAGTCTACAGGGCACGCCCCGATATTCTCTCCGTGGTCCATACACACTCCCCCTATGCCTGCGTTATGGCCTCTCTCGGGTGGGAGATACCTGTCTTTCACTATCTTGTCGCTGTCGCAGGGAGGAAAGTGCCTGTTGCACCCTATGCACTCTTCGGCACGGAGGAACTCGCGAGTGGCGCCGTCAGGGCCATGGGAGGGGGAAATGCGGTCCTCCTCTCGAATCATGGACTGATCGCCGCCGGCGGCACGCTCCCGGCGGCATTCCGGGTCGCGGAAACAGTGGAATTCGTTTCGATGGTCTATTCGCACGTCAGGAGCCTTGGAGAACCGAAGCTTCTTTCCGAAAATGAGATAGATGCCGTTTTCGAAGCGTTCGGAAAATATGATACTGTCAACAGAACCTGATCATAAGGGGAGGTAATTCCTTTGAATGGTATCACCGCGGAACTTGAAAGAGTGATCCTGGGCCTTGGCGGCTCGAAGTGCGGCATATCAGATCTGCGGGATATACCCGAAAGGTCCTTCCCCGGGCTCCCTTTTGCGGTGACGGTGATCCTGGGACTATCTCCGGAGGTCATTGCTGGCATAGGGAAGGGGCCCACCCGCGAATATCACGATGAATATGAAAGGGCCAACAAAAAACTGGCCGGAATAGGAAAGGGCGCCTGTTCATTCCTAGAGGAACAGGGCTTCAGCGCGGAACTTTTGGGTCCGACGACGGAGAGCTTCGACAGGGAGACCCTGAGCGTTCCGCTTCCCCACAAGACGGCTGCGATCAGAGCGGGGATCGGCTGGATAGGGAAAAGTGATCTTCTCGTGACCAGAGAGTTCGGATCCGCCTTTCGCATGTGCACGATCCTGACGGATGCTCCCCTCTCTCCGGGGGAACCCGTCAGGGTGTCGTCCTGCGGGAGCTGTACGAGCTGCGTAGACGCATGTCCCGCCGGGGCCATAACCGGCACTGATTGGAGGCAGGGGACCAGCCGTGAGGAACTGGTGAATATCTTTGCCTGTTACAGGAAGACAAGAAAGTTCGCCGGAGACAACGGATGGAGCCATTCCATATGCGGAATATGCATCGAGGCCTGTCCCTGGACGAAAAAGTACATCACTCCCCGAAGTGAGAGCGAACAAAGTCGTTGACCGACTTCATGAAATAGTCCGTTCCCCCTGGCCGGCGGGTAAGAAGGCTCACCGAGACGAAGACCACCCCGGACAGGAGCAGCCCCCAGAGGGGGGGCCAGTGCCCCAGGGGCTTTATGCCCCGGACGTACATGTATCCGACAGCGACGCCCCCGGTGATCATGCTGGAGACAGCCCCGGCCGCTGTGGCTCTTTTCCAGAAGAATACTCCGAGGATAGCGGGCAGCTGCATCAGGAGACCGCCTGAGGCCATCGATGACAGAACCGCGATAAGCCCGAGTTTCATCTTCGCGAAGAAGAAACAGACTACCGTTATCAACGGTATAAGTGCCCTGCAGAGCCTGAGCTCCTTTTCTTCGGATATCCGGGGAGCCAGGGCCTTCACGACGTCCCTGCCGAACATGGAGCTCAGTGTCAGGATCACCGAGTTCATCGTAGATACCNNAAGGCGACCAGGAGAGCGAGTGGAGTGGGAACTGACGCAAGAAGCATTGCCATAGCGTTGTCGGCTCGCTCGAGTCCGGGGACATGCGCCGCGGCGGCCAGGCCGAACAGAACGCAGAGAAGCGTATATATGAAGCCGAAAGCGGAGAAGCCGAGGATCATCTTTCTCAGGCTTCTGACGCTCTCCGGGACGTAAAGCCGCTGTACGACCTGTGGATTGGTAACGGCGAAAAAGGCCCAGGGAAGCGTCAGTCCGACAAACAGTGGGAATGACCAGGTCACCTTGAGCAGATCCGGCCTCAGCGCAAGCGCGGAGCCGAATCCTTCCGGGAACAGGCCGAAGGCTATGAAGTACAGGAGCAGCAGGCTCGCCGCAAGCATTATGACAGCCTGAAGAGCGTCCGTCAGGGCGACGGAGCGCAGCCCCGCCCACCACGAAAAGACCAGGGAAACTCCCGCCGCTATAAGCATCCCGGTCATGAAGGGTATGCTTCCTCCCGAGAGGATCTCGAACAGGTATCCTATCCCCATCAGCTGAACCGAAGCGTAGGGAATGAGCATCACCAGGCAGAGAATGGCCGATACCGCACCGGCCAGAGGGCTTTCGTAGCGTTTCGAAAGGAGTTCCGAGGGGGTAACCAGGTCGAAAAGTCGTCCCGCGGCCCAGTACCGGGGCGCGAAGATGACCATCAGGATGACGGTCGCCGCCAGGTACGTCATCTCGAAACCGAGAGCCCCGATCCCGGAAGAGTAGGTGAGACCGACAAGTCCCACCATCATGAACGCGCTGTATGTAGTGGCGCTGTAGGTCATGGCCGATACGAACCCCCCTACCTTCCGGTTGGCGAGGAAGTATTCGGACATCCCCTTCCCGAGGTTTCGTCTTGCGTACCATGAGAGGATAGCACCGACGGTGAACCAGGCCCCGATGCCCGCGATTATGACGGCGGTGCTCATTTCAGCAACTTACCGTCATCAGCGGTCTCTTTCCAGCCTGATGTGATCCACGCCCCCGCCAGAAGGACCGCACCCGTCAGAAGGCTCCAGAAGAGGAACGCGCCCTGGAGAGAACCTGCATCCTTCAGGAGCAGGAATGGCACCGCGATATTAATGACCGAATAGAAAAGAGCGGAAAGAACCCAGTACTTTTCACGTCCCGTCAAATATGAACACCTCCGTTGCCCGGGAAGGGCAGGGATCGATCTTTATTCCTCGAGGAATCCTTTTTCCGAGAGGGCACGCTCGATGGCGTCAAGGGTAAGTTCATCGGGGGCCTCGACGGTGTGGATATGAAAACCGTTGGAAAGGGACAGGAGTGGTGACTGTCCGGAACTTTTTAGCATGTTTACGAAAAGGGAGACCTCCTCCCTCGAAGCCAGATCGAGGTTCCCCCTGATCTCGCCGTAAACGGGGTGATGGACCATCACATCCAGGATCCTTCCGCCCGCATCGATAATGGTGTTGAGTTCTTCGGAGATCTGCCCGGTGTCGTGCCTTACGGCGAAACTCCTTCTTCTGCTGCCCCCTCTCAGAACATAGCCGCGCGAAGTGGCCATGACCCGAATGCCGCGGTCACGCAGAAGCGCGATATCCTGAACGATGGCCTGGCGGCTGATCTTCAGCTCCTCTGCAAGGAACAGCCCGCTGAGTGGGGCATCAGCCGCGGCAAGGATCCCGGATAACCGTTGAAGGCGCTCTTCCCGATCCATGGTTTTTCCTCCGTACTGTTGATTTACTGCTATTGGCAGATACTAGCAGATATTATAGTAATGGACAAGTATTTTGTCCGCTCCCCTGTACCTGTCCATGGAAATCGGGTTAACATGGTTACCGTGGAGGGTCGGTCCGCGGAAGGGGTGTTTGTTTTCAACAGGAGCAGGATCGCGGTTCACGAGGCAGGGCACGCCGTAATGGCGATGATCCTGGGGCTCGACATTCTCGAGTGCGACATTTCGCGCATCGGCCGGGGGCGGACGGGCAAGTGTGTGGTCATCGACCCGGACCCAGTTGGATTCAGACGTTTTCTCGTCTCGATGGGAGGAGTCCTGGCCGAGCATCTTGTCTTCGGCGACGACAGGGGCGGCGGCAGGGACAGATATGATGCGGAACTTTCTCTTTTCATATATTCTTCGAAGTACAGGCGCGGGGGTGTGGACTCGCGGGCCGAAGGGCTGATCCGGGCCGTTTCGGATCACTTCAGGGAACCGGTATGCCGGCAGGCCCTTTCCGATATCGCCTCTATCCTGGATAGAGACGGGAGCATGGACAGTCGGAGGCTGGATCTCATCGGAAAAAGCATCCAGGATTCCATCGACCTCTCATGGATGCGGGAGGAAATGGGATCTTTCATTGAACCTCCTCCCGGAAAAAAATTCAGGGAGACACTCTCTGACTGGATAAGCCGTGCCAGGGGAGTATTGGAAAGGATACGGGGTTTTTAAAACGTCACGATAATGTGAACAGGGGAGATGACCTTTCAGTGAAAACTTTTGAAGAAATGGCCGGTCTGTCGCCATCAGGCGCCAGAGAAGTGATCCGACGGAAGGAGTGGACCGGACCCACGGCGGGGCTCGCGCAAGGGTATGTCCAGGCCAACCTGGTGGTACTCCCGCGCGACTGGGCGTTCGACCTTCTGCTCTTCTGCCAGAGGAACCCGCGCCCATGTCCCGTGCTTGACGTCACCGAGCCGGGATATCCGACACCCCGAGGCATTGCCCGGGGGGCCGACATCAGGACAGATCTCCCCAAGTACAGGGTATACAGGGACGGGGTACTGGAAGATGAACCGCTGGACGTCACGGATATCTGGAGGGATGACCTGGTGGGGTTCCTTCTGGGGTGTTCCTTCACGTTCGAGAGAGCGCTTGTCGAGGCAGGTGTTCCAGTGAGGCACATCGAGATGGGAGTGAACGTTCCGATGTACATTACGAACATCCCCTGCCGGGCCGCCGGAAGGCTCTCCGGGCCGATGGTCGTCAGCATGCGGCCCGTTCCTGCAGGTCTGGTCTCGAAGGCCGTCACTACCACCTCCCTCTTTCCTGCTGTTCACGGTGCGCCGGTCCACGCAGGGGATCCGCAGGGCATAGGGATAGCGGATCTGTCCAGGCCCGATTTCGGTGATCCTGTCGAGGTAAGGGATGGTGAGGTACCATTATTCTGGGCTTGCGGAGTGACCCCGCAGGCGGCGCTTATGGCTTCCAGGCCTCCGTTCGCTATCACCCATTCCCCGGGGTACATGTTCATAGGCGACAAAAAGGACAGTGAATATTCCGTATTCTAGATCAATAAATGGGCTATTCGGGGTGGTCGAGGTAGGCGTTCCTGGCGGCTACGCGGAGGTCGGTGAGGGACATGTCCCTGACCCTGGAGAAGACCCTGCCGACCTGTTTTTTGTACCGCTCGATCATTCCGGGGTATTCCTGCAGCAGGGCATGACCGTGTTTGCCTATGACACTCCTGAAACCGGACGGGGTGTTCCTGACCTCGAGGTCGTTCTCGAACATCATCTTTTCAAGAAACAGCTGCAGTTCAGGAGAAACCGGACGCTCGCGCTCAAGGGTGAAGGGGAAACCAAGAGGAACCCCCTCCTCCTTCTGAAGAAGGAGAATGGATTTGCGCAGCCGTGCGTAACCCCAGAGATCGGGATCTTCGCCCTTCATGGCCACGAGGCTCAAGATCACGACCCGTCTTTCGATATCGTTCATGCGGGTGACCCTCCAACCTTGGCAGTATGATAACAATTTATCAAAGTATACTGGAAAAAACAAGTGGCGGAACTCCGGCAGGAGAGTCCGCCACTTTGCGCCATCAGACCTCAGTTACCTCTCTCGAGATGCGGACGCCCCGCTTTTCCATCTCCGCGATGAACCTTTCCACCACCTTCGGCTTGTTCCCAATCGCCTCCGGCGCATGAACCCCCGGCATGTCCACGAGACCCTCCGCAATGAGCCTGGCCATTATTACGCATGGGAAACCGGTAGTGCGGGCCATGGATGTGTAGCCCGTCTTTTCATCGCGCTCATCGTACATTTTGTAGCGATGCAGAACATTCTTGCGGTCCTTTGTTCCCTTCACTTCTATCTGTAGGAAGGTGAACTCCTTCTCCTTCTCCCCGAGTTTCATTCGAGGGTATGCGAGGGCCGCGAAAAGGTCGCGCGGCACGACAGCGAGTCCCTTGACGTCGATCGGTTCCGTGGAAAAGATGCCGACCTCGCGAAGGAAGGCGAGCCTCTCTGCTGTCCCAGGGTAGCGTAGTGTCTTCTCACAGATGTTCTGGGCCGGAATGGTTGTAATGAGGGATCTGAGGCCGTCGGTCAGGAATCCTTCCATCTCCGGGAGGTCGACCCCCGGTACATCGAAGCGGTACGTCCGGTTTTCCGAAAGTGCGGGAAGTTCCATTATCCTTCCATTCCTCTTGAGGCGGACCGGACGGACGTACTCCTCGATGCAGTCGTCAGGGGAAAAGACGAACTTGTAGTTGAACGGCTCCACCGGGCTCAATGGCAGCCCGGTGACGTAGATGTCCACGCTGTCCACGCTGTCGAGTTCATTGACCGCGCTCCCTATGATCACGTTGGAGAAGCCGGGACTGACGCCCACATCTTCCACGAGCGTGACTCCAGCCTTTTTCGCCTCGTCGTTCCATCGGAAGTAGTCCTCGCCCATGAAACTGATGTCCGACATGCTCCTGCCGGCCTTGATCACGGCTCCCATCATCGCGAATCCAAGCGAGCCGGGAACAGCTCCAACGACCAGGTCGTTTTCTGCCGCGGCTTCGGTGATGGATCCGGGACTGGCGAAATCGACATCCTGACGCGGAGTTATCATGCCCCCCGACCTGGAGACCAGACTGTCAAGGGTATCCTCGTTGCCGTCGGCGACCGTGACGGAGTAGGCTTCGTCCGAAGCAAGGTCCAGAGCCATGACAGAGCCGACGAGTCCTCCGCCCAGTACAAGCACCTTCTTTTTCATCTGCAGACCTCCNNCCCTGAAAATGTATGGAACAAAAAAACATGTATGCAATAATTATGACATTCGTAAGAAGAAAGTCAAATATCTGAACCGTGAATCGTGTACGATTCACGGTTTACGATTCACGATCGGTGAATTTGACACAAAAGAAGCACGAGTATATACTGCTTATTGCATACAAAGTCAGGCAATAATACAATCTGCCTGTTTCAGAAGGAGGAGTTTGAATGAAGGCTGTACAGATCGGCGGAGGGCTTGTCGGGCAGTTGATCGTGGCGGACATGATGAAGGATTTCGACGTGACCGTGGTTGACATGAATGAGGCCACGCTCAGGGAGATCGAGAAAAAATATCCCGGCGTCAGAACGGCTGTAGCCTCGGCAACGGACCCGGCTCAGATCGGACCGGTCCTGGAGGGTGCCGATATAGTCACCGCCGGCGTCCCGGGGCGGTTCGGATTCGACATGATGAAGACCGTTATAGGACTTGGAAAGAACCTTGTGGATATCTCCTTTATGGCCGAGGATTTCGAGGATCTGGACGAAATGGCCAGGGAAAAGAGCGTCACAGTGATACCGGACATGGGCGTCGCACCGGGAATGTCCAACTTTCTGATGGGCCGCGGCGCCGCGCTTCTTGACGAAGTAGAGGATGCCAATATATTTGTCGGCGGTATCCCGACCAAACTGGTCCCCCCTTTCAACTACCAGGTGACATGGTCTCCCAAGGATTGCATCGAGGAGTTCACCCGACCCGTTACCATCGTCAATGAGTTCAAAAAGAAAGTCGTGGAAGCGGCCTCAGGACTCCACCTTCGTGATTTTCCCGGGGTCGGAACACTTGAGGCTTTCTACACCGATGGGCTCAGGAGCCTTGCAAAGAATATAAAGGCCAGGAACCTGGGAGAAATGACCCTCCGGTGGCCGGGACACGTCGAACAGATGAGGCTTCTGCGTTCCATGGGACTCTTTGAAGAGGATCCCAGGAAACTCGGAGGCAAAGAGGTGGTTCCTCTGGACGTTGCCGCTGATCTTCTCTTCCCGATGTGGAAGATGGATCCCGAAAAAGGGGACAGGGATCTCACTGTCATGCAGATAGAGGTCCACGGGTTCAAGGGTTCCGACGAGGTCACCCATTCCTGGTACCTTCTCGACTATTTTGATGAGAAGACATGGAACACCTCCATGAGCCGGTGCACCGGCTGCTCCTGCTCGATCTTTGCACGGGCGGTCGCGAAAGGACTTGTGAAACAGAAGGGTGTTCAGCCGGCCGAGAAACTTGCCGCGGACGATGCCCTTTATGCCTATGTCATCGAGGAGCAGAAGAAACGCGGCATCAGGTACGCCGAATCGGTGAAAACGGTCAAAAACGCCAGGTAAGCAGGGCGGAGAGGGTTTTAACTTAAGGTCAGGGAGGAGAGGATCTTCTCCTCCCTTTTCCTTTGCTTCCTGTAATATTCCCTCTTCCTGCTTTTTAGCGGATAATTACCTCATGATCTCCTCTTTGAAGTTTGACGCGCTGCTTTTCAAAGGTGTAGGATAAACGTAAGTGCATACAAGTCGAACTAATTCATCATCGGCGGGAGGGAAACAAATGCAGCGACGCGACAGAAGGAATATACCTCTCTGGAAGGGTGTAACGGACGCGGAGTGGAACGACTGGAAATGGCAGTTGGCCAACCGCGTCACAACTATTGAGCAGCTTCATCAGGTCATCGACATAGATGATGATGAGGCGGCCAAGGTCAGCAGGAGCCTGGGAAAACTGCGGATGGCTATCACTCCCTACTACGCCTCCCTGATGGATCCGAAGGATCCGACATGCCCCGTCCGAATGCAGGCTGTTCCGACCGAATATGAGACAAAGATAGCCAAGGCGGACCTTCACGACCCGCTTCACGAAGATGTCGACTCTCCGGTACCCGGCCTCACTCACCGCTACCCTGACAGGGGACTTCTCCTCATCACCGACCAGTGCAGCATGTATTGCCGTCACTGCACAAGGAGGCGCCACGCCGGAGAGACGGACAAGTCTTATGGAGTAGAGCAGATAAAGAAGGGTATCGAGTACATCAGGAACACCCCCTCCTTCAGGGACGTGCTTCTGTCAGGCGGAGACCCACTCACGGTGGATGACGACAGGCTCGAGTGGGTAATATCCGAATTGAGGAAGATCCCTCATGTCGACTTCGTGCGTCTGGGGAGCCGAATGCCCGTAGTATGTCCGCAGAGGATAACGGAGAAGCTGTGCAACATGCTGAGGAAATACCATCCCATGTGGTTGAACACGCACTTCAACCACCCGAAGGAAGTGACCCCGGAATCGACCAGGGCGTGTGCGATGCTGGCCGATGCGGGGATCCCCCTGGGGAACCAGAGCGTACTGCTCAAAGGGGTCAACGACTGCCCCTACCTCTTCAGGGAGCTCAACCAGCAATTGCTGAAGATCCGCGTGAACCCCTACTACATCTACCAGTGCGACCTCTCCGAGGGAATAGAGCACTTCAGGACGAGCGTGGGCAAGGGTATCCAGATCATCGAGTACCTCCGCGGCCACACGACCGGGATGGCGCAGCCGCTGTTCATAGTCGACGCGCCTGGTGGTGGAGGGAAGATTCCGGTGGGTCCCAACTACGTATTGAGCCAGTCGGACAGGAAGCTGATCCTGCGCAACTACGAAGGAGTGCTCACGGTCTACACAGAGCCTGACGACGATCTCAGCCACCCGGAAGATCTTTACCACTGGGAGGAGTACACGGCGAGGCAGAGGTCTCTCTCCCGCGAAGGTCTCATCAAGCTCTTCGAGGGAGATCTGATATCCCTCGAACCGGCGCACCTCGACCGCAGGGAACGCAACCGCAAAAACAAGTAGGAACTGCTGGCTGCCTTTGGAACCTGCAGACATGGAGGTGTCACGGTTGGAGGAACTTCTGGTCTCACGTTCGGGGACTCCATTTCCCAAATGGATGAAGTGGATGGGTTTGGCAGTCGGTCTGCTTCTGGTAGCCGACGGAATGCGAAGCTTCATGTTCCACAAGATCCTGGTCGGAGCTGTCGTTGCCTATGTCTCAGGCTACGACAAACGGATCTTTCTATCCGCAGAGGGTGTCGTCCGCCAGACCCGTACCTGGCTGGGCGGCCACACGACCCTGCTGCCCTGGGATGAGATACAGCATGTAGGCTTTGCCTTCAGGGGTTCACGTATGCTCTGCTTTTTCGAGAAGGACGTGACGGGGCTGAAGGTTGCTTTTGACAGAAGTGATGAGGCTGAGGTGCGAAGAATACTGGAACTTTATATTCCCGAAGTTGAAACGGCTGTTGTCGGAGAGAAATAGTGTAGCGGATCGCTGTTTCCACAGGGGACATTATGGTATCCTTAACATGCAGCAACCCTTTATGGTTTCCAGTCTTTATCATTCTGCAGGGGGGGGAGTGTGATCATCTGAAGAAATTGTAGAGAGTCCCGGGATCGAAAGTTCAGTCCAGAAAGACATATTTTCTGAGGGAGGTTACTGATAATGGCTCAAAACGTACAGCCCAAGCCAGGTCTTGGTCTTTCGCTTTTAGTATTCATTGCTGCAGCCACCATGATCAGTTTTGGAGTTCTTAAACTGGGAGTGGACGCCCACATCCCGATTGTTTTTTCAGCCGTCCTCGTATGCATTGTAGGCCTTACCGTTCTCAAGATGCCGTGGTCCCAGATCGAAGAGGGTGCCATAAATGCCATCGCCGTGGCACTGCAGGCTGTTGTCATCCTCATGATCATAGGCATGGTCATTGGCATCTGGATGCAGAGCGGAGTTGTTCCCAGCCTTATCTACTATGGCCTTGATCTTCTTGCCCCGTCTGTTTTCCTTCTGGCGACGCTTCTGATCTGTTCAGTCGTTTCGCTCTCGACTGGTTCTTCGTGGACCACCGCGGGAAC
>DFYG01000030.1:533-4827 GCA_002382605.1 Synergistaceae bacterium UBA4088 | reverse complement strand
GACCACATAAGGGCGATGATCTGGTCTACCGGGCCCACCTACCTTATTGTTGCTGCCATCTGCATAGTGCTCGGTTTCAACTACGGCGGCGGGACCCTTGATGCCGCCAAGATCGCGGCGATGCAGGATATGATGAAGGTCGAGTTCAACATCGGGCTTCTCGGCTTCCTTCCGCCGGTCCTGGTCATTTTCCTTGCGGCAAGAAAAACTCCCGCCATTCCAGGTCTCTTCGCGGGCGTCCTTGTCGCGGCCCTGATGTCGGCTTTCCAGGGCAACGGCCTGGGAGATATCATCAACGCCATTCACTACGGCTACGAAGCGGGGATCTCCGCTGAGATAGGCGGCGCCGAAGGCGATGCCCTGTTGAGCCTGCTGAGCCAGACCAATCTCAACATCCTGCCCGAAATGGCCACCGATGTCGGCGGTATGCTCACCGATCTTCTATCGCGCGGCGGGATGGACTCAATGATGTGGTCCATCTCTCTCGTCTTCTGCGCCCTCTTCTTCGGCGGCGTCATGGAGGCCTGCGGTTTCCTCGAGACTATAGTCGGAGCCATCACCCGCAGGGTCAAGTCAGTTGGAGGAATGATGGGAGCGGTCATTGGCTCCTGCTTCGTGTCCAACCTCTTCCTTGGCGACCAGTACCTGTCGCTCGTCATCCCCGGAAGGATGTTCAAGGTTTCTTTCGAGGAGAAAGGACTTGCCCCGAGGATGCTCTCCCGTGCCCTTGAAGATTCGGGTACGCTCACCTCGGCGCTCATTCCATGGAACACCTGCGGCGCTTTCATGTACAGTGTGCTCGGTGTTCCGACGCTGGCCTACGCTCCCTACGCCTTCCTGAACTACCTGAACCCGATAGTGTCGATAATCATGTCCTACATGAAGATAGGCATCTACTGGAGGAAGGAAGACGGAACCGACGTAGTGTCCAGGAACAAGCCTTAACCGGCCTGTTCCCGGGCTTTTTTAGAACCGTTCAAAGGCGGAGGGGAACCCCTCCGCCTTTCTCATTGATCAGCGCAGTGTCATTTCCCGATCTTTTCCTCCACCGACCTCATCTTGCTCTCCATAGTGACCTCCCTGTCCCGCCTGTCGTCTATCCGGATAGTGGTCCCCACCCGGAGAGCTCCCTCCCTGAAGGGAATTTCGTGTGCGGCCCTCACCGCCTCGAGGACAGCGTCAAGATCCCCTTCGAGGATGGTCCCCATAGGCGTCAGCATTGTCCTGAGCCCGAAACTCCTGAGCGTCTTTTCCACTTCCGCCACATACTTTCCAAGGCTGGGAGATGCCGTTCCATGCGGAACGATCACCACTTCAGCCACGACCTTTCCCATTTCCATCACCCCTCCCCGGGTCTATCGGTTTCAGACCATGACCTGAGACCCATCAAGTATAATCAATGTCAAAGGAAAATTTCTTCAGGCGACAATTTCTCACTGAGGGGGATCATTTCATGGATTGGAGAATTGCAGAAAGATATCTCGGGCGGTTTACGTTGCCGGTTCTGGTACTCATCTGCTGGTATATAGCGGACAGGGTACTGGTCAAGATAGTGGGGAAGGCCTTCGACCGGGGAATTGAAAAGGTCAAAAAGAATCGTGCGAATAAATTGAATAAACACGAACGCTCGTCAAGGATCAAGAGGCTTGGGACACTGAAAGTCCTTGTCATGGACCTGGTTCGATGGGGAGTAGGAGCCGTGGCCGTTCTGACATTCATGAGTTCTTTCGGGTTCAACATTATGCCCATACTGACCGGCCTCGGCATTGCGGGGCTTGCTATCTCCCTCGCGGCCCAGAATATTATCCGTGATTTTCTCAACGGCATCTTCGTTGTCATAGAAGATCATTACGCTGTCGGTGATGTTGTCAAGATAGGGGAATATTTCGGTGTTGTGGAATATTTCTCCCTGAGGGCAACACACCTTTCCGACCTGGACGGCAACTACATAATCATCCCCAACAGCAACATCGCGGAACTGGTGAACGCGACCAAATACTGGTCCCAGGCCCAGGTCATTGTGGGTGTCGCCTACGAAACGGACGTTCGAAAGGCTCTCGGCATCATGGAGCGGGTAGCCGGCGAGCTCAAGGGATCCTTCCCGGACAAGATCAAGGAGGACGCACTGGTACAGGGCATCCTCTCCTTCGACGACAGCGCCGTATCGCTTCGAGCCCTGATAAAAACGTTCCCGGGGGAGCACTGGTTCATTGGGCGGGAGTATCGCCTTCGCCTGAAGGAAGCTTTTGACGCGGAAGGCATCACTATCCCGTTCCCCCAGACGGATATCTGGGTACGCTCCCCGGAAGATCCAGGGAAGTTTCTTCAGAAAACTACCGCGTAAGGTACCGGCCGGATGGCTCCACCTGGGGGAGATGTGACGATCCTTCCCCTCCACCAGATGGAGGACGAGCCTCCCCCGTCCAGGTTCAGCGCGTTTTCAAGTCCCATCTGCCTTGCGATCCGGGCAGTTTCACTGATGGTCAACCCGTTGCTATGCCAGGGGTCCCTTCCGTCGACCACTACGAACCAGACAAGTTTCCCGTCCGTTCCGATAAATGACCTCGGGTGCGGAACGGAAAGGGTTCTGGCGCCAAAACCTTCGGCATTACTGACCGCTGATCCGTCCCTTAAAAGCATCGGCCCGGCCTGAAGAACAAAATCCAGGCCGTTGAACCCCTGGTCCGTCCACTCTGTGCGGACCGACACCGGTGTCCCTTTCTCTATCCCCTGGAGGTACTGGCCGGAGATCCCCCTGGCTATGACAAGGTAACCCTCGCGGGTGACAAAATGGTTCGAAGCCGCGGAGTGCCGGACTCCCGCCACCGCCCCGTTTTTGACCGTCATCTCCCAGGCGTCGGAAGGCGCTCCCGTGACGAAGGTCCATACATCGGGAGTGAAGAGCCCGATGCCGCCCTGGGGAGGCGCGCTGTTTATGGTGGAGACCGGGAAGTCGCGGTCCCCGATACTGAGCCGCGTTCTGAAGTCGCCTCTGCCGAAGTGCAGACGGGACCCATTGGAAGACCAGCCCATGGCGGAACGGTCACCATATGGGCCGCTTGCCGGGAAGGAGTTGATCACAAGAGAACCCACGATCCTTACCCCGCTGAAAAATCCCCCGTTTATTGCCCCCTCCGCGCCGGAGTTCCCGGCTATCATGTCAAGGGGGAGTCTTCTTCCGGAGATAGATGCCGCCGTTACGATCCTTGGAGGCCTTCTGGCCGGATCGAACCCCAGGGCGGCTACAAAGAGCGCCCTGCCGGGGGTTTGCGAGAAAGGAACAACGGTCATTTCGGGGGAGGGGATCTTCATCATGGTATCCCATGCCTCCAGGTAGTGCTGGAAGGGGCCTATCCGGACGACCCATGACCATTCCAGAGCATGGGTCATTGCCGGAAGACCAAGGCCTCTCAGGTTGCCCGCTATCCTTTCAGCCTCTTCGGGGTCCCCGATCTCTCTCGACTGTACAGCCCACTCCGACGGAGGAGTGCCGACATTCTCCCTGGAAAGCACGAGTACGGAACCATCCGCGGAAAACTCCCTCCGCCAGAGCAGTTCCCGTTTGCAATCCCGGAGTCATTGCCCAAGAGAGAACAGCTCCTCGCCGGACAAGCTGCCCCGCGGGTCCCGCAGAAATTCTCCCGGAGGCGCGGGCTGTATCTCTCCTGCCAGGGAGAGGTATGGCGCGATATATTGCGGAATATTTCGCGATGGTCCGGGTGCAAGCGCCTCAAGTACGGCTGCTTCATGGCGAAGTCCCATGGCCTGGAGAGCGAACATCAGAGCCTCCGCCCTGGTCGCCTCGAGGTCAGGATAGAACTGTTCGGCGGGAGGCAATATCCCGAGAGCCGCCGCTGTCTCGATGGATCTTGAGAAAGGGTGTCCCGGGGCGATGTCCGTGAAGTGTTCCCCGCCGGACCACTCCGGCAGACCAAGCGATGTGATGACGGTATGGATGGTCTCGCCCCTGGTGGCGGAGAGCGACGCGTCGGCCCCGAAGGAGACGCAGACCAGCGCAAAAGCCAGGATCGGTAACGATCGAAGAAACCGGGAACGGGACATCAAAACCCCTCCAGTCCGGACTTGAAAATATCGGAAAAACTCCCTGTTGAACGCTATCTTCAATAGCCTATTGTAATCTACAAATAGAGATGTATAATCCGCAAAAGAAATCATATTTATGGAAGCATGGCATTCAGTTTCGTTCAAGGGACATCGCCAATAAGCCCCAAAAAGGCCCCCGGGCGCTTGTCCTGTACGGAACCATTTTCCCGCCGAAAAAACCATGGCGGGG
>DFYG01000030.1:0-397 GCA_002382605.1 Synergistaceae bacterium UBA4088 | reverse complement strand
GCGAATCAGACGACCGGTACGAAGAGTATGATTGCCTTGAGACAATTCAGACCCTCGAAAGGGAGATCCGAAAACTCGGTTTCGAAACGGAGCGTTTCGAAGACGATGACACCTTTCTCGAGCGGATCTCGCAAAACCCTCCCGATTTTGTTTTCAACATAGCCGAAGNNTCTGATTCGGTCGCGCTTGCCGTCACCCTGGACAAGTGGCTGACGCATCATATGCTTGCCGGCTGCGGCGCTCCGGTGCCTGACCTCTTCATGTTCTCCTGCGAGGCCGATCTCCGGAGATCGATGGAGATCTTTGAAAAACACGAGACCTTCATCGTCAAACCGAGATGGGAGGGGTCATCAAAGGGTGTATTCCCGGATTCCGTCGTCGATAACCCCGTTGATCT
>DFYG01000171.1 GCA_002382605.1 Synergistaceae bacterium UBA4088 | reverse complement strand
ATTTTTTAAACCCACAGAAAGATCCAGGTTTTCTCTCTCTTGCACTCCCCTGCGTCCTCTGTGGTGAAAATGGGTTTAGTCTTGGTCCCGGGCTTTTGCCTCTCCCAAAAATCGCTTTTCTCTGTTTGCCCTCCCCTGCGTCCCCTGTGGTGCAAGATTTTGACTTTGATCCATTCGATTCACGATTCACGAGTTGCGGTTCACGGAACCCAAAAACAGATTCCCGGCAGTGGGCGAAGACCGATTGTATTAAAAAGGGGTTCCCAATAGAATACCTCCGGTGGGTTCAAATAATTCCGGGGGTGTCCTATGTCGCGATACGAAGAGATTCTTTCGATCCTTTCAAACAGACCTTTCAGGTGGGTGGTGACAGGGGCCGCGGGTTTCATCGGCTCTCACCTTGTCGAGACGCTCCTTGGCCTGAAACAGCAGGTTATCGGGCTTGACTGCTTTCTTTCAGGAACCAGGTCCAACCTGGATGAGGCTGTGAGCCTTTGCGGTAACGGAAAACCAGATCTCCGGTTCGTAAAAGGCGACATAAGGGATATGGAGGCGTGCAGGGAAGTCTGCGAGGGGGCGGATTTTGTCCTTCATCAGGCGGCCCTCGTCTCCGTGCCCAGGTCATTCGATGAACCACACCTGAACAACTCCTGCAACATAACCGGTTTTCTGAATATGCTCCTTGCGGCGCGCGACGCCAATGTGCGCTCTTTCGTGTTTGCATCCTCGGCGGCGGTCTATGGCGCTCAGCCTCAAGGACCCATTTGTGAAAACACCCCGCTTGCCCCCATGTCGCCTTATGCGGTCGCGAAGAGAACCGGGGAGCTCTATTCCAGGGTTCTTTCATGCGGAATGAGGAGTACCGGCCTGCGCTACATGAACGCCTACGGCCCCAGGCAGGATCCTTCCAGCCCCTACTCCGGCGTGATATCGATCTGGACGAAGCAGACCATGGAGGGAAAGACGCCGGCTATTTTCGGCGACGGCAATAACACGAGGGATTTCGTCTACGTTGATGACATTGTCCAGGCAAACATCCTGGCTGCAATGCAGGACACCAATGACGGTTGCAACGGAAATGTTTTCAACGTCGGCACGGGAAAGCCGACATCTCTTGAGGAGCTTCTCTCTTCAATACAGAGAGCGGTCCACGAATATTTCCCGGATATTCCACAGACGGCAAACCCCCGGTACATGCCGGAAAGAACCGGAGACATAAGGCATTCCCAGGCTGATATCACGCTCGCAAGGAAAACCCTCGGCTACGAGCCTCGCTTATCCCTTGCGGAAGGGCTTGAGAGAATGATTGGAGGGGGCAGCAAAGCCGGCAAAGAAACCAGTAAAAATTGACTTGTACGGTTTTGTGCCGTACACTTCTTAATGTGATACTGTTTGCAATTCGAAAGCATCGGGAGAGATGAGCCATGGACACATCTGTCAAAAACAAAAAGGAACGAATCGAGGCGAGAATACCCGGGGAGATGAAGGACCTTATTTCGGCGGCAGCAAAGATGGAGGGCCGCAGTTTGAGTGATTTTGTAATCTCTTCCGCCTTGTCGGCAGCAAGAGATGTGGTCAGGGCCAACGCTATCCTCGAACTCAGCACAAGGGACCAGATGCTCTTCGCCCAATCCCTGATAACCCCCCCCGCGCCACAAGCTGCTCTTGTGAAGGCGGCCGGGCGCTTTATCGAAAGGAAAAACCGTTAGGTGACGGGTGCACGGAAGATCCTGGATTATACGATAGAACCATGGTCCGCCGATCTCAGAGACTTGAGAGGGAGTTTTGACTGTGGGGTCAGTGATCTGAACTCCTGGTTGAAAAGACAGGCATCACAAGATATTGACAAAAGAGCCTGCGCACTATTTGTCGCGCTTAACACGGGGAAAGACCGAATCACGGGGTTTTACACTCTGTCTATGTATTCGGTTAATCTTCCTGATATTCCCTCTGAGGTACACAAAAAACTTCCCGGATATCCGCTTGTACCTGCTATTTTGCTTGGCAGGCTTGCCGTTGATCTGAATTTCCGGGGAACAGGCGCTGGAGAGCTTCTTTTGCTTGACGCCATGAAGAGAAGCCTCGATAACGATATAGCATGGTGGGCTATGGTCGTTCACTCAAAAGAGGAATCCCTGTCTTTTTATCTCAAGTATGGATTTTGCTCATTCGATGATGAAAAATACAGGCTTTTCCTGCCTCATGAGACGATCCGGAAAGCTTTTGAGGAAAACCTGTAAGGAGAAAGAGGTAAACCTGGCGGACGCGGAAAAACCAATAAGCAGATGTATGGCTTGATATATTAAGAAGTTTAGCCTGATCGGGCGGTGATATTATGGATAAACCCGGGTTGAAACTGCTGAATGTTTCGTTGAGCCAGAAAGAGCGCGACGCGCTGCTGCTTTCGGCCCCGCTGACAAGGCGGTTGTATGGTGGCCTGATCGATGAGGCGCAGCGGTGCGAAAATGGGTGGCTGATCTCAGCCGACAGGGAAATGCTCTCCGCGATGAAGAATGTTCTCAACAAGGATCTCAGGAGCTTGTCTCCTGGAACGGACAGGGATATTCTGGAGAAAGTTCTTGAGAAGTTGTTGCTGAACATCAGCAATGCCTCACTTGAAAAGACCGCTCCTAAGTCGGATTTTGCCCGCCTGGTTGAAGAAGCATTGCGCGGCAAAGACCCCAAGAATCTGAAGGAAATAAATGAAGCACTTCAACATATTTCCCAGGCTCACAACGTGCAGCCGATAGAAGAATTTGGCGGCCTTTCGCCTATTCAGATGAATGGTCTTATATATTCCGGCTGGTGGAAGAAACCTGAGCCCGTTTTATTGAACAGGAACCTTTCGCTTGAAGAGCTGGCCAAGGTCTCATTTTTTCATAACTGCAGACTTCTGCTTGGGCTGGCCCAGGAAACTGGAGGCTTTAAAGTCACAGCCAGGGGGAACCTGAACAGGGAAGCTGTCAAACAGGTGTTCGAAAAGTCCCTTCGGCCTGAGGGTATGTTCATGAGTCGTTTTTTCGAGCCCAGGGTTTTGAATGAAGAGAATGTTACCAGCGTCCACATTCCCAGAATTGTCTCCGAACTCGCTGGGCTTTTGAAAAAACGCAAAGGCCATTTTGAGATCACTCGCAAGGCCGAAACTCTTTTGAAAAATGAAACCGCAGGAGAGTTGTACGCTCTCCTTTTCGACGTTTATTTCCGCAAATTCGATATATCCTATTGCGACGGGCTGCCGGAAATAGAGATGATCCAGCACATGTTTCCGTATTCTCTGTACCGGCTGTCAAAATTTGAGGAAGATGAATTTGTGGAGGCGGCAAAG
>DFYG01000053.1 GCA_002382605.1 Synergistaceae bacterium UBA4088 | reverse complement strand
TCTATGACCGTATCGGCACTGAATATCGAGGGATAACCGTAACCCTTGCGGATCACACGCGCGGCCGCCTTGAGGAACCGGTCGGGGTTCTTGCGGCTCAGCTGGATGTTGGCCTGAGGCTGCAGCAGGTGAATATCGTCCATGACCTCCAGCATCATGTAGGATATCTCGTTGACACCGTCGGTACCGTCGGCCAGCAACCCGCCAAGGTTGATGTTCGTAAAGTCGTTGTANNGGTTTATGTTCGTAAAGTCGTTGTAGGTCCCGCTCTCGGCGGCCGTAACGCCGACCTTCGGGGGCGCCGGGTGGTTGTTGAATTTGATCCAGAACGCACTGAGCAGTTCTTTTGCCCATTCACGGGTAATGGTCCCTGATTCGAGTTCCCTGGCATAGAACGGGTGGAAGTATCGGTCGAGGTGACCCGGGTTCATAGCGTCCCAGCCATTGAGCTCGGTTATCGTGCCCAGGTGCATGAACCAGTACATCTGGAGGGCCTCCCAGAAGTCACGTGGAGCACGGCGCGGAACTTGACGGCAGTTGGAGGCAATGCGCTCCAGCTCTCTTTTACGGACCGGGGCCTTCTCTTCCGAAGCCATCTTCAATGCCAGATCAGCGTGTCGTTCGGCGAATATGACCACGGCATCGCATGTGATGCTCATGGCTTTGAGCTGTTCACGCTTTTTCGCAGCTTCGGGGTCGTTCCTGAAATCAAGACCGGCGACGGACTCATCAATATCCTTTTTGAAGTCCTCCATCCCCCTGGTATAGAACTTTCCGTCCAGGGTGGTGTGACCCGGAGCCCGCTGCTCCATGAACTCCGTGAAGTATCCCGCTGCGTAGGTCTTTTCCCACTCGTCGCCAATATCGGCAAAGATCTTGTCGCGCATGGTGCGGCCGCTCCAGTATGGAATTACCTTTTCCGCATAGACCTCCATACACTTTTTCGAGACACTGTAGGGGTTCTTCTCTCTGCTGTCCAGGATCTCGAGATCTTCCATGGAGTGGCAGTTCAATTCAGGGTAAGTGGAAACAGCCTTGGGGAAAGGACCTCTCTCACCGACGACCAGTTCATCGTTCCCGATGTAGAGGCTCTTCTTTTCGCAGAGATCTTTGAAGGCCAGGGCCCTGGTTACCGGTACGGAATATTTTCCTGAGTTCTCCAGGTAAAAATCGGTGATTATCCCGGCTCTTTCGTGATCCAGCGCAACGGGCGCTTCGTAGCTTTCGCTCCTGAGTCTTTCGATCCGTTCGTTCATTCTTTTCAACCTCCTGTTGATACATTCAGGCCGAACATCTCGAGCCTGTCTGAAATATCCCGCAAATGATCCTCATGCGGAGGAGCAATATCCTGCAGCCGGTAAGGCATTTCAAATCTCCGGTACTTTTCGGTAGCCGAGGCGTGATATGCAAGCAGATCCACATCCGGTTTTATGGAAAGGCCCGAGAGGAACCGGCCAACACCCTGGATATTTTCTTCTGTATCGTTTACTCCCGGTATGACCGGGATGCGGACCACCGTCTCATATCTATTTTCTGTAAGCCACTCCAGGTTTTCAAGAATGATCTCATTGGAAACTCCAGTGTACTTTCTGTGGAGGACCGGATCCATCAGTTTCAGATCGAAAAGGAAAAGCCTCGTGAGCGGCGCGATGGTCTCAAGAACATGACGTGGGGCAAACCCGCATGTGTCTACAGCCGTACGGATCTCCAGTTCGCAGCAGGATCTGAGGGCCTCCTCAAGGAAACCGGGCTGCGAAAGGGGTTCCCCTCCGGAAAAGGTTACGCCTCCTCCTGATTCGTCGAAAAAGAGCACGTCCTTTTCGATCTCTTTCAACAGCTCTTTTACCGTGATCTCTCTGCCGACGCTCTCCCTTGCCTCAGAAGGGCAGACGCTGACGCAATCTCCGCAACCGTTGCATCTGTCTGGATCGGCTACGTATCCGCGCTGGGTCAATCTTATGGCATCCCTGGAACACGCCTTTTCGCATGCACCGCATCCGATGCAGCGTTCCGGCCTGTAGATGATCTCCGTGAAGGCGGATTGACTCTCAGGGTTATGGCACCACCAGCAGGACAGCGGGCAGCCCTTCAGGAAAACTGTGGTCCGGATGCCCGGCCCGTCGTGTATGGAGTATCGCTTTACATCGAAGATGACTCCCGTCATCATCGGAAACCCTCTTCCGGGCGCAATTTAATCGCCTCGTCTTTCTCCAGTTCCCGATAGTACCTGTGGATCCAGGATCTCTGGACGTCGAAGGACCAGTGAACATCTCTCATGTAATCCGAAGCTCCTTTGGCATCTCCCGATTCAAGCAATTCTATGAACCTCTCATGCTCTCCTGTCGAGGTCATCTCCCACTCCTTTACGAAACCCTCTCTCCTCGGGAAATCGTAAAGGCGCTGTTTCAGGATCATGACGGTCCTTAAAAGGCGGCTGTTGTTCGAAAGATTGAGGTAGACATTGTGAAAGGCTAAGTTGTGGTCATAGAAGGTAGTGAAATCGTCCCTCTCAAGAGCTTCTCGCATCAAAGCATTGAGATGCCTCATTTGGGCGATCTCTGTGTATTTTATCTTTGCTCTTTCGTTAAATACAACAGCCGCCTCGAGAGCGCCGATAACTTCGTAGGCGCGCCTGATGTCATCCTCCGAAAGAGGATTCACCACAATGCCCTTCCTGGGGAAAATGGTTACGAACCCCTCCGTCTCAAGCTGCAGGAGAGCCTCTCTCAGCGGGGTCAGGCTGATGCCGAAACGTGCGCTCATCTCTTTGAGATTGATAGCGCTACCGGGACGAAGTTCGCCCCTGTTCATCTGACCTCGAAGATAGTCATAAACCTGCTGCCGCAGAGAAACAACACTGAAAGGACAACCCTCAACCATTTGGCACCCCTTCCCTGGCTGATATATGATATATCAGATATCAAACAAGTTCAAGAGAGAGACCGGACCCCGTACCTTTGGCTTATACTTGACAGAGTTTGTTCTCTTTGAAGGAAACACAACAAGCACCAGGGGGAGGAAACATATGAAAAGAGTAAGCATCCTCAATCATGTTATCGGCCCGATAATGAGAGGGCCTTCAAGTTCTCACACTGCCGGGCCCTGGCGGATCGGGCGCACGGCCCGGGATCTGCTGGGATCGAAGCCTGAAGAGGCTGTTTTCACCTTCGACCCCAAAAGCTCACTGGCTGTCTGTTTTCACGACCAGGGAAGCGACGCCGCATTTTTGGCAGGGCTTCTGGGATATGCCCTGACGGACGACGACGAGCCCCGTATGCTTGAACTGGCGCAAGGAGAAGACCTTGACGCACGTTTTGAACTCGGAAACTTCCCCGAGGCGGACCATCCGAACAGTGCCCTTCTCAGTCTCCGAGGCGAAGACGGCCAACAGATCACGCTGCACGCCCGATCAGTGGGAGGAGGATCCATTGAAATAGCTTCGCTGAACGGCGTTCCCCTGATGATAACGGGAGACCGGTATGAACTTATTGCCGAATGCGATCCTTCCTGTGCCGACAATGTCATCTCCCTGCTTGGAGGATGGGATATCGGGGTCCGGGACCTGGGAGGAGAGGAAGTGCGACTCCTGCACGCATCTTCTTTCCATGAACCAAGTGAAGCCTTTATGGCCTCGCTCCGCGATCTTGCCGGGATGAGGCATATTTACAGCGCCAACCCCGTCATGCATCC
>DFYG01000085.1 GCA_002382605.1 Synergistaceae bacterium UBA4088 | reverse complement strand
TCCCTGCCGGACAACAAGCTCGCCGCCCTCAAAGGGCTGGAAAAGCTCCAGCTCGAACTCGACGACACCATGAAACGGCTCAAGCGGGAGCAGACCCTGGCCTTTCGCAAGACAACCAAGGACTCCTTCAAGCTCGGCATCCAGCAGGGAATCGGCGAACTCGCCAACGCGGCGCTGCCGTTCTACGCCGACCTCAAACCCGAAGGCATCGACAAGCTGGCCACTAAGGTGTTCACCATCGTCGACACCAATGCCCTCGACTTCATGGCGCAGTACAACCTCACACTCGCCGGAGACGTTCACCGCGAACTCGCAGACGGCATCAAGCGGGTCATCATGCAGGCCATCGTCGAGGGAAAAGGAACCGACGACATGGTCCGGGATCTAGGAAAGGTGGTGATATACAAGGAATCGTTCAAACAGGCGGGGACAAAGGTGTTCAGCAAGGCTCAGTACCGCATGGAGATGATCGCCCGCACCGAGGTCCTCCGCGCTCACAACATGGGACGAAAAAAGTTCTATACGCAGGTAGGAGTCGAAAAGTTGGAATGGATGACAATGAGCGATGAACGGACTTGTCCGGTCTGCGGCCCGCTTGATGGAAAAGTCTTTCCCAGCGACAAATTTCCCCAACAACCCGCTCATCCCTTTTGCCGATGCACCAACCTTCCAGTAATCGAACAAGAGGAGTTACGAAGCATTTAACTTCTCGGCTTCTTAATGTCTTTGATGAGCAGCGAGACCGTTCCCTTGGGCAACTTTGCCTCGACCGTGGAGCCCAGTGTCGCACCTATAAGTGCTCTTGCAATTGGTGTGTTGATATTGATGGCTCCCCATTCCGGGTTCGATTTTTCGCAAGTTATTAATGCCTGCTTCTCGACCTGAGGATTTTCAATATCCACATAAACTACTGTATCCTCAACCTCGACTTTGATATCAACCTCTGGCTCATGAATGGGCCTAGCGGGTTCGCTTTCTTGGGGTTCTTCCTCGACCGGTTCGTCTTGCGGCGCTGATGTGGATGGGTTTGGTTCGTCGGGAATATCAATATTTTGCGGGTAAATGCCTCTTTCCTCTAACGCATCCCAAAGGCCCTTCAAGGCATCAACCTTGTTTGAGTAAAACCCCGATTCCCTAACCCTGAAAAACTCCCATCCGCAACGCTCCAATTGCCGCTGACGCTGCATATCGTCTTCGTACCGATCAGCCCCGTGCCAGTTGTCACCATCGCACTCAACGGCCAGCCGCGCCTGTCCTCCCTCAACCACGAGGTCGATCCGTTTTCCAGCGACTTCGTACTGTGACAGTACAACAAATTTCTTGCGAAGCAGTTCCAATGCAACGTCAACTTCGAACCAGCTTTCAAATGGCGCAGGTGGGTTCACAACGCGCCGATTGTCCTGTACCGCCCGCCGTTCGAGTTCGTCCCGGTCAATTCCAGCAATCTGTTGCGGCTTTGTTTTCTCGAAGAAATCGAGAAGCTTTCGCCGGAGACAAGTAGTGCTGAGGTCATCACAGGTGACAGAATGGAAAAGAATCATCCTGTCGCGGGCGCGGCTGGCTGCAACATTGAACCGTCGCTCGTCGGCTGCCTTCGTGAGAGGGCCGATTCTTTCGTTGTTGGCCGCAACGAGCGACAGAAACATAATGTCGCGTTCGTCGCCCTGGAAACTGTAAGGATTGCCGCAGACCAGGCGCCGCCGTTCCATTTCTTCCGCGCCCAGTCGTTCAAGTAATTGATTCTCGATCAACGCAGCTTGCGCTTCACCCTGAAGAACAACCACGCCAATCGACATGTCATCGTATCGGCTGTCGTCACAAAGTGACGCTATCCTTGCGACGATGGCTTCGGCCTCCGGGCGATTGATCGTCCGATTGTTCGTACCTTCGCGATATCCTCCACTCACAAAAACATGTTCAAGCGGTGGCAACCGGTTCGGCCCATACTGTCTCAATGGAATCAGCGGTGTATCCGAATAGCAAAGATCGTTGCTGAACCGAATTATTTCCGGCATGCAGCGGAAGTGCTCGCGCAGAGTAATCCGCCGGGTTCCATAGCGTAGTTTTCCGTGATCGAACAAGCTGCTTTCTATATCGAAAGAGGATTTGAAGTGGAAATCGTAAAGGAACTCTTCCATTAGACGATGTACCGCATCTCGTGGTAAACCCACTGCATCCGGGCTGATCTGCTTGTCGTCGCCAACAATCACTATCTTCTTGCCCAGATAAAACAACGGGAGCGCCTCGACGCCGCACTGCGAAGCCTCGTCAACGATAATCACATCGAACATGCCCGGCGCGGGATACACTGTATCCCAAACACGATGGAGGGGCATTACCCAGGCCGGAACCGCTTCGCGACATTCATTCAGATGCCCTTGGGCCTCACGGCGATGGCGATGCGCGTGTTTCCCTGTCCCTTTACCAAGCCGCCGCATGGACTGCTGCCAGGCTTCCATGTGGCGGCGATGGTCTTCCTTGAGTCGCGAGAAACAGAAGGACCACGCATGAAGCGAGGCGAGCTTCGCGATTATGCCGTTTACCTCGTCCTCGATTTGTTTGGCGCGCTTGGCTAGAGCCGGAACATCTTCCTGCCGGATGTATTCCTCGATCCAGTATCGCGCTTGCGCCCAATGCCAGGCGTCGCCAATACGCTGAATTCGCTCCTCCCAATATGGCTCATAGCAGGTGGCCTCCAAACAATCCGCAAGGCGCGGAAGCAGGTGGCGTAATTTCTTTAGGTATTCTTCGACTTTCCGGAGGCGCAGGCGCTCCTTATCCAAATCCTGTATCTTGTTTATGCTTTGTGCGAATCCGTCAACATTGCGGCCACGAATCGCGATCAGTAATTCTTTCGTTACAGGATGTGCGTTGCTCTTGGCGGCTATGGAAGAAACCGGAACTTCAACACGCTGGATTTCCTCAGCAGTAATCCGTCTGTGGATACTTGCCAACGCGAGACGGCAGGACAGGATTATTCTTTCAACCTGGGACTCATCTGCCCATACGGGCTCTTCTATTGTCGGGCATCTCTGTATTGCCTCACGGCAATTGCCAATAATTCCTTCAAGCGACAAGGCGTTTTCAAGTGCGTTGCTCAGTGATTTGAGAGTAGTCAGTTGCAGAGCATAAGGCCCTTGCGCCTTATCAGACCGACCTATCCAAAATCCCCATGCTTTCTCGCATTCGATGCGGACATGAAGTACATTGGAAAGGGTTGCGAAATGTTCGCCTGTCAAGCAAGGGCGACCGTTGATCTTCACAGACTTGATCACATAAATCCGTTCTTTTACGGGCCTCGGTCGGAATACGCCCCAACCCAGTTTACCGCCATTATCCATGTGTTCTTTAAGTTTTCTGGCGTCTTCACACAGCACTCTGACGTCGCAGGTATCCGGGAATTCAATCTTGGTGTCATCCGCTACCGCAATGTGTTCCTCGACTGATGTAATGGCGTATCGCGTGACACGGAGCAGTTCGTGCCACAGGGACGAATTTCCGCCCAGAACATCGCGCACAGCATCGTTCATCCACGAATGCGGAACCGCCATTAACCTTTTTCTGGTATCGCGGAAAGTGGACAGAACGTCACGAATTGCCTCGATGGTCGATGGATTGTTTTTTGCCAGCAAATCGGCGAAACGTTCATCGGCTCCGCCTGTTGATGCCTCCTGTTCTTCAATCGCATTTGTCTCGTTCTTCACCAGATCGGCGAAGCCTTCCGAGGACAGCAAGGCGTCGGGCCACACAAGATCCAATTCCCTGCGCTTCTCAAGCGTAAAGCGACGGAGAGTCTCCAGAACGTTACGCAAATCGCTTGTGGATATCTGGCAGGTCTTTTCCAAAGGCACCGAATCCGAGAACCATTCGAAGGCGGCGCGGTCGCGGCTCACAGCTTCGGCGATTCTGGCCGCTGTCCCTCGATAGGTCCCCTCTGCAATGGATTGCGTATGTGTTTCGGATTCTCGGATGTCACGGAGCCGCCGGTCGACCTTGGCCTTTTCTTCCCGGAGCTTTCGGAGACTCTCTTCAAGTTCCACACGTTCTCGTGTGGCGCGATCTTCTTTCCATTCCTCATTTTTGCGGAGAATGCCGCCAACGCTGGACTCTAAAGAGCGCCGCTCCTCAAGTCCGCTGCCAAGCAAGTTGATGCAGAGAGGGCGTAATTCATTTGGAACAAGTCCTTCAAGAACCTGAAGCGCACGTGGTGTCTTCGCCGTGATCAGCGTTCGCTGTCCCGTTGCAAGCAAATGGCAAATCAGATTCGCGATAGTATGGGATTTCCCGGTGCCGGGCGGCCCTTGCACCAGAACGCCGCTTGCCGCACGAATCTTATCCACGATGCGGCGTTGCTCATCATTCGAAGGCTTTGGGAAAAATACTTCCCCATCGAATTCAGCATTGGTATCGTCCAGACCGTCGCTCTGATCACGATCATTTTTCGTGCGAACCTCGGCAAGGTCTGCAAATTCGCCGGGGATGTCTTCGCCCTTTTCGATTTGCTCCTTGATCCGTTTCAAGGTTTCAGTAAGGCCTTTGGTAGAGCGTTTTCGCAGAATCAAAGCAGGAGCATATTCGACGACTGGCTTCGATGAAGCGCGAATATTTTTCACTTCCAGGGAGTCGTCATAATCGCCTTGCGAATTGATCGAATGCACCAAAGCCTGGAGCACGCCTTCAACACATCCCTTCTCCCAGGGGTCGTCTTCGGCTCTGGAAAGTGAAACCTTCGCGGTTTCTTCGGCACGCGCTGGCTGTTCCTCGATATCCAACATATCGAGTTCGGGGCGTAATTTGGCACCTTCGGTATGAGGACGGACGGTGAATTTGCCCAAACGGGCTTCGAACTCAAGAATAGCGTCGGCGACAACCAAGTGCCGCCGGGCACGCTGCCCGGTGGGCGTCTGCCAAGTCAGCAGGCCTAAACCGAGCACGAGTTCATATTCCTCCCCAAGGCGGAGTTGCTCCTGATGGATGGCAAAGAGTGAGGAATATACTTTGTGGACCTTCTCCCAGGCATTATGTGACTCTGTCCAGGGTAGCCACTTTTCTTCAACATACCGATCCCATGCACGCTGAATCGTCGGATGATCTTCTATATGTTCAGTGTGCGGAATCGTTTCCGGTTGATCCGATCCTTCGTGCCAATCTGGATTTTGGATTTGTCTAGTGATTTTTGACAGAAGTTCAGGCAAATCGCCCTTATTTCGTAGTGCAGTTTGATTTACCCAGTCTTTGCATTGAGCGGGTACGGCAGGCAATTCCGGCTCCCGCCGATTTTCCACCTCAAGCCACTCGTCCGGCTCATGCTCCTCATCACGTCCCCACGCCTGAGTAAAACACCCTCGCTCATGCGGGACGCTTGAAACCCAAAGGATCTTCTCGTATTCGGCAATATCGCGAATCAGTTTCGAACGCAGAGTCGCCAGCCGGAGCAAATAATCGACCAGACGAACGGTTTTTTCATTCGGACTCTGCGTTGTCGAGGTAGTCATTTTGTTTCCCCCGTGGATTTTTTATCCGCCGCAGGCCGCTTGCTTTTCACCCAATCGTCGATCTCATCCCGGTCGAACCGCCACTGTGTTCCGATCTTGGAACCGAGCAGCTCGCCTTTCTGGGCCATCTGATAGAGCTTGCTGCGGCTCATCTTCAGATAGCCGGAAAGCTCCTCGATGGTCAGCCATTTGTCTTGAGGTTCCATGTCAGTCACCGCTTTTCTGAGCCCAATAATAAAACATGATAACACAAGATAACGAATAGCAGATCGACTTTCAAGCCAAATCTCGGCAACTTCCAGGAAATTTCCGGCTGAACCCCGCCCGCTGAAATTCGCCGTCACCCTCC
>DFYG01000084.1 GCA_002382605.1 Synergistaceae bacterium UBA4088 | reverse complement strand
GAAGAATTCTGTCTCCAGTCGAAAGAATACCTGCGATGGATTCGAGAAAGGATTTTCTGCATGCTTCAGAAAGGTCCGGCCTTAACGAAGCCCCACCGCTCCGGCCGCGGTCAACGTGGATCCCCCCCAGCCCCTCTTCTCTGAAAGCATGGTCAATAATGGTCACATCATCGCTTATCACCGTCTTGGAGACCTGGAACTTACCGGACATTTCTGTCAGTGAGAGTTGTCTTGATGGTGATATCAGAAAACGAGTGGTCATTCTGATAAGCCTTTCGGTCCGTGGGCTCTTCATCGGTTTCACTCCAACTCCATAATTTTTAGTATCATGCCGGTTTTATAGAAGAGACTGACGGCCCCCCCGGGGATGAGCCCTCCCCGGAAAAGGCAGAAGAAGGAACTTCCGCTGCCCCCAATTCCCCAGGCAAAAGCACCTGATGCTTCTGCGATCCTGAAGAACTCCGCATATTCAGGGTGGACATTGAGCAACACCTTGAGAAAATCATTGGGGAGGAGACCGATATTTTCTCCGTTTTCCATTGAATGAGCTATCCTGTGGCCTTCTTCGAATGCCTCTTCATCCGAACATGGCCAACCGCTGTCATTAAAGACCTCATCTGCGAGACGATAGGCTTCACAGGTAACGGAGGTCCATCGCGGAATGACAACAAGTGCGGCCGGTCTCCGTGAAGGCTCACTGAAATCAGAGACAGGATCAGCCCCTGTTCCTGAGCGGAAAGAAAGGGAAGCCCCTTCGAAAAGGAATGGAACATCCGATCCCAACTCAGACATTTCCTTCCGGGTAAACTTCACCCCGGCCTCACGGGAGAGCCACTTCACAAGCGCCGCTGCGTTCCCGCTTCCGCTTCCCAGTCCGCTCCCAGGAGGGACCTCTTTCCAGAGGTCCATCTCAAGGGCCGGAAGTTCTGGATCTATCATCCTTGCGGATTCGAGAACTGATTCAAGAATGTTTTTGCCTGTAAGAACCTGCCCATGAACTCTCAGGATATCTTTACTTGCATTATGCGTTTCAGTATATCTAAAAGTCAACTTCTCAACTGACGGGAGCCTGTAGAACAGGGACCCGATATTATGCTTTCCGTCTTCCCTGGTTCCGGTTATCCTCAGAGTCAGGTTGATCTTGGATGGGCACTGCAGAACATACTCCAAAAGGACCACCTCGCTAAAAAAAGCCCCGGTGCAACTGCACCGGGGCGCGACGACCAGACCAGATTCAAAACTGGATCAATTTCCTGTTGCCGGGGAGAATTTCAACTTCAACTTCACGTGTCAAAAGCTCCGCGTAGCTGAATGAAACGGTGCTCCGTTGAGATTCTACGTACATTGTGAATAGATGCGGGTATGTTTCGACTATTACACCCAAACGAACCTCAGTCTTGCGGCGGCCTTTTAAAGCCTTGTAGCGCACCTTGGAGCCCTTGTGTTCATTCACCCGATCGCGGATCGTGGCAAGGTTAGGACTCATATGTGTCACTCCTGTATTTAGTTTTGTAGGCATTTTACCACACAATTTCGGATATTTCAATAGACGGGAACTGAAGGTTAAAAAAACCTCCTTTTTTTATTTTTTCCTGATTATGCGTTTTTCCTGGACTCTTCTGGTGATACCCATAGAATCCAGCATCTCAAGCATTGGGAGTACAAATTTCCTGCTGCTTCCTGTAGCGTCGCGTACCGAAGCAACTGTTATATCACCTTTTATCTCCCCCAGGAGGACAAGGAAGCGGTCAAGGACATCATTTGAGACCAGGAACTCCCCCCCTGCGAGGAATATTTTCCCCTGTGCCCTCAGAGCTTCTACCGATCTTGCGGTTTCTTCTCCGGAAAGCCCGGTTCCGCTCGATATTTCGTCAATGACCGGTAGATTAAAGAGCCGGCCATTACAGAACGAAATTACTTTACTTCCGGAAGTTCGCAACTCGGAAGCATCCAGGGGAGCAAAGCCTGCAAGCCTTACTCTCTGGTCTTCGATCACGATGAGACCTTTTTCAGACCATCTTTCAAGTACCTTTTTAGCGTTTCTCGTGCTGATCTCGGGAAAGACCCTTCTGCACAGGACGTCTGCCTGCATTCCAGGGTTTTCGGGTTCATCCTTATGAAGAATTTCGAGTAACCGGGATGTCTCATCAATTTTTTTATTCACGAGTTCGGATGCGACGACCATGCCATCCCCCGAATCTATAAAAATAACCGAGCCTGAGGAATCCAGATCAGCAGCCAATGATCTGGCAGTTTCCGGAATTTCCTGAAGAAGCCTGGCGGCCTCCTTGAGCGGGACAACGGATAGATGCATTGAAAGGGCCAAAAAACGATCCCTTGAGCTTTGAGCCTTTAAGATGTCATTCAGAAAGGCTTTGAGGGCGATCCTTCCTATTGGACCCCGGGGCCTTCGGGAAAGCGGCATCAGGACGCTGCCGCCTCCGATGGTCATCAGTGGGCTGTAAAAACGGATCACAAAAGCCTCGCCCCTGACGGCAACTACGGGTTCCTCGGTTACGATCTGAGCAAAGATCTCCTCCCCTGGGTTTACCTTATCTCCTTCAAGCAAGGCAACTCGGCCCACAACATCCGCGGTACCGATATGGATCCTCACCCTTTGCCAGTGTTTGACTGCTTCTGGCGAGGAAGGGAGTATCTTCAGCCTGACATCAAGCCTTGAAGCGGGAGTAAAGACTCCCGGCGTGCAAAGAACATCACCTCTCGCGACATCTGAAAGAGAGACACCTCCAAGACTAAGAGCGATCCTTTGTCCGCTTCTCCCCTCATCCACCGACGCATCGTGCACATGGACAGATCTTATGTCGGCCTTAAGCCCGCTCGGCAGGAGGTTAAGCGTATCATCCTCCCTGACCGTTCCGTGATAGGCGGTCCCCGTGACTACCGATCCAAAACCCTTTACGGGGAAAACCCTGTCAACCGGCATGAAAAATGGTCCAGCGGAATCTCTGAAAGGAGTAGCGTCGACCAACCTGTCAATGGCTGATGCGAGTTGATCCAGGTTGGATCCGCTGATGGAAGAGACCGGGATGATCTCGGATCCTTCAAGAAAGGTCCCCTCGACTTCCTCGCGGATCTCTTCGACGACCAGTTCCAGGTAGTCATTTTCCACGAGGTCCGATTTGGTGAGCGCTATCAGCCCGTGCCTTACTCCTATAAGGCCAAGGATATCGAGGTGCTCTCGGGTCTGGGCTCTAATGCCCTCGTCAGCGGAGATAACAAATATAACCCCGTCTATTCCAGCCGCGCCAGCGACCATCTGCCTTATAAAGCGCTCGTGTCCGGGAACATCCACAATGCTGACGATCCGACCGCTGGGGAGGCAAAGAGGAGCAAAGCCCAACTCTATCGTTATTCCGCGGCGCTTTTCATCCCCGAGCCTGTCGCAATCCACACCGGTCAGAGCCTTTACCAGGGTTGTTTTACCGTGATCGATATGACCCGCTGTTCCGAGAACAATTGGAACCTCAAGGTTTTTCGACATTGGTACACTCCCCTTCCAGCAGCAAACGAACTCCCCTTGCGATCAGCCTATCGTCTCCATCGAGGAGCGTCCGTACATGGAAGATAACTTTTCCATCCTTCGCAGACGCGACAACAGGCACATCTCCCCCGCGTAGACTTTTGAGGGCAGTGCCATCGGAAATACCTTCCGGCGGGGTCCAGGAAACTCCATAACCGGGGAGATCGGTTCCGGGGAAAGAGCCCCCGCCAACAGCATCGGAGGTTTCCACAACAGATACTTCAGCCCTTCCCTCACTTCTGATCTTGCGGGCGAGAGACCTGGCCTTCTTTAAAAGATCCTCGGGAAGTGAACTGAGCATCCTGATCGTGGGGATCTCACCTGTTCTGCCCTCAAGGTAAAGCCGCAAAGTTCTCTCCAGTGCAGCAAGCGTCATCTTGTCAACACGGAGGGCTCTGAGGAGAGGATAATCCCTCAGTTTTGCGATGAGCTGTTTTCTTCCCACAACTACACCTGCCTGGGGTCCGCCCAGGAGCTTGTCTCCTGAAAATGTGACAACATCAACCCCAGACTCAATGCATTGTTTTACCGTGGGTTCTCCGGAAAGGCCAATAACGGAAAGATCGGCTATCACTCCGCTTCCAAGATCTTCCATGAAAACAAGCCCCTTCTCACGAGCCAGCGCAGCCAGTTCCTCCCTTGGTGGAGCGGAGTGAAATCCTACCACCCTGTAGTTTGATGGATGGACCTTGAGAAGCATTCCTGTCCGCGGGGTAATGGCTCTCTCGTAATCGCGAATGTGAGTTCGGTTGGTGGTTCCGACTTCTTTCATGATCGCCCCGGAGAAATCCATTATGTCGGGTATCCTGAACGATCCACCGATCTCCACAAGTTCCCCCCTGGAGACTATGATCTCAGATCCTTTGCCCAGTGCTGACAGGCATAAAAGGACCGCTCCGGCATTGTTGTTCACCGCTACGGCGGCATCGGCGCCGGTCAACATTGTAAGAAGCCATTCTACGTGGGCATTCCTGTGGCCTCTGATGCCCTTTTCGAGGTTGTACTCCAGGTTGCTGTAGCGTTCGGCGGTCTCCACGACATCCATAATTGCGTTCTTGCTGAGGCAAGACCTCCCAAGATTGGTGTGAATTACAACCCCTGTTGCATTTATCACTCTACAGAAGCTTTTGCTGGCATAATGACGAAGGCGGATCAGAACCTCCGATTCAAGTTTATCGACCTCAAACGAGGATAAACTGCCCTGGATTATCGCCTTTCTTGCTTCGCCTATTACGTCGGCAAAGGTGGATTTCACAGCATCCCTTCCCAATTTTGACTGAAACTCGAATGTCCAGGAGCGCAGGAGAAGTTCATCCATTGATGGGATGTCCCGGAGCATATCTCTGACAGTATTTTGCATAATCTCACCTTCCCGAAAACTTTTGTGAGGGAACATGCAGAGTTTAGCCCATGAAGATAAAAATCCCAACAGGTTCAAACCGGGGCGAGGCGGATAATGATATTATGTAAACGTTTCAGGATCTTATTTCTTAACCAATTCAGGGAGGACACGCAATATGAACAAGATCGATGCGCGAAAGAAACCATGTCCCAAACCAGTATTGATGGCCAGAGAGGCACTGGAAAAAGAGGGGCTTCCTCTGGAGATCCTGGTTGACCCCGGGGTTCCGGTGCTGAACGTAAAACGCTTCCTGGAAAGCCGCAATCTGTCCGTGTCGGTCATGGAGGACGGAGAGACGGCCACAATAACCTGCTCCCCTGGAGATGAAACCTCTTGTGAGGCTGTCGAACCCTCGAATGAATATGGGCTCGAAGATGTTGTCATTGTGATCTCCTCATCCATTATTGGACAGTCTGACGCCGAACTGGGCGAAGTCCTTATAAAGAGTTTTCTGGGAACTCTTGTTGAACGAACCTCAGCTCCGACCGCAATAGTTCTGATGAATGAAGGAGTAAAACTTGCGCTTCCGGATTCATCCGCTTCCGAGAGTTTAAGAGAGCTTGAGAAAAAAGGGTGCACGGTACTTGTCTGCGGAACTTGCGCCAAACACTTCAGGATCGAGAGCTCCATATCGGTAGGAACGATCTCCAACATGTTCGAGATAACCGAACTGATGATAGGACACTCAAAAACGATTGTACTGGGCTGACCAGGGAACTGTCAGGGCAGAAGGCGCTCCCAGACTGCATTGCCCACGCGCATCCCCTCTCTGCTCAGAGCAACCGAGACATGATTTCTTTTAAAAAGACGCGGGGGCAATCCGTCCAGTTCTTTCAGCAGTCCCCGCAGTGCATCTTCTCCGTACACGTTTCTGTAACTGTCAAACCTGACGCCCCAACGTGTTCTCAACGCAAGTATCGCGGCTTCGGATGCAAGATCCCTCCCCTGAAGGCTCTCCGAAAAGCAGATCGGGCTTTCCAGCCTCCCCAGGCGGGAAATATATTCATTCAGATCCGCCGTATTTCTTGTCCGGGATCCGTCCTTATACCCCCAAGCGGAAGGACCCAACCCGATCACGTTCCTTTGCTGCCAGTATGAGACATTGTGTCTGCACCATCTTCCAGGCTTGGCGAAGCTGGCAACTTCATACTGTCTTAATCCCTTTTTCTCAAGAAAATACTGCGCCCATCGGTAAAATTGATATCCTTCGGCAAGCCCCTCCGGCGGCAAGTCACCCCAGGGCGTGCC
>DFYG01000068.1 GCA_002382605.1 Synergistaceae bacterium UBA4088 | reverse complement strand
GCCCCTGCCAGATTCTGCGGTCTCAATCCCTTCAGATACGTCAGGACATCGGCCATGGTGGGGAACAGATTGTTGTTCAGGGTCGGGGAGCCGGCCACGAGAGCCCCGGCGTCCAGTATCTCATATGCCGCGTCGCTGCGGAGCGATGCGTGCATCGACATGACCTTCACCCGCGCGCCCTCCTCCAGAAGCCCCTCCTCTATGGCCCTCGCCATCAGTTCCGTGCTGTGCCACATGGTGTCGTACAGGACGACCGCTTTGTTCGTGGGGGCCTGGCGGGCCCACTGTCCATAGGATCCCAGAATGGTACCGATCCCGCTCCGCCGGACGGGCCCGTGATCGGAAGCGATGATCCGTATATCGAGTCCTGATTTCTTCACATCATCGAGGAGTTTCAGAACCTGCTGCGAGAACGGCATGAGGATATTGGCGTAGTACGTCGCCGCCTCGTAATCGAGGATGGAGTCGTCAATCTCATCGATAAACCGCTCGGCGGACGCCAGATGCATGCCGAAGGCATCCTGGGAAAAGAGAATCCCATCCTTCTCCAGATAGCTGAACATGCTGTCGGGCCAGTGCAGCATGCGCGTTTCCATAAAGGAGAGCTCCATGTTCCCCAGATCCAGCGTATCGCCGCTCTTGAGGGGGATAACGTTCTCCAGGCCGAAATGTTCCTTCAATGCCTTCGCCCCCATGACGGAGGCGTACACCTTCTCAGGCCTGATTTCCTCAATGATCCGGGGCAGGGAACCGGAATGATCCATCTCCGCGTGGTGGGACACGATATAATCTATGTCGCGGGGGTTCACGACGGACGAGATCCGGGCCAGGAGCTCCTCCCTGAAGGGAGCGCGCACCGTATCCATCAGCGTGATCTTATCGGCCACAATCAGATAGGCGTTGTAGGTGCTCCCGTGCTGAGTGGCATACCCGTGAAAATCGCGGATATTCCAGTCAATCGCCCCCACCCAGTACACGTGATCGCTTATCTGAACCGCCTTGCAGACATTCGCCATCTCAGATTCTCCTTATCGAACACGCTCCGCTTCTGGGGAGCGCATCCTTCAACCGGGATACTTTTTGGTTCCGCCGGAGTACCGCGGCCCGATGCCGGGGAGTTCAAGCAGTATTATCATGGATTTACTGTTTTCCTATCCTAAAACGAGAGAAAAGGCAATCGTTCTTTCACGATATAATAGTAACGCATTCCCGGGAGTCAATACGTGGCGATAAAAGAATTCGCGATTTCTTGTGTCATCCGCTCGCCAGGAGAAGGCGGCAAAGGGAGGTGTTCCGGCCCCCCGTTCGAGTCAACCTTCCACAGGAAAATGTTGCCTGTTCCTCGCACGGGCGAAAGAGTGGTTGAGGGTGTTGGGTAACGCTGTTTTCATTGTCACTGTGCTTATAGCTACCGGAGACACTTATCAATTATTTTAAGGCTTTGCATACAGATGCTTCTGAAAACCGACAAAGACCTCCCGGATATCGGGCACACTCCCCAGCTCTTCGACGGCATCGTTGACTCCGTAGTATTTCAGCTCAAGGAGATGGGGCAGCTTTTCCTCGTCCAGTTCCCCGACGCCTTCTCTGACATACTGGTCGAGAACAAAATCCAGAAACTGCTGCTGTTTTTCCGAGTAATCGGCAAAGATCCGACGGCGGCGGGTCTCGACCCGCTCTTCCCGGCTGATGGGTGCTCGGGCGAAGGCGATATACGCCAGCACATCGTACAGATCGCTCTTCTCAGCGTCGATGATATGTTTCACCTCCGCGAGTTGTCCTTCCCCATAGCCCCGTTCCGCGAGGCCTTCGATAAGCCTTTTCCGGGTGTCCGGGCTGCTCCACAGCTGTCTGAGTTGATCTTCGTCCTTGAAGAGTTCGGGCAGGTCCCCGAACAGCCGCTCGATAAACTGAGCCGCGGACATGGGTTTTCCGTCGGTACTCCAGAAGCTCGTGGCCATGATGTGCTGGATGGCGCGTTCCTTGCCGTCCGCCAGTTTTACTTTCAGAATGGGTCTCTTGCAGATGCAGGGATATTCACCGCAGACGGGGCAGGGCTCCGGCGGCTCTTTTTCACATACACAGGGGATCTTGCCGCAGACCGGACAGGGTTCCGGCGGCCTTTTCTCGCAGGTGCAGGGAGCATTGCCGCAGCGTTTGCACGGTTCCGGCTCCATCGGCTCGCCGTCCCACTCGGGATCATTGAAGTGCTCGTAAGCCTTTACGAAATCGTAGATCGTGAAATAATCCTTCCCCTCGAACAGGCGTGTGCCGCGCCCGATGATCTGCTTGAACTCGATCATCGAATTGATGGGGCGCATGAGGACGATGTTGCGGATGTTGCGGGCGTCCACGCCGGTCGAGAGCTTCTGTGAGGTGGTGAGTATGGTCGGGATAGTCTTCTCGTTATCCTGAAAGGTCCGCAGATAATGATCGCCGAGCTTGCCGTCATTTGCCGTGACACGGACGCAATAGTCGGGTTCACGGCTGACCTTCATCTGGTTGATCAGATTGCGCACCGCCAGCGCGTGGTTCTGTGTGGCGCAGAAGACAAGGGTCTTCTGCTTCTGGTCGATGGTGTTCATGAAGAGCCGGACGCGGTACTTCTCGCGGGCCTCAATCTCGATGACCCGGTTGAAATCGTCCTCCACATACCGTCGTCCCGCTTCCACCTCCCCCTCGATAACCTGATCGTCTGAGGTATAGACATAGTCGTCGAGCGTCGTGGCGATCTGTTTTACCTTGAAGGGCGTGAGAAATCCGTCATTGATGCCCTCCTTCAGGGAATAGATGTAGACGGGCTCGCCGAAATAGGCGTAGGTATCGGCGTTGGTTTTTCGCTTTGGCGTGGCGGTCAGACCAAGCTGCACGGCCGGGGCGAAATATTCCATAATCCCCCGCCAGTTGCTCTCGTCGTTGGCGCCGCCGCGGTGGCATTCGTCGATGACGATGAAATCGAAGAAATCGGAGGGATAGTCGCCAAAATAGGGACTCGGGTTGCCTTCACTGTCTCCCCCGGTCATGAAGGTCTGAAAGATGGTAAAGAAGATGCTGCCGTTCTTCGGAACGCGTCCCTTTTTGCGGATCTCATCCGGCGCAATCCGCACCAGGGCGTCCTCGGGAAAGGCGGAGAAGGCGTTATACGCCTGATCGGCAAGGATGTTGCGGTCGGCGAGAAAAAGGATGCGCGGGCGGCGTTTTCCGTCCCGGGCGAGAGTCCAGCGGCTCTGAAACAGCTTCCAGGCGATCTGGAAGGCGACGAAGGTCTTGCCGGTCCCCGTGGCCATCGTGAGGAGGATTCGATCCTTCCCCGCAGCGATGGCCTCCATGGCCTTGTTGATGGCGTTGTGCTGATAGTAGCGGGCCTCCCAGGTGCCGCTCCGGTCCTCAAAGGGGATCTGAGAAAAGCGATTGCGCCAGTCGTTCTCCTCGGCAAAGGTGTCGCCCCACAGCTCATCCGGGGACGGGTAGCGCGGGACATACCCTTCGGCCCCGGTTTCCATGTCAATGCGGTAGATCCCCGCGCCGTTCGTCGAATAGGCAAAACGGGTCTGGAGCTTACCCGCGTATTTCTTGGCCTGCCCCACCCCTTCCGTATCGGGCAGGTCCCGCCGCTTGGCCTCGATCACGGCCAGTTTCTGGCCGCGATAGACCAGGACATAATCGGCGATGTCCTGTGTGCCCCTCTTCCCGGCTCCCTGCAAACGGCCGAGGGTAATGACCTCCCGGCGGACACGGCTTCCCTCCATTACCCCCCAGCCGGCGGCCTTCAGGGCCGGATCGATCAGTTCGGCGCGTGTTTCGGCTTCGTTCATAGGCAGACCTCATTGAGGATTTTGTCGGGATTGGCGGTCAACTCGCCGGAAAAGGCCTTCTGCAGGATGGATTGCTTCAGTTCGGCCAGGGAGTCGAGCTTCTGCCGGTAGATGGATTCGAGACGTTGGGTTTTGGTTTCGATAGCTGTAACCTGATCTACGACCAAGGCCACTTCATTTATGTCATTATGCCAAGGAACTGTAATTGAATGGAGAGATTTCTGGTTGAGCTTGGGCTGGGCCATACCGCTCACATAAGGTTCCAAGGGGATCGAATTGAGATAATATTCAATAAACTTTTGGTATGCCCTCTTCTGAAATCGGAGCACATGGGCATGGTTGTTCACCCATGCTTTACCCTCAACAGAAAAAGCGATTGGGTAGGTACGCGCAAGGAGATTGGCGCCATCTTCAGAAACCAATAACAGCTCTTCATTGAAAATATAGTCAGCAACATAATCAACAATACCCGACGCGCCATAGTACGGTATCTGGCCTTTAGCACGTTTGTTCTTCGTAATTGGCACCCTCTTACTGTCCAGATTCTCAGACACCTGTCCCAGCTTCTTCTCCACCCACCCTTCCCCCTTCCGGGTGAAGAAGGCATTGAGGTGGCTTTCGAAGAGCTCGCGGGCGTTGGCGAGGTTCTTTTCGGTATTGGCAACCGCGGCGGCGATCCCGGCAAAGACCTCATCGAGAATGGCGACAATACGGTTCTGCTCGGGGAGGGGAGGAAAAGGGAAATCAATGTCAAGAATTTGCTTTGAAGATAGATGCTTCACTGTGGCGTAACCGGTGACATCCTCAATCGCCTTGAGGTGACTATTCACCCCGTAGAACAGGAATCGCTGAAGGAGGTCGGAAGTGAATCCTTGAAGCCTGCAGACTCGCTGGTTGAGCAAGGCGGGGCTGCCTTTCCACTCGTAGCATCCAAACTCGCCGTCCATTCCTATCAGGAGGTCGCCTGCATTCACTACATACTTTTTGTCATAGTCACCGCTAAATCGTGTTTCAGTTTTCATACCTCCTTTGAGGTCTCGGATTCGAATTAGCGGCATTCCCTTGGACAAGCTGAAGGCTTTGGAATCGAATGCGTAGCCATTCTGTACTTCCAGCACATCGCTCAGCTTCTTTGTTCGCCACCCGCTCATCCCAGCATTCCCCGAATTCCGCCAAGTATTTCCGAGCTCTCAGCATCCAGCGCGGCTATCTCCTCAATGATCTCCCGCGGGTCGCGCAGGGCCGCTTCCTCGCCGCCGTTGGGGTTCTTGACGGAGAGGTCGAAGGACTCCTGATCCACGTCGGCAATCTTCACGGTCCAGGATTTCGCGGAGTTTTCGAACGTGGCCTGCAGATTCACGAACTCCTTCAGGTCGTCGTCGTTCAGAGGGTTCGTCTTCCCCAATGTGCGGCCGGGATCGAGCCGGTAGTACCAGATCTTGCAGGTGGGCGCGCCCTTCTCGAAGAAGAGGACCACGGTCTTCACACCGGCGCCGAGGAAGGTCCCACCGGGGCAGTCGAGGATGGTGTGGAGGGTGCAGCTTTCAAGCAGTTCTCTCCGCAGGGCCTTCGAGGCGTTGTCGGAGTTGGACAGAAAGGTGTTCTTGATCACGATCGCGGCCCGTCCCCCCGCCCTGAGCATCCTGATGAAATGCTGGAGAAAGAGAAAGGCCGTCTCACCCGTCTTGATGGGGAAGTTCTGCTGTATCTCCTTGCGTTCCTTTCCGCCGAAGGGCGGATTGGCGAGGATGATATGGAAACGGTCCTTCTCCTGTATATCCATGATGTTCTCGGCCAGGGTATTGGTATGGACGATGTTGGGGGCGTCGATGCCGTGGAGGATCATGTTCATGATGGCGATGACGTAGGCGAGGCTCTTCTTTTCTTTGCCGTAGAAGGTCTTTGTCTGGAGG
>DFYG01000181.1 GCA_002382605.1 Synergistaceae bacterium UBA4088 | reverse complement strand
GCATGGATCTGGAGGACCTGAAAGTCAAACTCGCCGACCCCCGGAACAGGATCCTTCTTCTCTGCAGCCCTCACAACCCGGTAGGCAGGGTCTGGACGAAAGAGGAGCTCGAGCTGGTGGGACGCCTGTGCCTTGATACCGGTACCCTTCTTGTTTCCGACGAGATCCATGCAGACATCGTATTCAAACCCTTCAGACACAGACCGGTCGCTTCGGTCGATCCCATGTTTGCCGGCAACACCATCACATGCGTCAGCCCCAGCAAGACATTCAACATTCCAGGACTGCAGACTGCATATACGATCATCACCGATCCTGCGCTCCGGAATGATTTCCAGGCATCCCTGCGCGCCACCGCCATCGGAGGACATCACAGCAACTTCGGGCTTGTGGCCGGGGACGCTGCCTATAAAGGCGGAGCGCAATGGAGAGAAGCGATGCTGGAATACATCATGGGAAACATGGATCTTGCCCTGTCTTTTTTCAGGAAAAACATGCCGTGGGTTGGAGTTTCCGATCCGGAGGGGACGTACCTTCTGTGGCTCGACTTCACCGGATGTCGGGAAACCGAAGAGACGGTCAATGATCTGCTGATCAAAAAAGGTAAGGTGGTGCTTGATCCGGGCAGCTGGTTCGGAGAACAGTGGCGCGGCTGGCAGAGGTTGAACCTGGGCTGCCCCCGTTCGCTGCTTGGGGAAGGGCTGGAAAGGATCAGGTCATCCCTGGAAGACCTGAGAATCTGAAAACGGGTGGTTATCCTGACCACGGTTTTTTCCGGAGAGTTCCTGTTATGCAGTAAAGGTCATTTCCGTCTATGGCAGTGTCAACCTCGAATCCGGCGGAAACAAGTCTCTCCGCCAGGACAGGTGCCGGTTGGAGAAGATGATCCGCGACAGCTCCTCCGATATCCCTGTGGATGCTGTTGATGTGTTCTCTGCCTGAGGCGTGCCCTATAAGGATCCGCCCCCCGGGTGAGAGTACACGGGCGGACTCCGAGAGAGCCGTCTCGGGATCCGCAAGGTGCGGGAAGCAGGAGAAGAGGACTACGGCGTCAAATGATCCTGTTTCAAACGGCATCGATTCGGCAAAACCCTGTACAAGAAGGACTTCCAGACAAGAACAGTTCTCGCGGGCCTTGTCGAGCATTTTCCCGGAGGGGTCCAGCCCGGCCAGATTCCCGGCAGGACCTATCCGGTCAAGGATGGGCCGGAAAAGGACACCTGTCCCGCAGCCGACATCGAGGACCCTTTTTCCCGAAAGGCTCCCAAGTGAATCGAGAAGCCTGCCGATACGACCGGGGCAGGGCTGGGTTGTCTGATCCCAATGCCCGGCATTCCGGTCAAAGAAATTCATTGTATCAGTCTTCATGATGCGGCGTCGCGGACGCATGTTTTGCCCCGGGGAAAAACGATCTTTCCAGCAGAGAAGCCAGCGCCGGGAGAGAGAGGATCTGCAGCGCGATGCCGGGAAGCCCCGTGACCAGCGACACGGTCAGAGGGAAAAGTACGGGAAGCCCGGGAAATCCGAAAAGCGGAAGCAGCCCCCAGCCAACAAGGCCCGCGACGATGCGTCCTCCGAACATTGCTGCTGCAAGGGGGAGAATGTAGCTGTTGGAACGTTGGCGGATCCAGCCTGAAAGAAAACCGTAGGCTCCAAGTTCAAACAGCATCACCTGGGCGACCGGCGGCATTATAGGGGGCATTCCGGTAAGAAGCGATGAAAGGGCCGGAGACAGAACGCCTGCGATAAGCCCTGTCCGGGGTCCGAACAGAAGTCCTGCAAGAAAAACCGGAATATGCATGGGAAGGAACACCTTGCCACCCATACCTGTCAGATGAAAAGCCATGGGAAGAACAATTCCCAATGCAACGCAAAGAGCTCCTCCTGCAACAGACCGGGTATTCAACGCTACCGCCTCTTTCATACGAATTAGTAGAATAATAACACCTCTCCTGTACCCCTGCAACTGCATTCCGGATCCGGCAATGGAGTATCATTAACAAAAAGAGGGGGTGTAAACGTGTTCCGCATCCGCCGCGTCCATGATGATGTGAGCCCTGCCAATAAAAGGGCAGTTGAGGCTGTCCAGGCAATACTCCTGGAGCAATTCCCGGATATCAGGAAGGAAGAGATCTCCGGATTGCCGGGTAAACTGAGAGAACAGCTGCGTTTTGGATTTCAGGCCATGCTTTTTGTGGGCGAAGGTCCAGGAGGCCATGTCAAGGGTTTTGCTCTGGCCCTTTATGACCCGATAGCCTCTTTCTGCTACCTTGACTGGATTGCTGCGGCTGGTCGATCCACTGGCCGCGGCATAGGCGGGGCGCTTTACGAACGGGTCAGGGAGGAAGCGGCTGCGCTGAAATGCGTTGGCCTGTTTTTCGAGTGTCTTCCCGATGTCCCGCAGCTATGCCCGGGAGAAAAAAGGCTCAGGCAGAACGTCTCCCGCCTCAAATTCTACGAACGCTACGGGGCAAGGCCGATAATCGGAACCCTCTATGAAACACCAGTCCAGCCCGGTGAGGATTGCTCCCCATACCTGGTTTTTGACGACCTGGGAAAAGGGAAAGATCTCCCTTTGAAGAAAGCTAAAAAAATAGTGCGGGCGATCCTGGAGAAAAAATACGGGAAGCTCTGTCCTCCCGAGTATCGGGAAAAGGTCATTGGTTCCCTCAAGGATGACCCGGTGCGCCTGAGGGACTTTAAATACATATCCGGAACCCTTCCGGCAAAACCGCCAGGGAACGTGCCTCCCGATGAAAGGATACATCTCGTAGTGAACGCCGGCCATGCAATTCATCATGTACGGGAAAGAGGTTATGTCGAATCACCTGTCCGTATCGGAGTGATAGCGACCCATCTTGATAAAACCGGGATCTTTCAGCCGGTCCACCGAAGACATTTCGGAGACTCCCACATTCTGGCTGTTCACGAAAGCGGTTTTGTCGGATACCTGAAACGCGTCTGTCTCTCTCTTCCTGAAGGAGAATCGGTATACCCTTATGTTTTCCCGGTCAGGAATGCCGCTCATCCCCCCAGATACCTTCCCTTGCGGGCCGGATATTACTGTATCGACACATTCACCCCGCTCTCCCGAAACGCGTTCCTGGCGGCCAGGGAGGCTGTTGACGCTGCGCTGACGGGGGCCAAACTGCTTCTCGAAGGGACCCGCCTTACGTACGCCCTTGTCCGCCCTCCCGGGCACCATGCGGAGAAACGCGTATTCGGAGGGTTCTGTTATTTCAACAACGCCGCCATCGCGGCGCATTACCTGAGCCGGCATGGAAAGGTATGCATCCTGGACATCGATCATCACCACGGAAATGGGCAGCAGGACATTTTCTGGGAGCGGGACGATGTATTGACGGTGTCAATACACGGGCACCCGGGTTTTGCCTATCCATATTTTTCCGGCTTCGAGAATGAAAGAGGCTCAGGAAACGGGTTCGGTTTTAATATGAACATTCCGCTTCCCGAAAACATTGAGGGGAAGCTATACGAAGACGCCCTGGATAAAGCCATCAGGAAGATCTCCTGGTTCCGCCCTGATTTTCTGATCGTTTCGCTTGGGTATGACACATCAGCGGGTGATCCAACCGGTTCATGGTCCCTGAAATCTGCCGATTTCGAGAGCAACGGAAGAGCGATCGGTTCCGTAGGTGTCCCGACGCTTGTCGTCCAGGAGGGGGGGTATAATACCAAAACCATCGGCCAGTGTGCGGTTCGTTTCTTCAGGGGGCTGTCAGCCGGCTCACTGGGGCTTTAGTGTAAAGCGCCTCTCTGTATCTCTTCTTCCACCGCCCGGAAAAATGTGTCGATATCCTCCCCGGCAAGAATATCGATGCGTTCACGTGGGAGATATTGGTGTTCGATATCTCCCTTGTTTACAACGACTATCTTTCCAGTGGTCATCGATGGGAGCAGAGCGGCGGGGGTAACGTTCAGGGATGACCCTGCCACGAAAAAAAGGTCGGCGGTGCGGGCGAGCTCCCGGCTCTCTTTCAGATATTTCACCATCTCCCCGAAAAAGACGACATCCGGTTTGATGAGCCCGCTGCAGAGATCGCAGTGCGGAACATCACAGGAGAACGCAAGAGACAGGCTCTCTTCGTAGCCCCACTCTTTGCCGCAGTTCATACAGAAACTTTTCCAGATGCTGCCGTGTACTTCGAGAACTTTTTTCGAACCTGCCCTCTGGTGCAGTGCGTCAATATTCTGTGTAACCACTCCGGAGATCTTTCCCATTCTCTCCAGGGATGCAAAGAAGCGGTGCGAAAAGGTCGGCTCGACGGTTTCAAGCGACCTCAGGAATTCCCGATGGAAGTTGTAGAAGAAGGAGGGTTTTTCACGGAACCAGTCTATATCGAAGATCCTTTCCGGTTCGACTCCCATCCTGCGACTGTATATTCCGTCCGGTCCCCGAAAATCCGGCAGACCCGCGCTTGTCGACATGCCTGCACCACTCAGTAAAACGATCCTGTCAGACCTTTCTATAATGGCTGCGCATTCCCTGGCCT
>DFYG01000065.1 GCA_002382605.1 Synergistaceae bacterium UBA4088 | reverse complement strand
AGGACTGGTCAACCTGCCTCCGGTGCCGCCGGTTATGCTGCATCATCTCCCGCGCTTTCTTGCTCGTCAGGTGGACGATGGGCATCAAGCGAAGCTCGCTCTGATTCTGGTGGACGGATTGGCCATGGATCAATGGTTGGTGATTCGTGGCGCCCTCGCGGCAAAGAAACCCGGCTTCCTCTTTCGTGACCAAGCCGTCTTTGCATGGATTCCCACGCTCACCTCCGTTTCGCGCCAAGCTGCCTTTTCCGGCAAGGCACCCATTTTTTTCCCGAACAGCATCCAAACTACAGACAAGGAACCGGCGCTCTGGGTACAGTTCTGGGCGGATCATGGCTACACAACCAATCAGGTAGTGTACATCAAGGGGTTGGGTGACTGCAGCCTGGAATCTGTGGCGGAAGCGCTGTCTCATCCGCAGGCGAGGATAGCCGGGCTTGTCATCGACAAAGTCGACAAGATCATGCACGGGATGGAAATGGGCACTGCCGGCATGCACAATCAAGTCGGCCAGTGGGCTAAGCAGCAGTATCTTAGCGCGATTATTGATCTACTACTAGATCATGGATTCCGGGTTTATCTGACCTCCGATCATGGCAACATCGAAGCAGCAGGTTGCGGCCGTCCTGCGGAAGGAGCTGTTGCAGACCTGCGCGGAGAACGCGTCCGTGTCTATCCGGATGCAGCATTTCGCAACAAGATGAAGGAACGCTTTCCAACGGCGCTGGAATGGGATTCAGTGGGCTTACCGGAAAACTATCACCCCCTCTTCGCGCCCTCACGGCAGGCCTTTGTCCAAGAAAAACAACGTATCGTAAGTCACGGAGGTATTTCTATCGAAGAAATCATCGTCCCTCTGATCCAAATCGAAAGGAGGGGCAAATAATGACGCGGGACAGATTCATGCAGATCGGCCTCGACCGCCTCATTCGTCTTGATTGGCTTGAGAGAACTGCATCCCTTGCGTTAGCCGGAAATGACGCAAACAGCATAAAGGCGATTCTGAGAGAAGATCTAAAAGGAACGTTTCGATCTGAAAGGTCGGATGTCCGGGGATCGATTGATAAAACGATCACTATCCTTTTGAGGACATGGCTGATTCCTCCGTCACCGTTCCGTGAGGAAGGCCTCGAACTGCTCAAGCGTTTTCCTCGACGAGAACACTTTGTCATCCATTGGGGCATGGTCATGGCCACATACCCTTTCTGGTCCGGTGTGGCCATTCAAGTTGGACGTTTGTTAAGACTTCAAGGCACTGCGGCCGCAGCACATGTCCAACGCCGCATTCGTGAACAATACGGCGAAAGAGAGACGGTCTCACGTCGTACTCGTTACGTTCTACGTTCGTTCCTCGACTGGGGTGTGATTCAGGAGACCGGCGCAAAGGGCGTCTACTCCGCCGAGGCAACGCTCGCCATTGATGATTCTCGACTGATCGCCTGGCTGGTAGAAGCATCCCTCTACGCCCGGGCAAACGGCTCGGCTCCGCTGAAAGATCTGATCGACAGCCCGAGCCTCTTCCCTTTCCGGATCAAACTGATTCAGGCCGAGAGCGTTAGGGCCGCTTCCCCAAGACTCGACATTCTCCGTCACGGGCTGGATGACGATCTTGTCATGCTGAGGAAGACGGATAAGAGAGGAGCGCCATGATTGTGTTTCAGTGCGCATCTCAGGCAGCGCATACTATCGAGGGCTTGGAGCGTGCAGAAAGTTTCACGGCTTTCCCCGAACATACATTGCTGGAGTCGGGCAATGTACCCATCGCTGAGATCGCTGAGCTTGCTCTTCGGGAAGGCCAGTGCACCAATCCGATCTACCGGATCCATCGCTGGTTCGCGCGCCGGCTTGGTTCTCAATTCCGCGCCATTTTGACTGGGTTGTCTCTAAAGCCCAAGGACGCTGATAGGTTTTGGAAACTGTATCTCGGAGACCTGTCTCTTGATGGCGCGGTAGTGCTCGATCCCTTTGTGGGCGGAGGAACCAGCCTTGTCGAGGCTGAGCGTTGCGGTGCTCGCGTGATTGGATATGACATCGATCCGGTGGCTACTTGCATCACGCGTTTTGAACTTGAAGCCGCTACATACGATCCGGCAGCCCCTGAAATCTCGGAGTTGTGCGCGACGGTATCCGCACAACTTGCTTCCTTCCACAAGACGAATGTTCCGGGCTCAGGCGAGAGAGTGGTCTTGCATCATTTCTGGGTGGAGTGTCGAATCTGCGGCAACTGCGGACACACCTTTGAGGTTCATCCACATTACCAGTTGGCTTACAGCAAGGAAAAAGGTCTGCAGTGGGTGTTCTGCAAAGAATGCCATGAGGTGGCGGAGCTTCCCATAACTCGCAAGGAAATTCGATGCGGATGCGGGGCTCGCACAAGGATTGCCCAGGGGACGCTTGATCAAGGTAAGGTACGTTGTCCGGAATGCGGCACTTCTTCCGGACTTGCCGAGCGGGGAGAAAAGCCAACAAAGCCTAATTGGAGGCTTTTTGCCCAAGAGTACCTTGAAGAAACCAGGAATGGCGTCACACGCCATTTCAAAGCGGCAAGCAAAGGCGACCAAATCCGTTACAGCAAGGCGAGCAAGAAACTGAGGAATATCGAACAAGCCGGTGGTTGCTTTGCACCCGAGCGAGCCCTCCCGACGGATGGACGATCCGATCAGCGGCCTTTGATTCACGGATTCAGCCGATATCGCGATCTCTTCAACGATCGCCAACTGCTGCATTTGACTCTGCTGGGCCAAGCCATAAGAAACATTGAAAACTCCAGGTTGCGTCGGCTGCTGGCCATCGCTTACAGCGAACACCTCACGACGAACTGCATGTACACAGCCTATGCGTTCGGATATCGACGAACCAGCCCGATGTTTTCTATCCATGGGTACCGACACATTACCCGCCCGGTGGAAATCAATCCGTGGCTTGACCGCATCGGGCGGGGGACCTTCCCAAACGTCCTTGGCAAGATTGCCAAAGCGGTCGCGTTCACAGTCTCACCTACCGATCTCGATCCCAAAGGAGGACGCAAGTTAGCCAAGAGTCGTCCCTCTGCGGCGGCACTGGAAGTATCAACACACCCATGGAGAGTCCTGGGCGGATCTTCCTGGGCTTCGATATCCACCAAGACATCCGAAAGCCTCGATGGGATTCCCGATGGCAGTATCGACCTTATCCTCACCGATCCGCCGTATTTCGACAATTTGAGCTACTCAGAACTTTCCGATTTTTACTTGGCTTGGCACCAATCCCTTGGTGTGGCCGAACCTCCATACGATGATCCGACGCTTCCCGCACCAATAAAGGAAAACCTCGCTTTGACGGATCGGGGTGAGGAATCTGTCGAGATCTACCGGAGCAGACTGAGCTGTATTTTCGGTGAATGTCGTCGGGTGCTAAAAAAGGATGGAATCCTGGTTTTTACCTACCACCACAAATCACCTGTAGCTTGGAGCGCACTCGGGGATGCGCTTGCCCGTTCCGGATTGAAATGCACGACCGTTTTGCCCTTGCGCGGTGAAGGGCAAGGCGGGCTTCATTCCCATGAAGGTACCATCAAATGGGACGCCGTGTTCGTCTGCCGTAAGGGCAATCAGGTCTCTTGCGTAACGTCGGGAAAAACGGTGGTTTCGCGTACCACAATCAAACAGGCCAAACAGCAGGCATCCGCATACGCAAAAGACCTGGCTAAGACCAGACGGATCGGTTTCCGCGACCCGGACCGTTTAAACCTCGAACGCGCCATGATCGTGGCATCGGCTGTCATTGCTCCAGTCGCGCACAATCTCATGCCACTCTCGGACGCCTTGAAACCAAAACCTACTGGAGGGCGGTGACAGATGCCACAGGTTGGAAAAGAGGCCCTATCGCAATTCATCAGAACAGAATGCCTCCGTCTGCTCAGGTTGAACCTGAGTCCTGCCACCCAGGCTTTCCAACCAGAAAGAACGGCCGAGGGCATGCCACCGGTCCAACCGCCACGTCCCGGCCTTGAATACCTGGCCCAAGCCGGTGAGGAGTGGCAGGCAGAGAAGATCGCCGACCTCTCGGATACTTTCGGCGCTGCTGTTGTCATAGGTGACCGTTACACGAATCAAGCCGGCCGGGAACGGTTCCGGGAGATAGAGCTTTTCGATTATCTGCCCACAGCCCCGCAGGGATCATTCCTTGTAGAGTCGCAGTTTGATGTGGAGCCTGCTTTCGAGGGGGCACTGGGGATCGCGGGATACAAGCGGAGCTATGGTTTGAATTACACCCGGTTACGTCCCGACCTTATTGAAGTGCTGCCGCCTACTTCAAACATCGATAAATATGTAACCCCGGCCGGTGCAGTCCTTTGGCTTGCTGACGACGACCAACGGATCAAACTCCGAGTCATCGATATCAAACTCACGGCAGAACCATCACCTTCCTACTTTGCGGAAGTCACTTTTTACACTATGGCATTGGCTGGCTGGCTCGTTGATAAGCGCCTGGACAATCGTTACGTGGTCGTTCCAGACGCCGCGATCTGGCCAGGGTCGCATGATGCCTCATGCCTCGTGAGTACCTGTAGGGAAATTGAAGATCAAGGTGGCACACCTACTTACGCGCAGATGTGGGACGCGATGCAGGAAGATCTCGAAGCGGTCCCATTTGAGGTGTTCGTCGGCAGGGTAAAACACTTTTTCACGACGGATCTGCCGCAGGCCTTCGCTTGCCCCTGGCATCAACACCCCTGGCATGTGGACAACAGATGCAAGGGATGTGACTACCTTGGCTATCCGTGGCTTGATCAAAGCGGTCAACCCACGGCAAATCGTCTTCACTGCATGCCGACAGCTGAGCAAACGGATCACCTCAGTAGAGTCGCTTTTATTTCCCGAGGAGCATCTGCAGCCTTGAGCGACCAAGGGATTTCGAACGTTCCCTCATTAGCCCAACTTCAGCCGACGTCTGTGGTTTTTAACGCGCATTACTCCCTCAGAGCCACCCGCAACGTTGTGGCCGGAAGAGCAGCATCCCTTCAGGTCCAGCAGTCGACCATACCACCGCAAAGCGGTACCTCTGGCGTAATGCCCAAGTATACGGATCTGCACATTTACCTTTCGGTCGATTTCGATTTGGGCAGCGCGATCACCTTCGCTTTGGGTGTAAAGGCATTCTGGGTTGAGCCCCAACCGTTTGGATATGTCGGTCAGAGAGCCACGCAGGCTTATGGGCCGCACACGCACGTGATCGATCAGAAGAATCTACACGTTGAGCGGCGGGAATTAATGGCATTTCTCGACAACATCAACACAATCTTGACAGATGCCCGGAGCCGCAACGCGAGTACGACAGTCCAGTTCTATATCTGGGATTCAGTCCAATATAAGCATCTCACCAGGATAATCGGCCGTCATTTGCAGGTTATTCTCGCGGATCAATCAATCCAACACCTCGCGTGGCTTTTCCCTCCAGATGAATTGCTACCCAATGCCGCCATGGCAACGCGAAGATCACCAGTCACTATTGTTCGTGAAGTCGTACGAACCCTGCTTGCGGCCCCGATTCCCCATTATTACACCCTCTTCCATACGGCCCGTGCATACCACCAGGCATCTTTGCCCGCCCAAGTGGCGGCATTCTCGGTACATCCTTTATTTGAAGATGCGTTAAGTGACCAGATCCCAAGTGAACGTGCACATGAAATTTGGGCGCGTGTGACAAGGCCAAGATTATGGTCCGACCAGCTTGTGACCCTGCGCGAAACCATGACCAAGCAACTGGGCGCTCTTGAGGCGATCACCAGACGACTTGAGGAAGACCTCCGACCCACTCTCCAGCAGATAGCGCCGGAAATCCGTATAGAACCACCTCAACGCCAAACCGGAATCAGCTTCGATGGGCAGTTGTGGTACGGATTCGCGCGTCTCAACGCGGCCCTTGGTGAGTTGGAAGTTCACCAGATCAGGGCCATGCCTCCAGAGGAGCGGGAGGCCAGATACCGCAGTGCGCGCCTCACACGCAGGCTTACCGACGCGGCAGAGACCACGGCACTTGCTCGGTTAGGCATTGCGCGACTTCCAAGAATGCGGGTTTATGAGATGAGACCCGAATCGAGAGAAGTGAAGGCACGTGAGGGAGATTTCAGCTTTGCTTTAGCTCCCGAGAATATGCCAGGTCTCCTCGATAGGGCACTTCAATTGGTAACACGAGGAACCCCGCTGGAGCCACCGAATGGGTCAGGATGGCGAATTTACATGGAGACCGTGACTGGGGTCCGCATCGTTGCCATCGATCGCGATGCTGGCCTCATCGCTTTGCTTCCCAATAATCGATATCCGATGATGCTTGATGATCTGGAACGGCACGGGTTGGCGGATTTTAGTCAGGATGTCATTCTCGATCCTGTGTGGGTTGACACCTTCACGAAGAAACTGCGAGAGACTTTGCATGCCATTGGCAATCCTCCCAACGCACGAAACAATGCGCTTGTGCGTAGAGCAGTAGGACTGACCATAAGACGAAGTGGCCGACAGACAGCGGGGAGTCCGGTAGCGAATCTGCTGTGGTCGGGCAATGCTCTGGCGAATGCGGCGGTGATAAGGAATTTACCAGCGATCAGGCAGCATCTTGAGCAGAATGGAATAACCTTGAATCCGTCACAGTGGACGGCGTGGGAGGCGTCGTTAAGCCACCGGCTTCAGACTGTGTGGGGTCCTCCGGGAACGGGAAAAAGCCGGACACTCCGAGCAGTCGTACTCGGAGCGGTTGTCGATGCGGTGCAGCGCAATCTTCCACTGCGCCTTCTGGTCTGCGCTCCTACATACAACGCCCTTGATAATGTTTTGTTGGAATCGGTCGCTGCCGTTGGTCAGATGGTTCAGCACCCTGACCTTCGGTGCGTGCGTATTCGTTCCAGTTANNCCCGCCGGTCTCGACCTGGAACTGAATAAATGGAATCCCTCTACTGCGGTGCAGCAGCTACGGCAACGCCTTCAGAACGGCACGGGAATCACGGTAGTGGGGGCTACTCCTGAGCAGACTCATAACCTTTTGGTCACTGGGAATGGTGCAGCCCGGCAGGAATTCTTCGATTGCATCATTCTCGATGAAGCGTCACAGGTGGATGTTGCTCATTCGATTCTTCCGTTTGCATCTCTTGCAGCAGATGGAGTCGTCGTGGTCGCCGGCGATCCAAAGCAATTGCCGCCGATCCACCAAGCGAAAGCGCCGGTCGGTCTCGAAGCGATGGTCGGCTCGATCTACAGCTTTTTCGGTCAGCTCCACCAAGTTCAACCCGCCATCTTGGAAGAGAACTATCGGTCAAGTCGCGAGATTGTTGAGTTGGCTCACGAAGCGGGGTACGACAGGTCGCTTACGAGTTATTCGCCCGATATGCGAATTGATGTCGTTTCACCTTTCCCGACGATGCAGTCTCCGACTGGATGGCCACAGACACTTTTCTGGACGCCAGAATGGGTATCGCTGCTTGATCCTGACGCTCCAGTCAGTTGCTTTGTATATCCCGAGGGTCGCAGCAGCCAATGGAATCCTTTTGAGGCCGATTCGGTAGGGGCGCTGACCTTGTTGCTGTACGGCCGTCTAGGCAACCGGATCGAGAATGAAAGGGACCCAGGCTCAGGTGCCGTGATACCCGCTCCCCATACCCCGTACACAATGGTCGAGTTCTGGCGGAGTGGGATCGGAATCGTGACTCCTCATCGAGCCCAGCAGGCGTTAATTGTCGCAAGGCTGCAGCAGGTATTTGGACCATTGGGGGCATCGAGCCAATTGATCCGTGACGCTGTAGACACAGTCGAGCGGTTCCAAGGGCAACAGCGTGACGTGATAATAGCCTCCTTCGCGCTGGGTGATCAGGATGCAATCCAAGATGAGGATGAATTTCTGATGAGTCTTAATCGATTTAACGTTATGGCGTCACGCGCCCGAGCAAAGCTGATTACCTTGGTAACGCAAGAGGTGGTGAACCATCTCTCCGGAGAACTGGACATCCTCCGTCAAAGCCGGTTGCTGAAGGTTTATGTCGAATCCTTCTGCAATAATCATCGGCCAATGACTCTCGGCCAGGTAACGGCTAATGGTGTCCTTCAGGTCGAGGGGATCTTTAAACGGCGGCGGTGATATATGTTATTCTATCCTCATTCGGAGTGCATGAGCCAAGTTCCTGGAATTTTCTCCACCCCCCCGTTATCCCCCCGCTATACTTTCCAAGATAGCGCAACCTGTCCGCATTTGCTCGATACACAGCTGATAATCAATTAAAGCAACAACATATGGGGGAACCAGACGCGAATTCCTGCCCCATGATGATTAAATAATGCGTCGCCAGAGAGTGCCAAGACCATTCCCTGAGCGGGGACCCCCGCTTCATAATCACTTCAAGAGACCTCTTTTCAGTTCCCTTTGTCCCCCCATTTCCAGACAACATCAATAATAATCAATAGCTGACCATCATTCTCCACCCCCGTTGCCCCCCCGTTGTTT
>DFYG01000069.1:5291-5430 GCA_002382605.1 Synergistaceae bacterium UBA4088 | reverse complement strand
CGCGGTTCTCGTCGAATCCCTGGTTGACAAATAGTTTTTCGAAGTCCCTTCCGAAGGCCAGGTACGCCTGGTCGGTCCTGCTCAGTTCATCTTCCCCCACTACTCCCGCAAGGGCCTTGATCTCCTGGACCCTGCTGTA
>DFYG01000069.1:0-5251 GCA_002382605.1 Synergistaceae bacterium UBA4088 | reverse complement strand
GAGGACGATCTGCCCCTCGGTGATGAAGCCCGTCAGGTCGGGGATGGGGTGGGTGATGTCGTCGTTGGGCATGGTCAGGATAGGGAGCTGGGTCAGGCTCCCCTTGCGGTCCGTAAGGATGCCGGCCCTTTCGTAGAGGGAGGCCAGGTCGCTGTACAGGTATGCGGGGTAGCCCTTGCGGCTGGGAACCTCACCGCGGGCGACCCCCAGTTCCCTAAGGGCCTCNNGCCTCACAGTAGTTGGTCATGTCGGTGAGTATGATGAGCACGTGCATGTCCAGCTCGAATGCAAGGTATTCGGCAGTGGTGAGGGCGAAGCGCGGAGTGGCGATCCTCTCGATGACCGGGTCGTCGGCCAGGTTCAGGAACATGACGATGTTTCGGATGGTTCCGCTCTCAATCAGGTGGCGCTGGAAGAATTCGGCGTCATCGTGCTTGATGCCCACGCCCGCGAAGACGATGGCGAAGTTGTCCGCCCCCACGAGGCGTGACTGTGTGGCGATCTGCACGGCCAGCCTGTTGTGGGGGAGTCCGTTGCCGGAGAAGATCGGCAGTTTCTGTCCGCGTATGAGGGTGGTAAGGGTGTCGAGACTCGAGATGCCGGTGTGGATGAAGTCCCTGGGGTACTGGCGGGCCATAGGGTTGATGGGCTGGCCGTTGACATTCTTCGGTTTGCCGCCATAGACAGCGCCGCAGCCGTCGCGAGGTTCACCGAGACCGTTGAATATGCGTCCCAGTATCTGGGGAGAAACGCTGAATTCAAGGAAACGGTCCAGGAAGCGTACCCTTGTGGTGGCCGGGATCAGGTCCTGCGTGCCCGAGAATACCTGGATAAGAGATGCCTTTTCGCTGACGAGGATGACGCGGCCCCGGCGGAGATCCCCGCGAGGGTCCCTGATGTCCACTATTTCTCCGTAGCGCACGTTTCGTGCTCCCTCGACCAGGATGAAGGGTCCGTCTACTTCCTGTATGCCGATGTATTCGGTGTTGATCAAGACCGGATCCCTCCTTTCCCTGTTACGGTCCTNNGCCTCTCCGTCGTCGGGGGGCAGCTCGCGGATGCGGGTGATCTCCATTACCTCGGGTGGTTTTTTGATGAGCGAGAGCGGAACTCCGCTTTTGACCATTTCGCGGGCCTTCTCCCAGAAGTGGAGGATCAGGTCCAGGATGGCGAACCCTTTTTTTGGCGACTGGTAGGATTCGGGGCCGAAGGCGCTCTGCTGGAGAAATCCGTTCTTGACAAGGAGGGCGCAGAGCGCGACCAGTCGCTGATCGTCCGGAAGGACGTCCTCTCCGACCAGCCGGATGATCTGCTGTATGTGGTCGTCCTCGGCCAGCAGGTCCCTTGCCTGGTCACGGCGCTCTTTCCAGCGCGGGTCTATCTCGGAGTTGAACCAGTCCTCAAGGTCTTCGGCGTACTCGCTGTAGGAGTCGAGCCAGTTGATGGCCGGGAAGTGGCGCGCGTTGGCCAGGCGCTTGTCGAGGGCCCAGAAGCAGCGGATGAACCGCTTCGTGTGGCGCGTGACCGGTTCGGTAAAATCTCCACCCGGCGGGGATACGGCTCCTATGATGGTGATGCTCCCCTGGCGGGCGCCCATTGTCTCGACACGGCCAGCCCGCTCGTAGAATTCGGCCAGACGGGTCGGCAGGTAGGCCGGGAACCCCTCTTCTGCCGGTATCTCCTCGAGCCTGCCGGAGATCTCGCGGATGGCCTCCGCCCAGCGTGACGTGGAGTCGGCCATGAGAGCCACGTCGTAACCCATGTCCCGGTAGTACTCGGCGATGGTGATCCCCGTGTAGATGGAGGCTTCCCTGGCCGCCACCGGCATGTTCGATGTGTTGGCGATCAGGATGGTGCGCTCCATCAGCGGGTGTCCGGATCGGGGATCCTTGAGGTTCGGGAACTCCTCCAGAACTTCCGTCATCTCGTTGCCCCGTTCTCCGCAGCCAATGTAGATGACTAGCTGGGCATCGCTCCAGCGGGCAAGCTGATGCTGGGTCACGGTCTTGCCCGTGCCGAAGCCTCCGGGTATCGCGGCCGCTCCGCCCTTGGCGATGGGGAAGAGTCCGTCGATGACACGCTGTCCAGATATGAGGGGGGTCCGGAGCGGGAGCCTTTGCAGGCTGGGGCGGGGTGTCCGGACAGGCCACCGGCTGACCAGCGGAAGCGATACTTCCCTGCCCTGCTCGTTGCGGATGCGGGCGATGATCGTGTGGGACTTTGCCTGTTCGCTCCCGATGATCCATGTCAGCTCCCCGGAGAAACCAGGAGGGACGAGAATGCGGTGTTCCAGCAGCGGCGTTTCCTGGACGACTGCCAGGAGGGAGCCGGGGGCTACGACATCCCCTGTTCTGGCTTTGGGGGTGATGGCCCACTCCTGGTCCGGGTCGATCTGCTCCACTGAAAGCCCCCGGCCAAGGAAGGAGCCCTCCTTCAGGAGGAGAGTGTTCAGAGGTCTGCCGATACCGTCGAAGATATGTCCGAGAAGACCTGGCCCAAGCGAGACGGAAAGCGGTTCTCCGGTGCCCTGGACGATCTCTCCTATGCGGAGCCCTTCAGTTTCCTCGTAGACCTGTATGACCGCCTCGTCGCCTTCCATACTGATGATCTCGCCGATGAGGTTTCCCTCTCCGACTCGCACCATCTCCCGCATTCCGAAGTACTTCATGCCTGCTGCGTGGATCACGGGGCCGTTGACGGTTATGATCCTTCCCTCGTTCATGGCTGGCTTTTTCATCAGAGCAGCGGCCCAAGCCGCTCGGCCAGGAGAGGCAGCAATTCCTGGACTTTAGTCTCCCAGTCGGAGTTGACCTGGCGTTTGCCGTCGCCCGAGAGGAGCCAGAGCCCCCCGGAAATGGGGGAGGACTTCGTTTCCGCGGTAAACCGGACATCCGGGTAGAGCTTGCTCGCGAAAGAGACCAGGTCATCGCAGAGAGATTTGTCCCCCGCCGCAAGAAGGATCCGGACCTCCTCCACCCCCGTCATTCCCTCCATCGCCTCCACCAGGAGACCCCGAAGGACGGCCGGGTAGTTTTTCCTGTTGCGGAGGCCGCCCAACTCCTCGCCGAGCAATCGGGCGGCTTCATGGATGAACTGGTTGCGGGACCTCATGGACTGGCGGTCACGTTCGCGTTCCGCAGCCCCCGTCTGCCTGAGCCTCATCTCGTCGGCACGGGATCGTGCGCTGCGGAGGATAAGCTCCGTCTCCTTTTCAAGACGTTCCGTCTCGGTTTTTCGCCAGGCATCGGCCTTTTCCCTGGCCTGCTCCAGGATGTGCCGTCCTTCGAGGGTGGCCCTGTCCAGGATATGCTCGCGCATGGTCTCCAGCTTCCGGCTGATCTCGGCGTCGTTCATCCGACCTTCACTCCTATCGCTTCCTGGAGGTAGCGTGTGAGAAAGTCCGGGTTACGCTTTGTCCCGTGGCGGTCGGGGATCTCCACTACGATGGGAAGTTCGCCTGATTGGCGGAGTTCCCGGACAACTTCAGGCACCTCTGCCGCGGCTTTTTCGGTGAGGACAAGGATCCCCAGATCATCCTGTTCCAGGGCCTCCCGGACGGCCTTGAGAGTATCGTCCTTTCCGTGGACGAGAACGCCCGTAATTCCGGCGATCCTCATGCCCACAATGGAATCGTGGTTGTCGCTGACGAGAAAGGCCCGCACTGCGCTATACCTTCCCCAGGATCAGAAGGGCTATGATCACGCCGTAGATGGCGATGCCCTCTGCCAGGCCAAGGTAGATAAGCGTGGAGCCAAGCAGTTCGGGTTTCTCTCCGACCACTCCCAGGGCGGCGGCGCCCACCACTGCCACTGCGATGCCCGCGCCGATACAGGCCAGCCCGGCGGCCAGACTGGCTCCCAGGTAGGCCAGACCTGCAGCTGACGAGGCTGCCGCTGCTCCGTCGGTGACGGCCAGCGCAGATCCTGCAAAAAGCATTACCAGGGTGCATCCGCTGATGAGGGACAGAACCAGCCGGGGGTTCGCGACCCTTTTCCCTTTCAGAGTGCATCCCGCACCAAGCGTGATGAAGATCGCGGCTGCCATGAAGATCGATCCTGTCATGTAGGTTCCTCCTTTGCTGTGTGCCGGGTTTTGCCTGAACTCAACTGCTTTCGACAAACTTCTTGCGCCAGGGAAGCTGACCCCCGGCTTTGTTTTCTTTCCAGCGTACCGGGAGGAACGGGTTCCCTCCCCCTCTGTAGAACTTGCTGAAAAATTCGTAGTACTCGAGCCTGAGCGTCTGGATGAATACGATGAGTCCCTCCAGCGCCACGATGAGCAGATTGCCCCCGATCACGATGAGAAGTTTCAGCAGGAGCCCTCCCGGAAGCCCGCGGACAAGGTCACCCAGCATGAAGACGGCCAGGGAGAGGCCGACATGGTTCAGGGTGAATGCCGCCAGTCGGACAAATGAGGCCGTGTTGCCGAGGAAGGACAGGAGGACGTGGAAGACCTCGAAGAGCTGGACCACCCTGCTCTCCCCGTCGGCAGCCTGGCCGGGGAGGAGTCGCGCCAGGCTGCTCCTGAATACCATGGCGGCCAGGAGCAGCCCCAGGACGACGGCCAGGACCCAACCCGGAAAGGGGAGGGTCCTGCCGCTGAAGTGGGCGAAGAGCGCCGCCGCGGTCGTCCAGTAGAAGAGGATCCCCGCGAGTCCCTGTCCGTCGAAGAGCATCCGGCTGTAGTCGCGCTCCCGCCAGCGGCCGATGACGTTCAGCACCATGCCCAAAGTGATCAGGAAGACACCGGTTCCCAGGGAGATCTCCAGCAGGAGGTTCATGTTGCTCATCGGGGAGAACCAGATGGGCGAAAGAATATTCTCCATGCCGAAGACGCTGCCGTAGAGGAATCCGAAGAGGATCGAGAAGGCTCCCGCCGTCTGGACGACGAGGCCCATGGAGCGCTTCATGAGACCTTTGCCGACAAGCAGGTGAGCTCCCAGGGCAAGCAGCAGGCCATGTCCTACATCTCCGAACATGAAACCGAACATGAGGCAGAAGCTGGCCGCCACCATCATCGTGGGGTCCGACTCGCCGTAGCCCGGGAGGCTGTAGAGGGCAATGATGTCCTGAAAGGCCCGGACGAAGGGAAGATTCCTTAGAAGCGTGGGGATGCCCCTGGCACCGGCGGGAGGTTCTTCCGTGTAGACGGCAGTGCCCGGGGCGTCTTCTTCGATGGAGGCAAGGATGCCGGACATGGCGTAGGATGGGATCCACCCCGAGAGCACGTAGAGATCACCGATCTCCCCACG
>DFYG01000158.1:7079-10221 GCA_002382605.1 Synergistaceae bacterium UBA4088 | reverse complement strand
GTCACGTACCTGGATCTCATATCCCGGAAGCGCCGGCCCTACAGTACCCAGTTTTCTTGATCTTTCGGAGGGATTGCATGATACGACCGGCGAGCACTCTGTCAGTCCGTATCCTTCGAAACAGANNTCGGGTCCAGCTTGCCTCCTCCCGTAAGGATAAATTTCAGGGCTGGGAAGGAGAGGCCTTCTTTGGAGATAGCACCGAGAAGGAATGGCAGCATGGTAGGAACCGCTATCATGATGCTGACCTGCGCGGAAATAAGTGCTTCGAGAGTCTCCTTCAGCGGCATGAACGATGAAACCGCAACCATGGGAAGCCCCCAGCAGAGAGGAAGAACTCCGCAGATAGTGAAACCAAGAGAGTGGAAGTTGGGAAGAACGTTCAAAAGGATACGGCCGCTCTCGAAACCCTCGATCGTCTGGTGTACCTTGAGGGAGTTGTCTATAAGGTTGGAGTGGCTTACCTGCACCGCCTTGGGCGCACCAGTGGTGCCCGATGTCGCGAAGATCACGGCGATACCTTCTTCTTCGGGTTTTGCTTCCCTGCCTTTGAAATCCGGAAGCGGTCCCTCCGGGGAGGCGAAAACTGAAGGTATGCCATGTTCCTTCAGGGCTTCGGCGAGGTTCTCCATACCCTCTCCGAGAATCGCACCTATCGGATCGATATGCTCCGTTAACTGTACGCTCGCTTTGATCCCGCTTCTTGCGTTGAGGGGCGCGATGGCTCCGCCCAGACGCCATGCCGCTACAGCGATGCTCCAGAAGAGCGGGGAGTTGGGAATAAAGACTGCTATGCGGGATCCGGAACGAAAACCGCTTTGCAGGAGGGATGCCTCACTCTCCCTGACAAGAGCCATAAAGTCGGCACCACTCATCCAGGAACCCTTCCACCACACAGCCCGTGTTTCAGGATCCTTTGTCAGGCGGCTGGAAATAATTTCACCAAGTCTCGAAAGATCACCCATCCTCTTCCCCTCACTTTTAAAAAAATGACTGTCGCCTGTCACAGGGCGCCGATCTGGCCCTTTAAATACCATCATTGATCCCGGACATCCCTCATCGCTGTCTCAAGCAGTTCCATATCCATGAAAGCAAGGTCCTCTCCCCGGGAATCATCAACGGGAAGGAAGACCATACCGGAGAAACGGTCCCAGGCGTTCTGTATCAGCAGGAAATCCCTACCACCGAATGACTTGTCAGAACTTTTCCGCAGAACGAGCGAGCGGAATGGGTTCTCCATAAGTCTTCCGTTGGGGGGAAGAGGGGAGCTCCAGAGAACAAACCCTTCAACAAGAAATTTTCCGGCCTCCTTTATTACATCGGCCGGAGTACCTTTCACCATTAGTGAGTCGGGGTATTTTCCGACTGTAAGTGGATTATTTGTCACTATAAGGAACTGGCTCAAATGATCTCCTTCGCTGCGGTTGTTTTCCAGCAATGATTCATTATACCCTCACTCCCGCTGGCATTGCCATAAAAAAGGGAGAGCCCTTTTGCGGACCCTCCCTTTTCAATAAAATATTCCCCTTACAGACCTATGCAGTGAAGATCGTCTGCTCTTCTATCGGGGTCTGAATGGCCCTGAGAGCTCTCTCGAGAATGTCCCTGCGAACCGCCCTGTCACCTTCGCGACCGCGTGAAGGGTCACCAACCGGGTGAGGTATGGCCACTCCAGGAATTATCCTGTTGGCGCCCACTGTCAACATTATCGGAACTATGGTCGCGATCTGGACCACCGGGATCCCTGCCGCATTCTCGATCTCGCGCACCATCGATGCACCGCACCGGGTACACGTTCCTCAGGTCGAGGTAAGAATAACTGCGTCTACTCCGTCATTTTTTAACCGTTCTCCTATCTCCTGGCCGAAGCGTTCGGCATTTGCAACTGCAGTACCCGTTCCGGTAGTAGTGAAGACATAGTCGTAGAGTTTCCCGAAAACTCCCTCCTTCTCCATATCTCTCATAACATCAAGAGGAAGAACGGTGTCAGGATCCTCGTTGGCCCATACCCGGTCGTAGCCGCCGTGTATGGATTCGAAAATTTCCGGGGTCAGGTCGTCGAGTTTCGAGATATCATAAACTCCGTAGGATTCTGCGGATGAGACTCTTATGTGGTCGGGGTTGCCCCTTGGAACGATCCCGCCAGAGCTGACAAGAGCGATCGTTGCCCTTTTCAGGTCCTTCACCGGTTTCGCCGGGGTTATTCGTTTGAAGACAGGCATCTCGTACTCGGTCACGAAAGACTCGCCATTGATCTTTTTCAGGAGCATATCAACGGCCCTGCGTGCTCCGTTAGTCTCGTGGAAGAAGTTCTTTCGGATCCCCCTCGAGATGTACCCCTCGTCCGCCGCCGCGCCCAGTTCCGTCCCCTTGAGGATCTTCATCGCCAGCAGGGAAATGGCAGAGAGTGCGTCCTTCATGCCTCTCGCGCTGTCGGCAGTAGGAACAATGTATGTTTTGGACCTGTAAAGCTCCACTCCGGGATTCTCCGGGTACATTCCCGTTAAGGCCGGAATACCCAGCGTTTCGGATACAGCCCCGCAGATGTCCCCGCATGCCACGCCGTAACGTCCGGCGTTGAATGCGGGTCCCGCTATCAGAAGATCGGGCTTGAAAGCAGCGATGAGTTCTGTACACGCAGATCGGGCAGACTCAAGGTGCTCTCCGTAGTAACTGTCTCCGCAGATAACAGTGCCGACAATTTCAGCCTCGTTTCCGAGAATGTTCTGGATCTGCATGGCCGGACCTACAGTTTCGGAACGCGAGGAAGGTGGGATATGAGCCTGTTCCTCACCGCCGATACCCGCAAAAAACTGGTTTATGTAGCAGACTACCCTTTTTGACATTTTGCCCGCCCCCTTTCCTAGACCCACCGGGATCCAATCCTGCTGAAGCCCAGTTCATTGGTAGATCCGATGATAGCCTGCAGCTCGATGAACATGGATCCGTCCCCGCGCAGGCTCTCTTCTGCTCCTCCCGAAAGATTGGCTATTGATTCGGGAAAACCTATCACCTTTTTCATCGGTGGCAGTTCAACCATCTCGTTGACATTGCCTGCCGAAACAAAAGCTGTGAGTTCAGGCGTGGCATCTGCGAGGCCCTGGCTCTTTCCGTCCGTACCGGCAGCCTCGTCAGATATGAT